>JBLHKV010000018.1:0-24979 GCA_047618115.1 Halieaceae bacterium | reverse complement strand
TCGCGGCTGAGACACTCCATCGACCGTTACATTTTCGGTGAACATGGACAAGGGCCGCGCCCAACTGCTCTTGTCGCCGTAATCGGTGGTGTAGATCACCAGCACCTCCTCGGTTTCGGAGTGGCGCGCGGTACCCAGTACGTTGTAGTACTGACCCTTGTAGTGCCGATAGCGGCCCTGGGTAATGTCCTTATCCATAATTTCTTCCAATAATGTGCGGCTTAATGCGCAATTCTTTCGAGCTCGCTACACTGCCTGCGCGACTCACAATACAGCAAGCCGCGACCGGCAATATTTTTTGCCAATTCGGAGTCGCCGCGATCCAGATAAACCTCAGCCAGAGCGAGATACACCGAGGCGTTCGCGGGTGCTATTCGCAACGCCCGCTCCAGTGTTCCGACGGCAGCCACGGTCTTTCCGGCGCGAAGTTCAGCGCTGGCCGCACGCAGTAACAGATCAACCGCGCCACTGCTTTGCTGCTCGGGCTGTGGCGTGGGCACGGAGCTTGATGGCTCTGCGGGCGTTACCGGTTCTGGTGACTCGCTGCCCTCCACGGGCCATTCAACCGGAGAGCGTTGATAGGGCTGTTCGGCGCAGGCTGACAATAGTAAAAGAGCTGACACAAATAGTGGCAGTAATTTCCGCGTAGGGATTGCGCTGTATTGTGTTGCTACCATTTGAACAAGTCCTTGAACCAACTTTTGATTGTTGTCTTATTATTTTTCTTTTCAGCGCATTCGGTTCGCAGTGTCGGTGCGCTGCCTTTGACAAAAGGCAGCAAACGCGAATTACCACAGGACTCTTCGCTGCGACGTCCGGTCTCGCTGTCTATCCATTCATGGCTTATATCGGAGGGCACCCGATAGGCCAATGGCCGGCTGCTGGCGGAGTACATGAAGTCGGCCCACACGCGCAATGCACCGCTGCTGCCGGTTAATCCGGTCGGGCCGTTGTCGTCTCGCCCGATCCAGGTCACGGCTAGAAAATCGCCGCTGAATCCGGCAAACCAGGAATCTCGCAGGTCATTGGTGGTGCCGGTTTTACCCGCCACCGAAAATTCTTTAGGCAGCACCCGATAGGCGCCCCGCCCCGTGCCTTCGTGCATCACCTCCTGCATCGCGTAATGAAGCAGGTGCATGGATTCGACCGATACCGCGCGATCATAGCGCAATGGAAAGCGCTTCAATAATTTTCCCTCGGCATCCACTACATCGGTAATAGAGCGCAGAGGGAGACGGTAGCCACCGGCGGCGATCGTCTGGTACATGCCGGTCACGTCCATTGTCGACAAGCCAGCGCTGCCCAATAACAGCGAGGGCAGGGGTGGGAGCTCGCGATCAACACCGAGTCGGTGCAACATGTTGATCACGGATTCCAGCCCCAGCTCCATTCCCAAGCGGGCCGTCGCCTGATTGTATGATTGCGCCAGGGCACGGTGCAGCAGCACCTCTCCGTGGGATTTGCGATCGAAATTACGAGGCTCCCAACTGCGGCCTGCACCATCGTCGACTGCATAGGGCTCATCGCTGATCGGCGTTGCCAGGGTGTATAGGTTTGGTTGTTCTAGTGCCGCCAGAAAAATGGCGGGCTTAAACAGGGATCCAACCGGGCGCACCGCGTCGAGCGCCCGGTTGAAACCGGCGTACTGAGTCTGGCGCCCACCGATAACAGCCTTGACCTCACCGCTGTCGACGGCGGTAACCACCATGGCGATTTCCAGTTTTTCCTTGGGGTCGATACCTGACATTACGCGCTCGACGCTGGCCGCGGCATGATCGTGTACCAGTGGATCGAAGGTGGTGAATATTCGGAGTCCGAGAGTGCTCAGATCCTCCTCTTTGTATTCCAGTCGCAGCTGCCGTCGTACCAGATCAATGAAAGCGGGGTACACGGTGGTCTTTTTCTTACTGGTTCCGTTCAGGCCCAGCGGCATGGCGCTGGCAACCGCATTTTCGGTCTCGTTTATTACGCCCTCGCTCAGCATTATATCCAGCACCAGGTTGCGTCGCTGCCGAGCCTGATCCGGATTGCGCCTTGGATTGTAATAAGATGGGCCCTTAACCATACCCACCAAAAGCGCCTGTTGATGCAGGCCAATCTCATTGATCGGCAGGCCGAAGTAATGCTGACTAGCCAGGCCAAAGCCATGGATGGCCCGAGGTCCCTCCTGACCGAGATACACCTCGTTTAGATACGCCTGCAGAATTTCACCCTTGTCGAAGTGAATTTCCAGCAACACGGCCATCAGTGCTTCGATACCCTTACGCAACAGGGTCTTGTCGCGGGTCAGGTAGTAGTTCTTGATCAATTGCTGGGTCAGCGTGCTGCCGCCCTGCACCATTGCGCCCTCCCGCACATTAACGAGAAAGGCCCGGATGATGCCCGCCAGAGAAATACCAATATGGCTATAGAAGCGCTGATCCTCAACCGCCACCAGACCGTTTAACAGCGTGGGCGGTACGTGATCCAGCTTCACCAGCAGTCGATCCTCGCCGTGCCGCGGGTAAATTCCTCCAATTTTCGCCGGTTCCAGCCGCACCAGCTCTAGCTTCGAACGTGTGCCGTTTCTGCGAGACTGGAGGTTCTGGAGGCGGTCGTTAACCACCCCAAAAGACAGATGTCGAGGTGCCTCGACGCCATCGGAGAATTGAAAGCCCCGGGAAAAAACTTCTACCTCACCGCTATGTACAGAATACTGACCACTATCGCGGACCCGATCCACGCGACGGTAGGAGAGACTCTTCATCTCCAGTTCCAGCGCCGAAAGTGGTAGCAACTTACCCGAGTATAGGTTCAGCGGCCGCGCAAAAACCTGCGCCGGCAGTGCCCAGCGCTTTTTCTCGAAGGTGGTGCGAATAGTACCATCGAGATAAACCAGCACCATTGCAAACAAAACAGCGCCGACTAAAGATAGTTTAAATAGAAATGAGAGCAGACTTTTCATCGGCACGCAGTGTACAGCAAGCCGGGCAGCCGCGATAATGAGCGCCGCTATTTATGGGCTCCGCAGTTTATGCCCTCACAACAGGACAGTTATGCGCAAGTATCACGTTTATGGAATTGGCAACGCTCTGGTCGACACCGAGATTGAGGTAAGCGACGAGGAACTCAACACAATGGGCGTGGAAAAAAGCCTGATGACCCTGGTCGACGCACCCCGTCAAGCAGAGCTAATCAAGTTCCTGAGCAACCACCTGGTCGCCGCCAGTCGCGCCAGCGGCGGCAGCGGCGCCAACAGCATCATCGCCTCGAGCTACTTTGGTGGCGAGGCATTCTACTCCTGTAAAGTTTCAAACGATCCCGATGGCGATTTTTACGTCAAGGACATGCGCGAGGCCGGGGTCGATTGCAACCTTGGCGACGACCGCCAAGAGGGCATCACCGGTCGCTGTCTGGTGCTAATCACCGCGGATGCAGAACGCAGCATGAATACTTATCTGGGTATCAGCGAATCGCTATCGGTGGCGGAGCTGAGCCCGGCCGCGATAGCCGACTCTGAATATGTCTACCTGGAGGGTTATCTGGTGACCTCCCCCACCGGTCGAGCCGCTGCGATAAAAACCCGCGAGCTGGCGGAGCAGCATCAGGTCAAAACAGCCATGAGTTTTTCCGACCCTGGTATGGTCGAATTCTTCAAGGATGGTCTGCAGGAGATGCTCGGGGACGGCGTCGATCTGGTGTTTTGCAATGAAGCTGAAGCTAAATTTTGGGCCGATACCGATAATCTCGATACCGCCGTTGACGCCCTGAAAAAAGTCGCCCGCACCTTTGCCATCACGCTGGGCGCCGAGGGCTCGCTGGTCTACGATGGCACGGAGTTATCGAAAATTGCCGCTCACGCGGTTACCGCGATCGACACTAATGGTGCGGGTGATATGTTTGCCGGAGCCTTTCTATATGCCATCACCCATGGCTACAGCTACCGCGAGGCCGGCGAACTGGCCAGCCTGGGGGCGGCCCAGGTCGTTGCACAATACGGCCCAAGACTGGCAGCACACCAGCACGTGGCGTTGCTACAGGCCTTTCAAAACCAGCGCGGCTAAGCTGGCATCTATCACAAGAGTTTGATCTGAGCACCGGCGATATCAGCGTAGCTGGTGCCCAGAAAATGTAAAATTCCATCGGCCACCGGCGTCAGCTGCGCATCGATGTAGTGCTGGTAATCCAAAGCTCCCACCGGACCATCTGCAGGTTCGGCGCCGCTACGGGTGATCACATAACTTATCCAGTCGCCGCGCCGCGGAACTTCCAGGCCCCTCTCACTGGCCAATCGCGCCGCCTGCACGTGCGGTGGGATATTGCGCTGGTAATCACCGAGTTTGCGGCGCAAGCGCTTGCGGTAAATCAATTTGTCATCTGCCCTCCCTTCGCGAAGAGTGTTGGTGACATCTTTCACGTACTCCACGTAGGGTTCGTCGAAGAAGACGCGACGGTATAGTTCCATCTGAAATTCACGAGCCAGCGGAGTCCAGTCGGTCCTGACGTTTTCCAAACCCTTGAACACCAGCTCCAGCTTGCCCCCCTTCTCTACAACGCCGGCATAGCGCTTCGCACTCCCCTGTTCAGATCCGCGCAGGGTTGGCATTAGAAATTGCTGATAGTGCGTTTCGAACTCGATCTCCAGCACGCTGTCCAGATCAAACTGCTCGCGCAGTCGCTGCTGCCACCACTGGTTCAACCCGCTAGCGAGCTCGGTACCCACCGATCTGGCCTGCTCGTCGTTCTCGGCATGTTCCACCCAGACAAATACGGAGTCTGTATCGCCGTAGATTACCGAAAACCCCTGTTGCTCGATCCAGTCGCGCGTGTCTTTCAAAATCTGGTGACCGCGGCGGGTTATGGAACTGGCCAGGCGCGAATCAAAGAAGCGGCAGCCCGGTGTGCCCAGTACGCCATAAAACGAGCTCATGATAATTTTTATCGCTTGAGACGATGCCTCATCGCCGGCCTGCTTGGCCGCGTCGCGACTCGCCCAGAGCTCTTTAATGATGTCGGGCAGCAGGTGACCTTCACGGGGGAAACTGGCTCCATCGTAGCCTGGAATCGCATCCTCCATGGTCTCGCCGGCGTTGTCTGCCAGCGCCAGACCCAGGGGGTCGATGCCAAAGGTTCTGATAATGCTGGGGTACAGGCTTTTAAAGTCGAGCACCAATACATGCCGAAAGATGCCCGGTTGCGAGCTCATAACGAAGCCACCGGGGCTATCCAGGTGAATTGAACTCGCGTTCGGTGCCACGTAGCCGCGACGATGCAGGCGCGGCAGGTAGAGATTGTCAAAGGCGGCAACCGAACCGCCCAAGCGCGACATGGCGAGGCCGGTCAGATGACAGCGCGCTACTGCGAAATCGAGCAATCCCCGCTCGCGAAAAATATCCCAGACCAATTCACAATCGCGAATGTTGTAGACCACCAGGCCCGCCTTATCGTTTTCGAACAGCTCGGTGATTTGCTCACCGCGACCGCTGCCCTTTAATAACTTGCCGGAACCGAGTACTTCTCTGGCGACATTTTCAAGCGAGTAGCTCTCAAACCGGTAGGTTGCCGCTCTCAGCACTTCGATGCCGTCCAGCACGACCCGACCGGGCACCAATACTTGGCGACGCTCGCCCTCGTCGTCCAGCGTTCGCCAGATCGCGTCCCGCGCATCGCGGCCCAGGGTGAAGGGTATACGGTGTTTGTCGGCAACCCGTTGCAGGTACCACATATCAAAGTTAACGACATTCCACCCGATCAAAACATCGGGGTCGTACTCGACCAACCAAAGCAGGAACTCGGCAAGCACCTGGCGCTCGGATTCGCAGGCCACTGCATACTCGGGTAGCACGGAACCCCAGCGCTGTGAATCGGCGACGACAAAAACCCGTCGAGTCCGCCGGCCGTCCTCCTCGTAGTAAAGGCCAATTGAGTACAGTTCCAGGTGGTCGATGGCGGTTTCGATATCCAGAGACACCATGCGAAGTTCGGGCCGCCAACTCGAGTGAGTCACTTTGGGATTGCGTATTTCGGAGTAGTGTCGGAGTTGTTTCAACTCACCGTGAGCGCGGAGCGAGCCGCGCACAAAGCGCTCCATCAAAAAGCGCTCCACGGGGTTGATGTCGCCTTCAAAAACCTCGATGTCTTGTGCCTCGAGTAAGTCTCGGGCGCGATAACAATCCTTGCGACTATCGAAATAGAAACCGTGCACGGATTCACCGCCGAAACTGCTTAACTCCAGACCCTTCACTCGCCACTTGGCGCTGGAGGGCAACACTTGCTGCGCACGTTCCAGCAAATGCGATTCCACAAAGAACACACTTTGCTGATGATCAAATACTAGTTTGACCACCCCGGAAGCGGTACTCAGCCACACCTCTAGCTCCAGACCCGACTGGCGGTCTTGCCAGTGGCGGGACAAGATAAAGCCTTCGAGGTCGTTACTCACCATCAATTTCCGTGCACGGGTTCAAAAAGTAGCCAGGGCAGGCTGTGATTCCACGACGTGCTCAGCTACCCTGTAGGGAAGAGATAAATAAGAGAGCTGTCATGGGCAAGCCTACTATATCAGAAGACCCTTTATATCAGATGTTGCGCAACGAGCTTATCGCCGAATTTAATGTGGCACGCGAAACCATCGATACCTCCAACCTGCGAAGCGGTGATTACCGCGGCCGAGACCTGCGTAATCTCAATGCAGATGGGCTGGATTTCAGTGATTCCTATTTCCGGAATTCTGAATTGAAGGGCATAGATTTTCGCAATACAAACCTCGAGGGTGCCAGCATCATCGACGCCAAGATCTCGGGTTGCTATTTTCCGGACCAGCTCAGCCCCGAGGAAATCAGGCTCTCTTTGGAGACAGGAACCCGATTGCGCTACAGAAGGTAAGGGAGCGTCAACTAACCCTGAGAGAGCAAGTCTCTCAAGTCGATAATGGCTGCGTTAGCCCTGGAGATATAAGAGGCCATGGTCAAGGAGTGGTTGGCAACAAAGCCAAATCCACCGCCATTGAGAATTATCGGACTATAGACTGACTCCTGGGTGGCTTCGAGCTCGCGCACAATTTGCTGCACGCTGATTTTTGCATTTTTCTTTGCCAGCACGTCGGCAAAATCTACCTCGATGGCTTTCAAGAAGTGGATGAGTGCCCAGGTAGAGCCGCGCGCTTCGAAGAAGACGTCATCGATTTCAGTCCATGGGGTTTTGATTTCCATTTCTGAAGATCCGGCAGTCGCCTGAGTGGCAGCGCTATCACCAGCGAGATCGGTATTGAGACGACGCTGGCCAACGCTGGCCGTCAGTCGTTGCGAGAGGCTGCCGAGACGGCTCTCAACGCTACCCAACCAGACTCGCAGGTTATCCGCACGAGCATAAAATTGAGCGTCGCTATCTGCGCTGTCGATCAGGCGCTTGTGGTAGCTTTCTAGAAAACGTATGCCGTCGCGGTACTCTGACTCCGAAGCCGGCAGCGCCCAATTTTTGTGGTCGTAGAAAAACCGTGGCCCAGCCAGGGCCAGGTCGGGGTCCTCTCTGGATTGTGATTGGGAGCGACTGATGGATTCGCGCATCACCCGGGTGAGATCCCGCAATTGCTGTAGCGCCCCAAACTCCCAGTTAGGAATATTGTCCAGCCACACGCCGGGCGGGAAGATGTCGTTGGTGAGGTAACCGCCGGGCTTATCCAGTAACGTTGTCGTCACCTTCATTAGCGTCAAGGTTGTGGTGGAACCAACCACGTTGGCCCGAATCCCGCTGAGCTGCCTGGGTTCAAATGCATCGGGCTGGCCGCTCCAGTATATTCCGACGGCAACGGCTACAATCAGGTAAACTCCAATTGCCGCCACCCATCCGCGGATACTGCCGGCACTGGAGAAACGATCGCGAAATCCATCCCAGCTATCGGCGATATTTTCTTTTACATCTTCAACTGCCATCTTGCTCTCTCACTTGTGTACTCCAGGCGCTGTGCGGTGCACAGGTACTGTCAGTAGCAACGTTGTCCCATCGCCCAATAATAACGCTATGTCTATGCTATCACCTTCCACCAATGCATCCTTGACACCCATCAACATAAGATGAGAGCCCCCTGGCTGCAGCAAATAGTGACTACCCGCGGCAATAGACACAGGGCCTGCTGGGCGCATTCCACTCATACCGTCTTGCGTGGTGCTGCGGTGGATTTCAGCGTGGGCAGCGACGTCTGTGGTGACGCCCACCACAGTGATCACCGTGGTGCCGGAGTTGATCAAGCCCATGTAGCCTGCCGCCATCTGCTGGCCGGGAGGCGTGGCTCGCAGCCAGGCACCCTCCACTGTCAGCGTACTATCTGCCCACGCGGACCCTATAACACAGCCACACATAAGTAGTATAAATCGAATCATCGGCACCTCACACATCGATCGGCCATTATATCACCTCCCCCACAGCAGATCAGCCGTCCCCAGCCCGCAATAGAGACGGCTGCTTGCTTCCTCCCGGTGGCGAACCCTCGAAAACCACGTACAATGAGCTGTACAAAAAAGCTGAGATGATGCGGAAACATTTCAGTGCTTGCCTGTCGAAACATCACTGATCTGAAGTTGTGGAGTCTAAATGCGCCTGTTTGTTGTTTTGTTGCTGTGTCTGCAGCCCATCTGGAGCATCGCCCAAGCGGAGAGCAATCCCTTTGCTGCCGACGCCAGCAGCAATGCAGAAGCATTTTTACCTGTAGAAGAGGCCTATCAACTCGCGGTTGACGTTATCGACCCAACCACTCTGCGCGTTTACTGGCAAATAGCACCGGATTACTACCTCTACCAAAGCCGCTTTAAGTGGCAGCTCAGCGACGCCGAGGGCGAAATTGCCGTGGAGCCCTCGTTCCCTGTGGGGGTAAGTCATGAGGACGAGTATTTCGGCGAACAGGAAGTGTATTACTTCAACGCCGACATCAGCCTCACACTCGCACGTGCCAGTGAGTCGCTCCTCTTCGTGGCCACTTCGCAGGGCTGTGCGGACGCTGGCTTATGTTATCCCCCGCAGCGCGAGTACTTTCGTGTCAATACTGTCAACGGCACGATTGCCCGCACGACACGCGCCGAGGTTAACGGAGATGCGGCGCCAAAAACGGGGCAAGTACCCGACAAGGATGAAGCTCAGCCGCTAACCCTGACGACGCTGCTGTATATGATAGTTCTGGCATTTGCAGGCGGCACTATTCTGAATTTGATGCCCTGTGTCTTCCCCATTCTCTCGCTAAAGGTGTTGAGTTTTGCCGGCGGAGAAGACCACAATAAACATGTCCACGGCTGGGTGTATTCCGCCGGCGTGGTCGTCAGCTTCGTGTTGATCGCATCTGTACTGATCGGGCTCAAGGAAGCTGGCCAGGCGGTAGGCTGGGGGTTTCAGCTGCAATCGCCCATCTTTATTACCGCTCTTGCCTACCTGTTCTTTGCAATGGGTCTGAGCCTTTCGGGGCTGGTCCACTTTGGTGGCAGCCTGATGGGCGTTGGCAACGACCTTGCCAACCAAAAGGGTTACTCCGGAAGCTTTTTTACCGGGGTGCTGGCCACGGTAGTCGCCAGCCCCTGCACCGCCCCGTTCATGGGGACTGCACTCGGCTTTGCCATAACCCAACCGCCCCAGGTCGGACTTCTGGTCTTTGCCGCGCTGGGAGCGGGAATGGCGGCGCCCATGTTGTTGCTCAGCTACTCGCGACGGTTTCGCGAGCTCATGCCGAAACCCGGCCCCTGGATGGAACTACTGAAACAGGCACTGGCATTCCCTCTTTACGCTACGGTGGTTTGGTTACTCTGGGTTGCCGGCCGTCAAACGGGTGTCGATGGCATGGCAATGGCTCTTATCGGATGTCTGGCACTGGCACTGGCGCTTTGGCTGTGGTCGGCGAGCCTTTGGCGCAGGGCATGGGCACTGGCGTGTCTGGCGCTGGCGGCGATGGTCATGTTGAATCTGCCAACCCGTGCGGCCAGTCTCGATGTCGACACGAACACGGGCGCTTATTCACAGGAGCGCTTGCTCGGTTTACGTGAATCGGGCCAGGTGGTATTCCTTAATGTAACCGCAGATTGGTGTATCACCTGTATCGCCAACGAACGGGCGACGCTGTCACAGCCCGAGATAAAAGCCTTGCTGAACAGCGACCAGGTCACCTATCTGAAAGCCGACTGGACCAATTATGACCCGACCATCGCCGCCCTCCTGGAGGATTACGATCGCACAGGCATCCCTCTATATTTGGCGTTTCCCGCCGACCCGAGCAAGCCGGCGCTAATTTTGCCGCAAATACTGACACCGGGTATAGTGCGCGAGGCCATCAATAGCCTCTAGCAGCTATTTTACAGAACATGTGACCATTTTTAGCTAGCTTCTACCGACTTTATCAGAAGTTTAAAATTTTAGGTGCTTCAGCACCAACTTATTCCCACCCAGCACGGAAAACACCAAATTTGCTAAACGTCCGCAAACGTGTCGGCATTGTCCATTAATGTGCAGCAATATTGCTACGAGGTGGACTGTGACAGCTATTTCATGCACAATCGACCCAGTTAATAAATGGAGACCTGCCCGGTATGGCCACCATACTTGTGCTACACGGACCGAATCTCAATTTGCTGGGAACCCGGGAACCCGCTGTTTACGGGACCACCACTTTGGCGGATATCGATCGTCAACTGGAGACTGCCGCTAAAGCCAGCGGCCACCACCTGCTTAGCATGCAGAGCAATGCCGAGTATGAACTGATCGAACGCGTCCACGACGCAGGGCGAGAAGGTATCAACTTCATTATTATCAACCCCGCGGCCTTCACCCATACCAGTGTCGCTCTGCGCGACGCAATCACTGGTGTCGCCATTCCGTTCATCGAGGTCCACCTGTCCAATGTTTATGCCAGAGAGCCCTTTCGCGCTCACTCCTACTTTTCAGATGTGGCGGTGGGTGTTATTTATGGCCTGGGCGCCCAGGGCTACGAGTTGGCCCTGAGCGCCGCGATCAAGCACCTCGAGTAATCAACGAACATCATCAACGAATAAGAGACACAGCATGGATATTCGCAAAGTTAAGAAGTTGATAGAGCTATTGGAAGAATCCAATATCAATGAAATTGAAATAAAGGAAGGCGAGGAGTCGGTGCGCATTAGCCGCGGCGTACCCGCCGTATTGGCCGCACCGGTTGCCGCGCCGGCACCGGTAGCCGCAGTGGCTCCGCCGGTGGCGGCACCACCCGCCGCTCCCGCGGTCCCTGTCAACTCGGGGCATGTCATTAGCTCCCCCATGGTAGGCACGTTTTACCGCTCGCCCTCACCGAGCTCGCCCTCGTTCGTCGAGGTAGGTCAATCCATAAAAGTCGGTGACGTAGTCTGCATTGTTGAGGCCATGAAGATGATGAATCAAATCGAGGCCGATAAGTCGGGCATCATTGAAGCCATTCTGGTCGAGAGCGGCCAGCCGGTGGAATTTGATCAACCTCTGCTTACTATTATCTAGAACAGGTACAGGCATATGCCAATGATCGACAAGGTACTCATCGCCAACCGCGGCGAGATTGCACTGCGCATTCTTCGTGCGTGCAAAGAGCTGGGCATCAAGACCGTCGCCGTACACTCCCAGGCAGATCGAGATCTGATGCACGTTCGTCTCGCCGACGAAGCGGTGTGTATTGGCCCGGCACCATCGACGGAAAGCTACTTGAATGTGCCGGCAATTATCAGCGCAGCCGAGATTACCTCCTCTGTAGGCATCCACCCGGGATACGGTTTCCTGGCGGAAAATGCCGACTTTGCCGAACAGGTTGAAAACAGCGGTTTTGTATTTATCGGACCGCGTGCTGAAACTATTCGTCTTATGGGCGACAAGGTCTCGGCGATTACAGCCATGAAAGCTGCCGGGGTACCTACAGTACCTGGTTCCGACGGCGCCCTGGACGAAGACAATGAGCGCACCCTAAAAATAGCTAGAGGCATTGGCTATCCGGTGATTGTAAAGGCAGCAGCGGGCGGCGGTGGCCGCGGTATGCGCGTCGTACAAAGTGAACCCGCGCTGATTAATGCCATCCACGTGACCCAGGCCGAAGCCGCAGCAGCCTTTGGCAGCGACAAGGTCTATATCGAAAAATTTCTGGGCAACCCCCGCCATGTGGAAGTCCAGATACTGGCCGACGGACAGGGTCATGCTATACACCTGGGCGACCGCGACTGCTCCTTACAACGCCGTCATCAAAAGGTGCTGGAGGAAGCCCCTGCACCGGGCATTCCAGACGATATACGCGAGGCCGTTGCCCAGTCCTGTGTCGACGCCTGCATCAAGATTGGCTATCGCGGCGCCGGAACCTTCGAATTCCTCTATGAAAATGGCGGGTTTTACTTTATTGAAATGAATACCCGGGTTCAGGTAGAACACCCGGTTACCGAGATGGTTACCGGCGTCGACATCGTCCGCGAGCAGCTGCGCATAGCCAGCGGTATGCCGCTGTCGATCAAGCAAGAAGACGTGGTTATAAAAGGGCACTCCTTCGAGTGTCGCATCAATGCCGAGGACGCCAAGACCTTTCTGCCCTCACCGGGACTGGTCACGCATTTCCATGCACCCGGCGGCAACGGTGTGCGAGTGGACTCCCACCTCTACGGTGGATATACGGTGCCACCCTATTACGACTCTCTCATTGCCAAGATCATCACCTACGGCGACGATCGCGAAACAGCCCTGGTGCGCATGCGTCGGGCGCTGGACGAATTAGTCATCGACGGCATAAGCCACAACACCGCGCTGCAACAGCGCCTGGTCAGAGACAGCGCTTTCATGAAGGGTGGTGTGAGCATTCACTACCTCGAAAACAAGCTTAGTCGCTAGAGCTTAGCCTAAATGTCCTGGCTACAAATTCGAATCGACTCGGCGGCGAATGAAGCTGGCGGCGCCGAGGATATCCTTCTCGAACTTGGCGCCGCAGCGGTAACGATGGAGGATAGCGCCGACCAGCCCATCTTCGAGCCCCCACCGGGTGCCACTTTATTGTGGCAGGCAACCCGGGTAACGGGACTGTTTCCGGCCAGTAGCGATGTAACGAGTTTACTGGCGGCAATCCACGCCGCTGGGTACGACCCAATGCACTGTCGCGGTGAGATTCTCGAGGACCGGGATTGGGAGCGTGAGTGGATGGAGAACTACCATCCCATGCGTTTCGGGAAACGCCTTTGGGTTTGCCCCAGTTGGTGCGAACCACCGGAACCATCGGCTGTAAACCTATTACTCGATCCGGGGCTCGCTTTCGGGACCGGCACCCACCCCACCACGGCCCTTTGCTTGCAATGGTTAGATAGTCAGGACCTAACAGGTGCGACAATCATCGATTTCGGCTGCGGCTCGGGTATTCTCGGCATCGCCGCTCTACTGTTGGGCGCGGAGCGCATGATTGGCATCGATAACGATCCACAAGCGCTGATTGCGACCAGGGCCAACGCCGAGCGTAACAATATTGCCCAGCAACGTTACTCGGTACTGCTCCCCACCGAGGTGCCCTCTGATCTGAGCGCCGCCTTTGTGGTTGCCAACATCCTGGCCGCACCGCTGATCATGCTCAGCGGGCAACTGCTGGACCTGCTGCAGCCCGGTGGCAAGCTTGCCTTGTCGGGAATCCTCGACTCCCAGTACGAAGGCATTCGCGGGCACTATGAACACGCGATAGATTTCAACACCCCAGCGCTGCAAGACGAGTGGGTAAGGCTCGATGGCAAGTTGTCCGGGTAGTCCAATGTGACAGGCTTCAACACCACTGACAGCAGCCACTGCAGCGCCGCCTCTAAAAGTTCCGCAGACCAAATTACAGCGGCCGATAAGCAAGGCTCGGGGTCGCTAGCTGACAGCGACTGGGCAAGCGGAGTCCATTCTTATACCGCGCTGGACCACGAGTCGCCACCGCACCGAACAACCACCTGGGGCCAGCTCTTGCCAGCCACGGTAGCGGCCTTGTTGCTGATTACACAAGTTGGCTGGTTCAATCGGGCGTTACTCTGGGACCACCCGGATGGGTTTTCAGCGCTGACGAAGATCTGCACTGTTATCCCTTGTAGCGAACCCGAGGTCATCCTTCGCGAACCCCTGATTACATCCAATCTCATCGTGCGATCTCATCCACTTCGAAACAACGCACTGCAGGTCGATTTCATCCTGCGCAATACCACCCAAGAGCCACAGCCCCTGCCGGACCTGGCGATGCGTTTTAGTAACACCCAAGGCAGAGTGGTTGCCCAACGAGTGTTTACCGGGACGGACTACCTCTCTGGTGAGTTAGCGGGTGAAAGCATGATCCCGCCGGATTACGATATTCATATCGCACTCAATTTTGCCGACCCCGGCCCGCTTGCCCAGCGCTACCAAATGGATCTCATCAAATTGGTTGATAATTAATGGTTGGCGAAAAAATAGGCACTTTCTCTTTTATCAATTAGGGCGAGCGCGTATGATTGTCGCCCGTTAGCTAGGACCTTACCACCGCCTGATATGCTTCAAATCGGACCCTACAGTCTGCCCAATCCAGTGGTACTCGCGCCTATGGCGGGCGTCACCGACCTCCCTTTTCGGCAACTGTGTCGCGAACACGGTGCAGGCATGGTGGTGGCCGAGATGCTCACCAGCGACACACGATTATGGAATACCCGTAAATCGCAATGGCGCATGGATCACCGGGGCGAAGCCCAACCAATTACTGTTCAAATAGCTGGCAGCGATCCGGCTATGCTGGCAGCGGCAGCAGCAGGCGCCGTGGATCGCGGCGCTCAAATTATCGACATTAATATGGGCTGCCCAGCCAAGAAAGTTTGCAATAAGGCAGCGGGCTCTGCGTTACTGCGCGACGAGGCGCTGGTCGCCGACATTTTAAATAGCGTGGTGCGCGCCGTAGCGGTGCCCGTCACACTTAAAATCCGCACGGGTTGGTCACCTGAGGAGCGCAATGCAGTTGCTATTGCACGAATTGCCGAGGACGCTGGCATTCAAGCACTGGCCGTCCACGGCCGCACCCGGGCCTGCCGATTTACCGGTGAGGTGGAATACGAAACCATCACAAAAATCAAACAGGCAGTGACCTTACCGGTTATCGCCAATGGTGATATTTGCTCGCCACAACAAGCTGCGGCAGTTATGGCCGCCACCGGGGCCGATGGCATTATGATCGGTCGTGCGGCGCAGGGGCAGCCTTGGCTATGTGGGCAAATTGCTGACTATCTCGCGACCGGTCAACACACAAACGCTCCAAGCGCCGCACAGCAGGCGCTAATAATAGACGGCCACTTGCGCAGCATTCACCAATTCTACGGGGATTACATGGGTACCCGTATTGCGCGCAAGCACATGGCCTGGTATTTGCCCGGCGAGCACCATCGCGAGTTTAGAAAACAGTTCAACACGCTCGAGTGCCCCGAGTTCCAGGTCGAATCAATCAACACCTACCTTGCTGTGAATGTGGTCGTCCGCGAAAACAACCTAGCAACTCCGACAGAATCCAGAGGTATTGCCGCATGAAGACAACCGGGCGAGCCCCACTTATTCCCACCATTTTCTCCCTCGCCGAGAGCGATGTCGCAGAGTTTGAAAGCAGCGAGCAAGGCAGCCAGCCATCGCTGCGAGAGAGCGTGGACAGAGCGATGGAGGAATATTTTGCCCATCTGGATGGCCAGGAAGCAGTAGATGTATACAACATGGTTTTGTCGCAGATCGAACCGCCCCTGCTAGAGCAGGTCATGCGCTACACCCGCAATAACCAATCCCGGGCTTCAACCATGCTGGGTTTGAATCGCGGCACGCTGCGCAAGAAACTGAAGCAGTACAAGCTGATCTGAAACAGGATGCCCCGGCCTCCCCCTCTCTTATATTACCGAGCCCTTTGCCAATGAGTCTGAACCAAGCTGTAACAATCAAGCGCGCCTTGATCAGCGTATCCGATAAAGCGGGTATTGTGGAATTTGCCTCCGAATTGCGCCGCCACGGCGTTGCCCTACTATCCACCGGGGGCACCTATCGGATGCTCTCGGAAAGCGGCATAGAGGTTACCGAAGTCTCCGATTACACGGGTTTTCCAGAGATGATGGCCGGTCGAGTGAAAACACTACACCCCAAGGTGCACGGCGGTATTCTCGGTCGGCGCGGTATCGATGATAGCACCATGGCCGAACACGATATTGATCCCATCGATATGGTGGTGGTCAACTTGTACCCCTTCGAAAAAACCGTGGCACGCCGCGATTGCAGCCTCGAAGATGCCGTCGAGAACATCGACATAGGCGGCCCTACTATGGTCCGCGCCGCGGCGAAAAACCATCGCGACGTCGCTATCGTGGTCAGCAGCACGGACTACAGCAGGATCACTGCTGAAATGGACGCCAACGCGGGCGCAACAGGGCTGGACACGCGCTTTGATTTGGCAATCAAAGCCTATGAGCACACGGCAGCCTACGACGGCGCCATCGCCAACTACTTCGGCCGCTTGGTAGCGGGTGGCAGTACAGCGTTTCCGCGCACCTTCAACACACAATTACGCAAGGCGCAGGAAATGCGCTACGGAGAAAACCCTCATCAGCAGGCGGCCTTCTACGTCGAGGCCAATCCAGCCGAAGCCTGCATTGCCACTGCAAAACAGCTACAGGGAAAGGCGCTGTCCTATAACAATGTGGCCGACACCGATGCCGCCCTGGAATGCGTGAAAAACTTTGAGGAACCCGCCTGTGTGATCGTCAAACATGCCAACCCCTGCGGCGTGGCTATAGCAGCCGATATCGGTACGGCCTACGACCGCGCCTTTGCCACGGACCCAGAATCGGCCTTCGGCGGCATCATCGCCTTTAACCGTGAACTCGATGGCGACACTGCAAAGCGTATTGTCGACAGCCAGTTTGTCGAGGTCATTATTGCACCCGCGGTCAGTGCGGCGGCTATCGCGGCGGTCGCTGCCAAGGGTAATGTAAGACTTTTATGTTGTGGTGCGTGGCAGGCTAGCGGCGGCGCCGCACTGGATTACAAGCGCGTCAATGGTGGCCTGCTGGTTCAGGATCGCGATCAGGGTATGGTGACCCAATCCGACTTGAAGATCGTCAGTAAACGTCAGCCTACAGAAGCAGAAATACGCGATTTACTGTTCACTTGGAAAGTTGCCAAGTTCGTCAAGTCCAATGCCATTGTATACGGCAGGGATGGTCAGACTGTCGGCGTCGGCGCCGGCCAAATGAGCCGTATTAATTCGGCGCGTATCGCCGGTATCAAAGCCGAACACGCCGGGCTGGAAGTACGCGGCTCGGTCATGGCCTCCGATGCTTTTTTCCCGTTTGCGGACGGCATCGAGAATGCGGGAGAAGCTGGCATTGCCGCGGTTATTCAACCGGGTGGATCGATTCGCGACGAAGACGTCATCGCCAAAGCTGATGAGTTCGATATGGCAATGGTGTTTACCGGTATGCGTCACTTTCGCCACTAGCCAAAGCCCAGGAGTTAGCCCATGAACGTACTGATCACCGGCAGCGGCGGACGCGAGCACGCACTGGCCTGGAAGGCAGCACAATCGCCTCTGGTGCAAATTGTTTATGTGGCGCCAGGAAATGCCGGTACAGCCATGGAACCGGGCCTGCAAAACGTCGATATCGATGTCATGGATTTCGCCGGCCTAAGCGCCTTCGCTGCGGAGAACGATGTCGGGCTAACCATCATTGGGCCCGAGGCACCGCTGGTCGAGGGCGTTGTAGATTATTTCCAGGCTAAGGGCCTGGCTTGTTTTGGGCCAAACGCCGGGGCGGCTCAACTCGAGGGTTCCAAGGCCTTCACCAAGGATTTTCTGGCGCGTCACAATATCCCCACCGGGGACTACCAGAATTTTGCGGAACTTGAACCTGCGCTAACCTATTTGCGGGAGCGCGGCGCACCCATCGTCGTCAAGGCCGATGGACTGGCTGCGGGCAAGGGCGTCATAGTTGCCGAAACCCTGGAGCAGGCCGAAACCGCAGTCCGCGATATGTTGTCGGGCAATGCCTTTGGCGAGGCGGGATGCCGCGTTGTAATCGAGGAGTTTCTGGAGGGCGAGGAAGCCAGCTTCATTGTCATGGTCGACGGCACCCATGTTTTACCCATGGCCACCAGTCAAGATCACAAGCGAGCGCTGGATGGCGACCGCGGCCCCAACACTGGCGGAATGGGCGCCTACTCGCCGGCACCGGTGGTCACTACTGAAATTTATCAACGGGTACTCGACGAAGTTATTGCACCTACCGTTGCGGGCATGGCTGCCGAGGGAAATCCCTACACCGGGTTTCTATACGCCGGCTTGATGATCGGGTCCGATGGCAGCCCCCGTGTTATCGAGTACAACTGCCGCTTTGGCGATCCCGAAACCCAGCCCATCATGCTACGGCTACAGTCCGACTTGGTAGAACTATGCCAAAGTGCCCTGGCTGGCAACCTCGACGAGGTAACCACGCGATGGGATGCTCGCATTGCGGTCGGGGTGGTAATGGCCGCGGGCGGCTATCCCGGTAGCTACACGAAGGGAGACGAAATTACCTTGCCGCCGACAAGCCAAGACGAGGCTTGTAAAATCTTCCACGCCGGCACGCGCACAAATGATGGCCGTCTGGAAACAAACGGGGGCCGGATACTCTGTGCCACCGCACTCGGAACTACGGCAACGGCCGCGCAACAGGCGGCTTACAACCTGGTAAAACAAATCCAGTGGCAGGATGCAAGCTATCGCAGTGACATTGCCTGGCGTGCGATCGAACGCGAAAGCAATGTATAATTTCTAGCGAACCCTCACCGGAAACGATCATGAACGGACGTCGAATCAGCGGCATAGACAGATTTATCGAAGGTGCTGACCTGGTGCTCAAAACCTTGAGCCAGGGAAGCTCCTCCGCGAAACGCCCCTCGCCGGCGGCCGCAACAGACGAAGCTAATCTCGACCGCAAACAACGTCGCCATATTGCTGGACTGATGCGCGTAAATCACACGGGCGAGGTTTGTGCTCAGGCTTTGTATCAGGGGCAGGCGCTGACAGCCAAACTGCCAGGCGTGCGTGAAGAAATGGATCGCGCAGCGCAGGAAGAAGTCGACCACCTGGTCTGGTGTGAAGAACGCCTGCGCCAACTGGGCAGTCAGACCAGCGTACTCAATCCCTTATGGTATGGCGCCTCATTTTTGCTGGGCGCGGCTGCCGGGGCCGCTGGGGACAAATGGAGCCTGGGTTTCGTCGCCGCTACCGAGGAGCGCGTCTGTGCTCATCTCGAGGATCACCTGGAACAAATTCCAGCGGAGGACGAGCGCAGCAGGGCCGTACTGACTCAAATGCTGGAGGATGAAAAAACCCACGGCGATCGCGCCCTGGAGGCTGGTGGAGTTGATTTTCCACCGGCGGTAAAATCTGTGATGGGCGCGGTGTCAAAGCTCATGACTGGCAGCAGCTACCGCGTTTAAAGAAACCTCTTACTCAGCCAACTCCACGATCTCATGACTGTGACTCATTTCAACACCAGCGGCCTCGAGCATAATCGACGCTGAGCAGTACTTTTCAGCCGACAGCGACACCGCCCGGGCAACGTGACTTTCTTTCAGGTTTCGGCCGCTAACAACAAAGTGAAGATGAATTTTGGTAAACACAGCAGGCACCGCATCGGCGCGCTCGGCCTCCAATTCTGTGCGGCAACCTGAAACATTCTGTCTCGACTTTTTCAGCATACTCATGACGTCGTAGGCAGAACACCCACCGAGGCCGAGGAGTAGCATCTCCATCGGCCGAACACCAAGATTGCGACCACCCGCATCCGGCGGGCCGTCCATAACCACGGTATGACCGCTCCCAGACTCCGCCAAAAACATCGCGCCATCTACCCATTTTACCGTCGCTTTCATTTCAGAACCCATCTCCTCAAAGGCGAGCGAGCTTATCACAATCATCTGAGGTTGAGTTACTCGCCGATAGGGATACACTAGGCCTGCTGTCGACGACACCAGCAGTTACCGCGGAGGAAATTTCAGACGTGATAAAACCGCAATTAATCCGGGCCATGCCTGATATTGAACGATTTGTCGATTATTGCGAGCGCGAAACTTTCCGTCCCAAGGCACTCATTATTAAGGCCGGCGCTGTAAGTGAGTCGCTCTATCTTATTCTGGAGGGATCGGTAACAGTGCTACTGGAGGGCGACGAGGACCACGAGATGGTTGCATCTTACCTCAACCCCGGCGACTTCATCGGGGAGATGGGTTTGTTCAGCAAGCTCGACGAAGAGCCGCGCTGCGCTGCAATTCGCGCCAAGTCTACCTGCGAAGTGGCTCATATCAGTTACATCAAATTTCATCAGGTGCGCAGTCAGTTCCCCGATATCGCGTTCACTATCGCCCACCAGATGGCGGATCGACTGCGCCACACCAATCGCAAATTGAGCGACTTGGCCTTTGTCGATGTGTCCGGTCGGGTGGCGCGCACGGTAATGGAATTGTGTGAGCAACCCGACGCTATTACCCATCCCGACGGCATGCAAATCAAGGTGACTCGCCAGGAGATTGGCCGACTTGTCGGCTGTTCGCGGGAAATGGCGGGTCGGGTATTAAAAAATCTGGAGGACGAGGGCTTACTCGAAGCTCATGGCAAGACCATAGTCGTGTATGGCACCCGCTAAAAAGTGGCTAGCAAATAGTTAGAAAAACAGCGTCTTAAGTTTTTGTCCCGGATCTTCCGCGCGCATAAATGCCTCTCCGACTAAAAAACAGTCCACGCCGTGTTCGCGCATGGCTGCAATATCGCCAGCAGAGTGAATGCCGCTTTCGGTAATCACCACCCGGTCCTCGGGTATCAGCTCGAGCAATTCGAAGGTTGTTTCCAGGCGAGTCTCAAAGCTATGCAGGTCGCGGTTGTTTATACCCACTAACGGCGTTTCCAGGGTCAGGGCCAGCTCCAGTTCCCGCGCATCGTGTACCTCGACCAGCACATCCATGCCGAGCGCATCGGCCTGATCGTGTAAGCCACGCAGTAGGCCTGGATCGCCCTTGAGTGCCGCTACAATTAGCAAAATACAATCTGCACCTACAGCCCGACTTTCGACAACTTGATAGGGGTCAACGATAAAATCTTTGCGAATGACCGGCAGCTCACACACCGCGCGCGCGGCCTGTAAATAGGCCTCATCACCCTGGAAAAAATCCCGGTCTGTCAGTACCGACAAACAGGTAGCTCCGCCACTCTGGTAGCTGATGGCGATGGCTGCGGGATCAAAGTCCTCGCGGATAACACCTTTGCTGGGAGACGCTTTTTTAATTTCGGCAATCACCCCAGAGCGCCCCTTCGCCAGCTGATCAACCAACGCCTGGGCAAAGCCGCGACAGCCTGGCGCATGGGTCGCAGAGATATTGAGTGCAGAGGTAGAAACCTGCAGCTTCCGCTCTACCACCTCCTCGTGCTTGCGGGTAATAATTCGTTTAAGGATGGTTGGAGTGCCATCTGCAGGGCCAGTCACGTCTCAGACCTCCTTTAACAGCTGCGTAAACTGGGCTAGCATGCGTAATTTTTCCCAGCCAAGGCCACTGGCGATAACGTCTTGTGCGAGCGCGACACCCTCGCCCAAATTCGAACTGACGTCCGCCGCATAGAGCGCGGCGCCAGCGTTAAGCGCCAACATATTCGCGGCTACCGGGTGGCCTCCCGTCAACGCCAACTTAATAACAGCAAGGCTTTCTTTTGCGTTGTCGACGACGAGTGAATCCAGAGCGCTGCGCTCCATGCCGAACTGCTCGGGCGTTACTGAATACTCTTTGATCTCGCCACGGTGTAGTTCTACCACCCGAGTTTCGGCGGCGATGCTGATTTCATCCAGGCCATCATTGGCGTGCACCACCAACACGTGGTCGCTGCCCAACTCGCGCAGCACCTCGGCGATAGGACGCTGTAATTCGGCACTGTAAACCCCCAGCAACTGACGCTTAACCCCGGCGGGATTTGTGATCGGCCCCAACACATTAAACAGCGTGCGGATGCCAAGAGCCTTACGCGGTCCCGCTGCGTATTTCGCGGCGGAGTGGTGGTTGACGGCGAACATAAATCCGACGCCCAATTCATCGACACAACGGGCGACCTCCTCGGAATTCAGGTCGATGCGTACCCCGGCCGCCTCCAGTAAGTCAGCGGCGCCGCTGGAACTGCTGACCGACCGATTGCCGTGCTTGGCCACCTTCCCCCCAGCTGCTGCCACCACCATAGAAGACGCGGTAGAAACATTAAAAATACACGACCCGTCACCTCCGGTGCCAACGATATCAACCAGATGTTCCCCTTCTACCTTTACGCCGGTAGCGAGTTCGCGCATTACCTTGGCCGCACCGGCGATCTCGGACACCGCCTCACCCTTCATGCGTAACGCAACCAACAAGCCGCCTATCTGGGCGTCCTGTGCTGCACCTGTCATTATTTGGCGCATAACGGTCGCCATATCATCGGTGGTGAGCGATCGGCCTTCGACGACCTGGCTGATTGCCACTTGTATATCCATTGTGCCTAAAAGCCCCTTTGATCGCGGGGCTGTAGAAAGTTTTGTAAAAGCTCGTGCCCGTGCTCGGTAAGAATTGACTCGGGGTGAAACTGGACGCCCTCGAGAGCGTACTCGCGATGACGCACACCCATGATTTCGTCTACAGAGCCGTCCTCATTTTCAGTCCAGGCGGTAAGCTCCAGACAGTCGGGCAGCGTGTCACGGTCGATCACCAGAGAGTGGTAGCGCGTCGCTACAAATGGATTACTCAGCCCGGCAAAAACACCCTGTTCGCGATGAAAAATAGGCGAGGTTTTACCGTGCATAACAGCGCGTGCACGCACGACATTTCCACCGAAGACCTGACCAATACTTTGATGCCCAAGGCATATCCCCAATATGGGTATTTTACCGCTAAAGGCCTCCACCACTGCCATTGAGATGCCAGCTTCATTGGGCGTGCATGGCCCCGGCGAGATGACTATTTGCTCAGGTGCCAACTCCCGAATTTCGTCCAGCCCGATTTCGTCATTTCGGAACACCCTGACATCGGCATCCAGTTCACCCAAGTATTGCACAACGTTATAGGTAAACGAGTCGTAATTATCGATCATTAGTAACATGCGAATATTTCCAAACAGATAATGCTGAATTTATCGGCTATGCGTAACCGCCGAGTGCGTCTAGCTATTCAACAAACTGCCATCGAAACCCATACGGGGTGGGTGGGCACCAGACCGGTGGTGCCGCGCAAAAGTGACTCATTACATGCTCCCAGTCTGAATGCATTGTGTGGGCCGGCAGTATAACCGGCTACACAAATGATTGTTATGCCCGGGTATCGTTTATCTCTGCGAATGGAAACACGTCCAGGAAATCTTCCAATCCGCTCAGCGCGCCCCCGAGGATGGAACCGCAACTGGATTCGGGGCTCTCAGCTTCAATCGCCAGGACGCCGTTACTGAGGAAAAGGGATAACACCAACAGACCGAATAGTTTCCACTTCACTTACCTATAAATGCTTAATGACTATGAAATTATCGTCTATGTTTGGAGAATTGCCAGTGAGAGGGCACTGAATTGCTGAGGGTCCATCCGAAAATCTGCGTACACCTAGACAAAAAATATCATCATCAGGACCAACAGAAGCAGCAAAACACAAATAAGTGCTCGCTGGGCATAGGGCCCAACTTCCTCGTCATCTCTATACAGGACGTACCAAAACGGGTGCAACAATATCTCCAGCCTGTCGCCGGAACTGGCCACCCCATATGCGCGGGCCCAGTTAAGAGCGTATACAGCTGAGATGACAACCAAAGAAAAAACCAAAAAATATTGTAGTCCCATCCTGGTTTCCTAATTCAGTGTTGCGCCATTCAATGTCCGGGCGGGGAAGATTCGTTTAGTGCTTCTAGCAGGTGCGCATAATCCTGAACTTGAAGACACTGCAACAGAAGGAAAAACATCGTAATAGCGATCATGCTGGAGATAGCTAATTGGGCCCATTTAGAGCCCATGGAAAGCAAAAAATCAGGTAGCGAATGATCCTCCGGGGGCCATTTGTCGCTTTTCAGTACTTGGGGTAACCGTGTCGCGAGATACCATAAACAGGCTACTGGGAAAATGAGCAGAGAAACTTGTAAGTACATTTTGGTCTGCAGCATGTCGATGACAAGCTCCGCTACCTTGGATTCTTCCTTTGAAAGAGAAGGGTAATATTGAAGTATCACGAGGCCAATAGCCCACGCCATAACGAAAAGTATGTGGTTGATTGTCAAATTCCCCCGCACCCTTAGAGACATGTAGGTGGACTGAGTGTAGCTCGCACAAAAATCAATCTGCTTCGCTTTCGTTATCGACTTGAAGTTTTTTCTCGTGCTTCATATCCTCACGCCAAAGAGGCTTAAGAGAAGACCAGCGATGACTGTAGCTACCTCTAGCTCCACTGCCTCGTAATACGGGCGAGTTTGGATGCGGAGGATTATATGCCGCACTAACATACAGCACTGGTCCAATGAACGGGATAAGGGTGATAATGAGTTTTAAGGCTGGATGGAGCTTCCACTTGCTGACCTTCCATATCAAGACCAATGAAATGATTTCAGATAGAAGAATGTAGGGAAGAATGCCGTATTGCACGTCGCCTCCTAAGCTAAGAAAAAACTTCTATTGTTGAAAATTTCATCAGATGGAGCACTCTTCATCTTCGAAAAAATGGTAGTGACACTCAACTTCGTAGGTGCCGTCAGAATCTAGATCCTTGTAGGATTTCACCACTTTGCCAAGTTCGTGGACATAATTTCTTTCTTTAATCCCGGTTTCTGAGTTTCGTATGAACGATTAGATTTTTTTGCACTGGTGGTAGAAACAACCAACACTACGATTAGTAAGACTGGCCAGATCAACATATCCAGCCACAAACTGTGGTAAAAAGAATGTAATACTTCCGCATTGCGAGCTCCCCATTAAAATAAAATTGTCAATCACACTGATCTGACGGCGGGTTAATTAGATCA
>JBLHKV010000017.1:0-25067 GCA_047618115.1 Halieaceae bacterium | reverse complement strand
GCCCCTCAGAAAAGGAAACGCTGACCTCGAGATTGATAGATCGTCCAATTCGTCCGCTGTTTGCCAAAGGCTTTATGAATGAAGTACAGGTTATCTGTACCGTTGTGTCTGCCGACAAGACTATCGACCCCGATATCCCCGCGATGATTGGTACTTCTGCAGCGCTCGCTATCTCTGGCTGTCCTTTCAATGGGCCCATTGGTGGTGCTCGCGTAGGCTACACTGACGCCGATGGCTATATTCTCAACCCCAGCTACGAGCAACTCGAAACGAGCAAGCTCAACATGGTTGTGGCTGGAACCAGTGACGCGGTGCTAATGGTTGAGTCTGAAGCTGCCGAGTTATCCGAAGATCAGATGCTGGGCGCCGTATTGTATGGCCACCAGGAGATGCAGGTCGTTATACAGGCGATTGCCGATCTTACCGCAGAAGCTGGCAAGCCTCGCTGGGATTGGACTGCTCCCGCAGTTGATGAAGCGTTGTTGGCCGCAGTAGAGGAAGGTTACAAAGCGCCACTGGGCGAAGCCTATCGGATTACCGAGAAGGCAGAGCGTTACGCTCAGGTAAATGAGCTCAAGGCACAAGCGGTTGCACAGCTAACTGCCGACGATGCCTATACCGCTGGTGACGTAAGCGATGTATTTAAGTCAGTTGAGAAGAACATGGTTCGTCGTCGTATCCTTAACGGCGATCCACGTATCGATGGTCGTGATACACGCACGGTACGTCCTATTGCCTGTGAGATAGATGTACTGGCAAAAGCGCACGGTTCGGCGTTGTTCACACGTGGTGAAACGCAGGCTTTGGGCGCGGTAACGTTGGGCTCCTCGCGTGACGCACAAATCATCGATGCGTTAGAGGGATCACGCCGCGACAACTTCATGCTCCACTACAACTTCCCTCCCTATTCAGTAGGAGAGGCTGGTCGTGTAGGTTTCACGAGCCGTCGGGAAGTTGGTCACGGTCGCCTGGCTCGTCGCTCTCTGGAAGCTGTACTCCCGAGTGACGAAGATTTCCCGTACACCATTCGCGTAGTTTCAGAGATTACTGAATCCAACGGTTCTAGCTCTATGGCTAGTGTCTGTGTTGGTAGCCTCGCACTTATGGCAGCGGGCGTACCTTTGTCTGCGCCAGTTGCAGGCATCGCTATGGGTCTGGTTAAGGAGGGCAACCAGTTTGCCGTTCTCACCGATATTCTCGGTGATGAAGATCACCTGGGCGACATGGACTTTAAGGTAGCGGGTACCGCAGAGGGTATTACCGCCCTGCAGATGGACATCAAGATCGAAGGTATTACAGAGGGCATCATGGAGACTGCTTTAGAGCAGGCTCAACAGGCGCGCTTGCATATTCTGGGTCAGATGAATGAAGTTCTTTCCGCGCCACGTCAGATTACTTCTGATAACGCTCCCAGCATGGTTATTTTGAAGGTTCAGGCCGATAAAATCCGCGACATCATTGGTAAGGGTGGCGCGACGATTCGTGGCATCACTGAAGCCACTGGCGCCACCGTCGATATAGATGACGATGGAACTGTGCGGATTTTCGGTGAAAATAAATCTTCGCGAGATGCCGCAGTTACCATGGTCGAAGAGATTACAGCTGAAGCTGAGATCGGCGCGATCTATACCGGTACCGTTGCACGCATCGTCGACTTTGGCGCGTTTGTTAACATATTGCCTGGCAAAGATGGTCTGGTGCACATCTCACAGATATGTGATGAGCGAGTAGAGAACGTAACTGATCATCTGTCTGAAGGACAGGAAGTCAGAGTCAAGGTTTTGGATGTCGATCAGCGCGGTAGAGTTAAGCTGAGCATGAAGGAAGTCAACGACGGCACTGCCAACGTTGTCGCCGCTGAAGAAGCTCCGGCTGAGTCAGCACCTGAAGCGAGTCAGGAAGAAGACACTAGCGCAGAATAATGCGTTAGCTGGATAGTACAAAAAAGGGTGGGCCGCAAGGTCCGCCCTTTTTTTATGATAGTTTTGGGGACAGTTTACTTAATTAGTTTTGGGGACAGTTTACTTAATTATATGAATTTCAACGTCTGCGAAATTCATATAATTAAGTACGCTGTCCCCAAAACTAATTAAGTAAACTGTCCCCAAAATTAATGCCCCCCCTGATTGGCTATAAGCTCTTCCACAACGGAGGGGTCGGCGAGGGTGCTGATGTCGCCCAGACTGTCGAGATCATTTTCCGCGATTTTGCGAAGAATACGCCGCATTATTTTTCCAGAGCGGGTCTTTGGTAATCCCGGCGCCCATTGAATAATGTCTGGTTTGGCGATTGCGCCAATTTCCTGTACGCACATAGCGATGAGCTCGGCGCGCAGTGCCGCGTCGGGCTCAATACCGACCATCGGCGTTACATAGCAGTAAATACCCTGACCTTTTATGTCGTGGGGGTAACCGACAA
The DNA here is from genome assembly GCA_047618115.1 of Halieaceae bacterium. GTDB lineage: Bacteria > Pseudomonadota > Gammaproteobacteria > Pseudomonadales > Halieaceae > CALJGI01. The sequence continues at coordinate 22,649 of JBLHKV010000017.1, read as the reverse complement.
CGGCGGCTTCGGCGATGGCAGGGTGAAGCACCAGGGCACTCTCCACCTCGGCGGTCCCCATACGGTGGCCGGACACGTTGAGCACATCGTCGACTCGACCCGTAATCCAGTAGTAGCCATCTTCGTCCCGGCGTGCGCCATCACCAGTCGTGTAGTAACCGGGATAGGTGGTGAAATAGGTTTCGATCATACGCTGATGATCGCCATAGATGCTGCGAATTTGGCCTGGCCAGGAACGCTTGATTACCAGGTTGCCCGAGGCCGCGCCCTCCAGTTCATTTCCCTCTGGGTCCATCAACGCTAGATCTACCCCAAAGAACGGCAGTGTCGCCGACCCTGGCTTCAAAGCGGTTGCACCGGGTAGTGGGGTGATCATGGCTCCGCCGGTTTCCGTTTGCCACCAGGTATCTACGATCGGGCAACGGGATTCTCCTACAACTCTGTAGTACCACTCCCATGCTTCGGGGTTTATTGGCTCGCCAACTGTTCCCAAAAGACGCAGGGACTCACGAGCTGTGGAGGTAACTGGAGTATCGCCCTGAGCCATCAGTGCGCGGATGGCAGTAGGTGCAGTGTAGAAGATATTGACCTGGTGCTTGTCGCAGACCTGCCAGCACCTCGACGCGTCGGGGTAGGTCGGTACGCCCTCAAACATTAAGGTGGTGGCTGCATTGCACAGGGGCCCATAGACGATGTAAGTGTGCCCTGTTACCCAACCCACATCGGCGGTGCACCAATAAACATCGCCCTCGTGATAGTCGAATATATACTTGTGTGTCATCGCTGCCTGTAACAGGTAACCCGCGGTCGTATGGAGCACGCCTTTGGGTTTGCCGGTTGAGCCGGAGGTGTACAGGATAAACAGCGGGTCTTCCGCGTCCATGATCTCCGGTTCGCAGTGGGCTACTTGTGCACCAGTCAATTCGTGGTACCAGACATCGCGTTTTTCTTGCCAATCGATATCGCCCCCCGTGCGCTTGACCACTAGGCAGGTATGAACATTGGGACAGTGCTCCAGCGCTTTATCGGCATTGGCTTTGAGTGGTATGGGTTTGCTGCCACGTAGGCCCTGGTCTGCAGTGATCAACGTCCGACAATCGGAATCTAAAATGCGGTCCTTCAGGGCATCGGGAGAAAAGCCCCCAAATACAACGGAGTGAACCGCGCCAATGCGGGTGCAAGCCAGCATGGCGTAGGCCGCTTCTGGAATCATGGGCATGTAGATACATACCCTGTCGCCTTTGGTAACACCTCTTTCTTTGAGGGCATTGGCCAAGCGGCATACCTGGTCGTGTAGTTCTCGATAAGTTATGCGTTTGTCTTCATTGGGATCGTCGCCTTCCCAGATGATGGCCGTCTGCTCGGCCCGTTTGGGAAGGTGACGGTCGATACAATTGACACTGACATTGAGTTTGCCGCCGGTAAACCAACTGGCCTCGCCTTTACTCAAATTCGAAGAACTAACTTCCTGCCACGGCTGTTGCCAGGTCAGGAAGGCCTCTGCCTGCTCTCCCCAGAACCGGGTTGGATCTTCCAGGGATTGCCGATAGAGCGCCTCGTAGCGCTCTTTGTCGATGTGCGCGCCGGTCTTGAACGCCTTCGGTACCGGGTGAACAGGAAATTCAGACATACTTGCTTCCTTGGATGAGATAAATACACAGCCCAGCCGTGTACCGTAGCGCGATCGTCGCCATGTTACAGGTAATACTAATGGATGCTACGGCACAGGAAAATGAGTCCGTTCGGTGGATGTAAAAAACCGACCCCAGAGTTTACTGGGCTGCCAATAACTGCCAGTCGGCAGCGGGGTTAATGCCGAATGTAATGTTGTCTATCAATCGGGTATCGCCCAGACGGGCAGCTGCGGCAATAACGATCTCCTCCGTGTTGGGAGTGACGTTACGCAGTGTACGTGCATCGCGTAGCGCAAAGTAGCCAGGTCCGAATCCCGCGTGCTGCAGGTGGTGGCTGGCGTGCCGCTCCAACTCTTCGTAATTGTCGAACCCGCAGGCTACTGCGTCGCGAGTATCGAGCAATATCTGGTGCAGAACAGGTGCTATGGCACGCTGATCATCCGTCAGGTAACCGTTGCGTGAGCTTAGCGCCAGGCCGTCCTCAGCACGCGCGGTCTGGACGCTGATTATCTCTATAGGTAAGCACAGGTCGATTACCATTTTGCGAATGATGGCAAGTTGCTGAAAATCTTTCTGACCAAACACCGCTTTGTCGGGGCGTACGATATTGAAGAGCTTGCTGACTACGGTGGCTACACCCTGAAAGTGGCCGGGACGCTCGGCGCCACAAAGTGTCTCTGAGATATCCGGTACGGTGACCAGGGTCTGGTTTTCCATGCCCTCCGGATATATTTCGCTGGACTCCGGCGCAAAAAGCATCTGCACGCCCTCGCTAAAGAGCTTTTCCTTGTCGGCCATCATTGTTCTGGGATAACCATCGATGTCTTCATTGGGTCCAAACTGAAGTGGGTTAACAAAAATGCTCACCACTACAATGTCGGCCAATTCTTTGGCGCGTTTAACTAACTGCAAATGACCTTGATGAAGATTCCCCATGGTGGGAACGAAGGCGATGGACTGACCGCGAGCGCGCGAAAGATCGAGGGCGCTCTTCAGGTGTGCATTGGTTGTGTATGTTCGCATTGAAACCGGCTCTCTCTCACAGTGATCAAGCTATCTTTCTTCCGCATTAGCGGTTGATTTTGTAGTCCTGGAGGACCATTCAGTTTAACTACGTATACTGCTCTGCTGGTAACCGTGACGGTCGAGTATGCCGTAAAGAAAAGAGCCATTCAAATCAAATATGGTAATTATTCATACTTTTTTGTTACCAAAAGACCCATATTTAGTACAAAAAGTCGATTCTTGTTACTTTTTACTGAAAGTAGGGGGGTTCCGTGTTATTCCGCGGGCGCAAACTGACATAGGTTTTTCAGTCGCTCCCGGGGTGCCGGACCAACGAATTCGCTTGGTGAAAAGCCTATGCCAATCTGAGCCCTTGTACTGCGCAACTACCGGAATAACATAGAAGCTCACCCAATTAAGTAAGGGGCTTTTATTGATAGGTTTCGTCTGAACTCGGGAATTGCTGGCCCTTCACGGCGTCCACAAATGCCTTGAGAGCGGCTTGAACACTGGGTTGCCCCGTCATGAAGTTGCGCACAAATTTTGCGGTGTGGGAAGATAACCCGAGCAGGTCGTGCATGACCAGTACCTGGCCATCGGTACCAGAGCCGGCGCCGATGCCAATCACCGGTATTCTCAATTTGCTACTGATGTCGGCTGCAAGGTCGGCCGGAATACACTCCAGGACTAACAGGCTCGCACCAGCATCCTGAATAGAAACGGCATCGGCGAGAATTGACTTGGCCTCTTTTGGCTCTCGACCTTGTACGCGGTAGCCGCCAAAAACATGAACTGATTGCGGCGTCAGGCCCAGGTGTGCGCACACTGGTATGCCGCCTTCGACGAGCTTGTTAATCGTGTCGGTGAGCCAGAGTCCACCCTCCATCTTCACCATGTGGGCACCGGCCTGCATGAGCGCTGTAGCCCCTGTCATAGCCTGACCAACGGTCGCATAAGACATAAAAGGCATATCGGCGATGACCATCGAGCCATTGTTGCCGCGGGCCACTGAGCGGGTGTGGTAGGCCATCTCATCGATTGACACCGGAACCGTGCTCTCGTGCCCTTGCAGTACCATTCCCAGGGAATCACCGACCAGCATGGTCTCCGCCCCGGCTTCGTTGATGAGCCGGGCAAAGGTAGCGTCGTAGGCTGTGATACAAACGAACTTCTCGCCCGCCTGCTTCATGTCCTGCAACTTTCTGATGGTGACACTGGTCATGGCTTAAACCCTGTCAGAAAAACGTCGGATTAAAATAGTGCCGACCGCTGCGAATATCCAGCAGGTAGTCGACCAACCGCAGAAAGTCTTGATCGCCATTCACAATATCGATTTGACTGGCGTTGACAATCAGCAGAGGGGCGCAATCGTAGTACAGAAAGAATTCGCTGTACACCTCATTGAGTTGTTCCAGATAGCTGGGCTCTATCCGTTGTTCACGGGATATGCCGCGAGCTTCAATACGATTGATCAGTACCTCGGTAGGCGCCTGCAGGTAAATCACCAAGTCTGGTACAGGGGCGTCGATAGTGAGCTGTTGATACACCTTTTCATACAAGTGGAACTCGTCGGCATCCAGATCCAGACGCGCAAACAAGGGATCCTTGTCGATAAGAAAATCGGCTACCCGCACCGGCTCAAAAATGTCGCTCTGGCGTAGATCCTCAATTTTCTGGCTGCGATGAAATAGCCAAAACAACTGAGTGGCGAGTGCCGCTTGCTTGCGGTTCTGGTAGTAACGTTCGAGAAAGGGGTTTTCCTCGCTGTTTTCAAGCAGAGTCTGACAATTGAAGGCGGTGGCGAGCCTGTTAGCGAGGGTTGTCTTACCAACGCCGATAGGACCTTCTATCGCGATGAAGCGCGGGACAGTTCTGCCCTTGAGATCAATCTGTGGTGGTGCCAGTTCAGAATTCACCAAAGCCCTCCCTTAAGCTCGCTCGCCTGATCCATCTTCCACAGCCCCCCGCTTGGACAGCTTGCCAATAATGATGCAATAGACCGCCCGCAGGGAAGCGCTAATACTGGATCTATCTCCAACAGTGGCTCTAGTACGAAGTTGCGCTGGTGTATTCGTGGGTGCGGTATGGTCAGGCGCTCAGTGTCTAGCACGAGATCGCCATAGAGCAACACGTCCAGGTCCAGGGTGCGCGGTCCCCATCGGATATCCCGCTCACGCTGGTGATCCTGTTCGATTGATTGTAATTGTTGTAGAAGTTGTTCCGGGGGCAATAGCGTGTCGAGTCGAGCCGCCGCATTAATGTAGTCGCTCTGTTCGCCAGGTCCGACGGGTGAGCTGCGGTAGAGGGAGGAAATATGCTCCACTCTGGTTTCCGCCAATTGTTCCAACTGGGTCAGGGCACGGACAACGTGCTCCTTGGGGTTGTCGAGATTGCTGCCTAGTCCAATGTAGACCAGAGTCACGATGGCCGAGGCTTTCGATTGCGGGGGCGTCTGCGGCGCGGTTCCGGTTCGCGGTGAACTGGCGGGGTTCTACCCTTCTGAAATTCGGTCCACCACTGACCCAAGCCCTCCATATTCTCTCCGGCTTCTTCGCGCAGCAACAGGAAGTCGTAGGCAGCACGAAAGCGTTTGTGCTCGAACACTTGCTCGGCGCGTTTCCCGGTTCTTTTGGGCAGACGCAGCTGTAGGTCCCATATTTCGCGCATGACGGTACTGAAGCGGCGAGGGATGGTGGTGTGTTGCATTTGCTCTTCAATGGCGTCCTGCGCTGCGCGATGTAATGCTGGCACTGGTGGATCGCCCTCGCTCTGATATTGTTGATGCAGTCGATTGACTTCAGGCCAGAGCAACGCGGCGAAGAGGAACGCGGGTGTTACGGGTTTTTCCTCTCGGATTCGTCGATCGGTGCTTGCGAGGGCCAGATCGCAGAGTTCTGAGGCAAACTCATCTCCCTGTGCCAGTAATCGTCCGAGAGCAGGGAACAGGGGGCCGATCAGCTTAAAGCGCTGTAGTTGGGCAAAGGTTTCCTGTCCTGTGCCCGCCATAAATAGTTTTAGCACTTCGTCGAACAGGCGCGCCGCAGGTACATCCGTCAATAGCGGCCCCAAGTCGGGGATCGGGCTCGCCGTGTCATCTGAAAGAGTGAAACCCAGCTTTGCCGCAAATCTGGCTGCGCGCAGCATGCGCACGGGATCTTCGCGATAGCGTTGTTCAGCGTCGCCGATAATTTGAATGGTTTGACGTTCCAGGTCGTCGATACCGCCCGCGTAGTCATGCACGGTAAAATCCCGGGGGTTGTAGTACAGAGCATTAACTGAGAAATCCCGGCGCAGAGCATCTTCCTCTACATTGCCAAATACGTTATCTCTTAGCAGCATGCCACTGTCGGACTGTAGTGCGGTAGATTCTCGATCCTTGCGCCGCCCTCGTTTATCGTCACGTGTTGCAGTGGGCAGTGTTTCTGCATCGTGGTGACCACGAAAAGTGGTGACCTCTATAATTTCACGTCCAAAGCGGACGTGAACAATACGAAACCGACGTCCAATAATCCGGGAGTTACGAAACAGTTCGTGAACCTGTTCTGGGGTTGCATCTGTGGCGACATCAAAGTCCTTTGGCTGTCCGCCCAGATACAAATCGCGAACCGCTCCACCAACTAGAAACGACTCGTGGCCTCCCTGACGAAGCCGCGACATGACCTTTAGCGCGCTGTCACTTATGTTGCGACGCGAGATAGGGTGATCGGCGCGCTGCACGACAGTGCGGAGTCGTGACGGCGCTTCCTCATTTTTTTTCATAGAGGGAGCTCGCAGCTTTTTGGTAAAGGTAATAAGTCGGGACAGCATGTCGAGCGGAAACCAGGTTGTGAAAAAGAGTGGTACTCAGGGAGCGTGGGATTCTAGCACCTGCGGCTGACAAAAGGTAAGTCAATGGTGCAGTCGAGAAAGAGGGTGAAATAAAAAAATGATGACGGGGGGAACAAAGTTTCCCCCATCCAGGTCTCAGTTACGGTTATTATTTTTATTAGCGCACTTATTATTATTATTAGGCGTAAACAAAGCATTTTGTGTGCCAACTTCTCTTAAAGGTTACATTTCAATGACTTAGGAATATTATGGTTTATAACATATCTTCAGTGTGAGTCTAGTGTTACCAAAATGCTCGATAATCGTAACTACAGAACCGAAAAGTAACACTGGCTGGCTTTCATAAAATGACTAATGAGTAACCTGTGCTGCTCAATGTTTATCCGAGTGCGCGGCGGGCCCCGGTCTTACTTGTGGCCTTTTGTCTGGGTATTCCCAATCTTTGTCTGCGTTCCCACAGACACTTGCGACTGACGCCCAATTTCTGCGCCAACTCGGTTTCACTCATAGAATCCTGATGCTCCATCACAAATCTCTGGAAGTAGTCCTCCAGTGAGAGGTCTTCGACAGGATCACTGGTGTTGGTTCGAATAGATTTAGCGGGGAAACCTCCCTGCGCTGTTGTCGGTCTGATTTGATCGACTTTGTTCGTCTCAAGCTCTACACCCAACAATTCGTTGCTGATTTCTTCACCATCGGCCAAGATGACTGCGCGTTCTACTGCATTTTCGAGTTCACGAACATTTCCCGGCCAGTTATAGGTTGAGATAGTCTGTATTGCGTCGGGTGAAAAGCGTTTTTGGGTCTTTCCCGCGCGTACGCAGCGATCTGCCAACAAGTGCTCTGCCAGTTCGAGAATATCTTTGCCGCGTTGTCTCAGCGGTGGTAAAACCAGGCGCATGACATTAATGCGATAGAACAGGTCGGCCCGGAACTTGCCTTCTTTGACCAATTGCTGGAGATCGCGATGGGTTGCACAGATCAGTCGGACGTCAACGCTGCGAGAGTGCACAGAACCGATACGTCGAATTTCTCCCTCCTGTATGACTCGCAACAAGCGAGCCTGAGCTTCTATTGGTAGCTCACCAATCTCATCCAGGAATAAGCTGCCGCGGTCTGCGGCCTCTATAAGGCCGGTGCGGTTGGTGTTAGCGCCCGTGAATGCGCCTTTTTCATAGCCAAATAATTCGGATTCAATCAAGGTTTCGGGAATGGCTGCGCAATTTACAGAGATGAGTGGCCGGTCGCAGCGCTTGCTATGGTGGTGTATAGACTGGGCGACCAGTTCCTTGCCGGTACCAGTCTCTCCCCTGACCAGAACGGTGGCCTCAGTTGGTGCTACCTTGGTGAGATGATCGTAAAGTTGCAGCATTTCCGGGCAATTGCCGATAATGCCTTCGAAAGGTCGGGCGCTCGGTTTGCGTTTTCTGCCCGGTGTTACAGCAGCCTTCTTTAGGCTGATTGATGTGATGCGCTGTACTATGCTCAGCATATCATCGTGGTCAAAGGGTTTGGCGATGTAGTCGACGGCTCCCATACGCATGGAGTCGACCGCAGAGCGCAGACTTGCATAACTGGTCATAATCAGCACGGGAGTGCCTCCGGCGATCTTAATCAGTTCTGTGCCCGGTGCACCGGGTAGACGAAGGTCGCTAATGATCAGATCAAACTCTGAAAACCCCCCTTTACTTTCGGCGTCCTGAACCGAAGTGGCCTCGCTGACCCGGTAGCTATTGCGCTCTAACAACTTGCGCAATGCAGTTCTAATTACCGATTCGTCTTCAACAACGAGGATGTGCTGCATAACAACCGATGTCCTTTGTTAGGGAGGGGAGTGTTACCGCCTGGGTACTTGCTACACAAAATAGCGCGAATCTACCCGTTTTGCCAGTACTGACTGCTGCGCGGAGGAGGGGCATAGATGGCATGTTACACGTTAAGTGAGTTATGTTGGTATGGCAGTGACAATACGCGTGGCACAGCAGACCTGTGCCAGTGCGCTACCGCCCACTGAAGTAATTCCTCTGTATCGAGATCGATTTCGGTAGGTTGTTCTTGAGCCAGGAACTGCAAGGCGAATTTCAGGTTGGCGATCACTGAGTCGTGATTGAGAATCGGCGCGTGAGTCTGCTTGCTGAGTTTCTGCCCTTCAATATTGGTAAGGACAGCGTGGTGGGCATACTCCGGGACGGCAGCGCCAAGTGCACCCATTACGTGTATTTGACGAGGGGTCGAGTCAAGAAGATCAGCGCCCCGCATCACTGTAGTGATGTTCTGAAACTGGTCATCGATCGCGACGGCGAGTTGATAGGCGGGTAGTTTATCTCTTCTGCGTATGATGAAATCTCCCGACACTGCCGTCAGTGACTGAGTGAAATCGCCCTGAAATACGTCTTCGAATTGTATGTCGCAATCTGCGTCCACCTTTAAGCGAACGGCGTGGGAGTTCGCGGTTGGTAGCTCGCGGTTGCGACAAGTTCCTGGGTAGGGTCCACCTATGCTAGCCAGATCCTTGCGCCTGCAGTCGCAACGAAATGCCGCGCCAGATTGCAACAACGAATTTGTGACTTCGGCATAGGCCTCCAAACGCGAATGCTGCCAAAGTACGGATTCATCCCAATGCAGGCCGTGGGCTTCGAGGGATCTAAGGATAGCATCGGCGGCACCGGGCTCTTCACGGGGAGGATCGATGTCCTCCATTCTGACCAGCCAACGTCCGCCCTGTGAGCGGGCGTCTAGAAAGCTGGCGAGAGCACAAACCAGGGAGCCGAGGTGAAGTCGACCAGTGGGAGAGGGAGCAAATCGCCCTATATAGATAGAGGGCTAACCCCGTTCCTGCTTTTCTTTGATCTCATCAAGGGTCTTACAGTCGATACAAAGCGTCGCAGTGGGGCGCGCCTCGAGACGTTTGATGCCGATGTTCACGCCACAGGTTTCGCAGTAACCATAGTCGTCCGCATCGATCTTATTCATGGTTGTGTCAATTTTCCTGATCAGCTTTCGCTCGCGATCCCTGGTTCTCAGCTCGAGACTGAATTCTTCTTCCTGGGTGGCGCGGTCGGCAGGGTCTGGGAAGTTGGCTGCCTCGTCTTTCATATGACTGACGGTGCGGTCGACCTCCTGCATCAACTCGTTTTTCCAGTTAAGCAGAATCACTCGGAAGTGCGCGCGCTGCTCCGCATTCATGTACTTCTCGCCGCGCTTCACGTGGTAGGGCGTGAATTCCTGGTAGTGACCATTACCTTCTGGACGCTTTTTGGCTTTAGACCTAGCTCTGGCTTTCGCCGGAGCTTTGGGTTTTGCAGCAGCAGCTTTTGGCGCCGCTTTTGTTGTTTCGGTAGTCTTTGTGGGCATGGTGATTATTCCATACATGGAGATTGAACGAGGGTCGGGAAGTGCTCCCCAACAATAGCGCCGAGAAATTACCAGATATCGTCTCGCTACGCCACCACAATATCGGATATATTGGCAGATAATTCCTCATCCGCTTACGGGCGAGATCGTTTAATAGCGCCTGTCCCATCAATCTGGAGTGAAAATGTTGGATAGACTCTCATGCGCAGACATGGCTTGCCCGAATATCGATGAAACGCACCGCCGAGTTGAGGTGCGTGGCCAGCTGCAGCTGCGCATGCGGTGGTGAAGTATTCTCCTCCTCTAGTAGAGGCCACTTTACTTCGTCGCTACAAGCGCTTCCTGGCCGATGTTCGACTTAGCAATGGTTCCATCATTACCGTGCATTGTCCCAATACCGGTGCAATGACTGGGTGTGCCTTGCCCGAGAGTCGGGTTTGGTTGTCTGTGAGCGAGAACCCGGCACGTAAATACAAGCACGGCTGGGAGTTGGTGGAAACCAGTGAGGGCTTAGCCTGCATCCACTCATCTTTGGCCAACAAGGTTGTGGGCGAAGCATTGGCAAGCGGGAAGATACCGGAATTAGTGGGCTACGACGGTGTACGGAGGGAGGTGACGCCAGACGGTGGTTCAAGTCGAATAGACTTCGAACTGGGTAACGGTGCCGAATCCTGTTTTGTCGAAGTTAAATGCGTGACCCTCTGTAGGACTGGGGCGATCGGAGCATTTCCCGACGCCGTCAGTACTCGAGCGACGCGCCACCTGAATACCCTTGCCGATCTGTCCGCTCGCGGTCATCGGGCCGTATTGCTGTTCTGCGTGTTTCATAATGGGATCGATCAGGTTGGGGCGGCAGCGGACATCGACCCAGTTTATGCGGAGTCTCTGAGGCGGGTTCAAAAACTGGGAGTTGAAGTGCTTGCCTACGGGTGTCGGATAAGTCCATTGGGTATAGATATCAAAGACCGCTTGCACTTTGCTGCTTAAGATCTTCGCGGCAGGTACTATAGGTAGAATATTGAGATGAACAGTGGATGAGAATGCCCGAATGCACAGATTGCCCGCTGACTTTAGCGCAGCTGACAGGCAAAGATGAATCACATCTGGTGGTGGACGCCACCGGTTTGCGACTATTTCCCGAATGTGCCCAGGCCCTGATCCGATTGCAGGAATGCGCCAGTGTGGAAGGTTTCGATCTGCGAGTCGCCAGCGGCTACCGCAGTTTCAGTCGCCAGCGGGATATTTGGAATGCCAAGGCCTGCGGTGATCGACCTGTTCACGATGATATGGGTTGCGAGATTACTATCGAGGAATTGGGGGAGATAGAGCGCCTTTGGGCAATTTTGCGTTACTCTGCCTTACCGGGGGCTTCGCGACACCACTGGGGTACAGACATCGATGTATATGACGCGGCGGCTGTATCGGCAGATTACCGGGTCAAGCTGGAGCCAGTCGAGGTAAACCCCGGTGGGGTCTTTGAGGCTATGCACAATTGGCTGGATGCCCAGATCGCAGCAGGCGACAGTTTTGGGTTCTTCCGACCCTATGCGGATGATCGTGGTGGGGTAGCCCCCGAGCGCTGGCACTTGAGTTATGCGCCGATTTCCCAGTCGTGTGCAAAGGTAATCACACCGGGGAAAATCCTCGATTCGCTGCTAGATTACGATTTGGCCTTGGCTGAAACGGTGTCTGCCCAGATACAAACTATCTATACCCGGTTCATCCATTTGTCATAATGGCTTTATCTAAGGCGCGTGGTTCTGTAAAATCCCTGCCACGCTCAAGATAGGGCACCAGTTTTACCACTCATTAGGGAAGTTTACGATGGAAAATTTAGTCCTGCCACCGGCACTGGGTGTCGTTGGATTGGTTATTGCGTTCATAATTTATCGGCTCATGCTGACGTATTCGGACGGCGGAGATGATGTAAAGCGTATTGCACGCCTTATCCACGAAGGCGCGATGGTGTTTATGCACCGCGAATATAAGATGCTCGGCATCTTTTCCTTGGTCCTGTTGGGGCTGATTCTCGTCTCACCACTAGGGGTAAACACTGCCCTGGCCTTTGTGGTCGGCGCTGGTTCTTCGGCACTCGCCGGTTATCTGGGTATGTTTGCAGCCACCCGTGCTAACGTCAGAACGACAGTGGCCGCCCACGAATCAGGCCAGGCAGCTGCCCTGACAGTGTCCTTTTATGGCGGTTCGGTCATGGGTATGTGCGTGGCCTCGCTGGGTTTAGTTGGGCTGGGCTCGCTCTACTGGTACTTCGGTGGCGATCCCGAAACGGCCCACGCCATTCATGGATTTGGCATGGGAGCATCGGTAGTTGCGCTGTTTTCCCGCGTCGGTGGCGGTATCTTTACCAAGAGCGCAGACGTTGGCGCCGATTTGGTAGGTAAGATAGAAGCGGGCATTCCAGAAGACGATCCTCGCAACCCAGGTGTTATTGCCGATAACGTGGGCGACAACGTGGGCGATATCGCTGGCATGGGTTCGGACATTTTTGAATCCTATTGCGGCGCCATGATCGCTTCCATGGCAATTGCAGCGACCATGATTGGCAATCCCAATATGCAAGCTATGATGTTTCTGCCCCTGGCGCTGTCCACTATTGGTCTGGTTGCTTCTGTGGCGGGTATTTTCATTGTTAAAATTCGCTCTAGCGCAGCCCCTGAAGCCGCGCTCCGTGCCGGAACCATGGGCGCTCCGGTCATCTTTCTAATTATGGCCTGGTTCATGATTCCAGCAATGGGTCTTGAGGCTAACGTTTGGTGGGCTGTATTGTGTGGCGCCGTAGGTGGTATGGCTATTGGCTTGATCACCGAGTACTACACGGGGTCTACACCGGTTCAGAAGATTGCCAAAGCTGGCGAAACTGGCCCGGCTACGGTGATGATCACCGGTCTTGCAGTTGGGATGCAGTCGGTGGTTCTACCCGTTTTGTGCCTCGCCGCCATTATCTTTATTTCTACCGAGCTGGCAGGGCTTTACGGTGTAGGTATTGCTGCGGTCGGCATGTTGTCGACAGTTGGTATTACCATGGCGATCGATGCTTATGGCCCGGTTGCAGATAACGCTGGTGGTATCGCCGAAATGGCTGGTCTGGGTGAAGAGACCCGGAAGATCACAGATGGTCTAGACGAAGTGGGTAACACCACAGCGGCCATTGGTAAGGGCTTCGCCATCGGCGCCGCTGCTCTGGCAGCGTTGGCCATTATAGCGGCCTTCGTTCAGACAGTTACTATCACCAACCCGGGATTCAGCCTTGAACTTTCAAATCCTAAGGTCCTGGTAGGAATGTTCATCGGTGGTGCCGTGCCGTTTTTGATTGCTTCGATAACTATGACCGCTGTTGGTGAAGCTGCCTTTGACATGATTAACGAAATTCGTCGGCAGTTTCGCGAGATCCCCGGTTTGTTGGAGGGTACTGCCGAGCCAGATACAGCGACCTGCATCGACATTGCGACCACTGCAGCGCTCAAACGCATGGTATTGCCCGGCGTTATTGCCGTAGCTACCCCGGTGGTTGTTGGTTTCGGTCTTGGTCCGCAGTCCCTTGGTGGCACCCTCGCCGGTGCGCTTTTAGGTTGTGTGTTAATGGCGCTGATGATGGCTAATGCCGGTGGTGCTTGGGATAACGCTAAGAAATATATCGAGAAAGGCAATCTTGGCGGCAAGGGTTCCGATACCCACGCAGCTGCTGTAGTTGGCGACACCGTAGGCGATCCTTTCAAGGACACCTCAGGGCCCTCGATGAATATTCTCATCAATGTGATGGCAATCGTCAGTCTAGTTATCGCTCCGCTGCTCTAAGCGTTGCGAGCCGTCGCGGTGCTGCCTGCTGGTAGCCCCGCGACGCCCCTTCTCTCATGTCGAAACCTACTCGAATAATATACCCGCCAATCTGGCTTGTTATTGGCCTTGGCGTTATATTTTCGCTCGATTATTACTTGCCCGTTGCACGATATACCGGGCAGCTTGGTTGGGTGTTGGGTGGTATATCGATTCTGCTGGGTCTGGTGTTGTTGATCCAGGCCGGCGGATTGTTCAAGCAGGCAGAAACCGATCTCATCCCGTTTAAAGAGGTTACAACCCTTGTGACCTCCGGCATTTATGCCTACACGCGAAACCCGATGTATCTTGGCATGACGCTTGTTTTGCTCGGTACTGCACTAACAGTAGGTGCCGCCAGTGCATTGATCGTGCCTCCGGTCTTTATGTTGGTGATACAGGTTCGATTTATCCTTCCGGAAGAGGAAATGCTATTCGGGATTTTTGCCGAACAGTTTGTAGAGTACAGAAAGCAGGTTCGGCGCTGGTTCTGACTGTTAATCCTGTTTTTGACCGAACAAGTCTGGTTGCTGGCTGTCTTCATTGCCAAGCACAGGATTGAGCCGTAGGCCTGCACCAAGCAGCCGTACAGGCTTAGCACCCCTTTGCCAAGCAGTGACAAGCAGTCGCTCGAATACCGCATGATCAAGCCAGTGCGCTGGGTCACCTGTGATCATCTCTTCTATTGTCGTCTGAGTGAAATCTTTGAATTTTACTTTGATGACGCGTTTGCTGGGCTGGTAGTGTTTCGAAATTTTCACAAAGCGACCTTCCAGTTCAACGAGAATGTCTGCTATGGATTCAACGACGTCGGACACACCTTGCAAGTCCTCCCGGTATGTTGTTTCGACGCTGATGGATTTGCGTGTACGGGTGGGCTTGACCGCACGGTGATCAACGCCTCGCGCTACATCGGCCAGTCTGTTTCCATATTTGCCGAATCGCTTCAAGAGTGTATCCAAAGGTACTTGTTGGAGGTCGCCGCAGGTTTCCACACCTAATTCGCTGAGTTTATTGGCGGTTACCCTCCCTACGCCGTTTATTTTTGATACCGGGAGCTTCAACACAAAATCGGCAACCTGCTCGGGTGTAATTGTGAAGCTACCGTCGGGTTTGTTCCAGTCACTGGCTACTTTGGCCAGAAACTTATTGGGGGCAATCCCCGCTGATACCGAGAGATGCAGCTCTTGGCGCACACGGATCCGTATCTCCTCCGCGATCAGCGTGGCGCTGCCCCGACAGTGGGGTGATTCGGTAACGTCGAGATAGGCTTCGTCCAGTGAGAGAGGCTCAATCAGGTCGGTGTAGTCCGAAAAAATATCGCGGAATTGCTGTGACACCTGGCGATAGAGCTCGAATCTGGGGCGGACAATGCGTAGTTGTGGGCACAGCTGCAAAGCACGACTGGAGGCCATGGCAGAGTGAACGCCAAACTTCCGCGCCATATAGTTACAGGTAGCGATCACGCCGCGCTGATTTGCTTGGCCGCCAACGGCAATTGGCAGTGTTGCGAGACTGGGATCCTCCCGTATTTCCACCGATGCATAGAATGAATCGGCGTCCACGTGGATGATTTTTCGCGGCCGGCTTAGGGTATCGATATCGGTATCGGGCATGGTCGAAACAAGATAAGCCTAAGTATCGATGCAATCAAATAGTGTTGTATTGCTAATTCGAGAAAATATTCTTGCCATTTGCTGATATGGTGTTATATTTGAGCATAACACCTATGATTGATCGGGAGATTCCTAATGAGAAGAGTGGTAACAACGTTGGCAGCACTTTCTCTGAGTGCTGCAGCAATGGCCTATGACGGAGCCATCAAAGATGGTTGTGAGGTAAACGTCGACCTCAAGCACGATATGAAGGTTAGCCCAGATCAGGTGCTGGTATACGAGGATGAGATGACGCTCTATACCCTCAAGAAAGATGGGCGGCTTTGGGTCGGGGCCAGTGAAATTCAGCTCGATGTTGAGCAAAAACGCATGGTGTCCGAATATGCAAATGGTGTATCTGCACTGGTTCCGAAAATCTTTGCAATTGTATCAACCGCACTCGAAGTGGCTGGAACGGCCCTGAATACTGCATTTACAGAGCTCTTCGGTGTAGAAAGTACGATCGCGGTAAATTCAGAAGAATTGATGCATAGTGCCCAGCGACGTTTTGAGTCTGTGGTGCAGCGCAACGGCGACACCTACACTATTGAAGGCGGTAACATCGGCGGCATCCACGATGCTTTCGGCGAGGAGTTTGAAAACGAAGTTGAAGAGCTCATGTTGGCTTCTATGGGCTCCGTCTTTGCCCTGGTCGGCAAGGCAATGTTTAGTAACGACGGCGCCTTCAAAGACAGAATGGAACAATTCGGCGAGAACATGGCAGATTGGGAGGCCCAGATTGACGCAGATATGGAAGCGATGGGAGCTGACCTGGAAGTGGCAGGTGAAGAACTCTGTCAGGATATGGTTCAACTGTCTGCTATGGAGAAAAGTCTCCGGGCAGAGGTTCCCGAGCTGGCAACATTCGAACTGTTTACGCCCGATTACATAAGGGCTCGCTAAAAAATTAGATCGCGGTCGCCTCTGTCGTCGCGCCGCAGTGGCCGCTGAATTTGCGGCGGTGGGCTGGGGGTTGCTGTGGAAGGCGCTGCAGATGGTGCTTCAGCGCTAAACTTTCTCAGGTTGGAGCACCAGTCAACACCGTTTTCCAGCGCCGTCGGCGCGCTCAGCGCTGCAATATACTCATCGACGTCGTCCCGCTGTAAAATGGCCTGCAATATACTGGTGAGCCGCGGCGCGACTAACTCCGAGCCGCTACGGTGCCGCACACCCCATCGGACCACGTAGTCACTACAGGAGGCTCCCTCTTGCGGGGGATTATCGGTAAAGCCGATTTCTCTGGCGACGCCAAAATGAAATGCCATCATTGCCTCCTCAAACATCATCGCGGTATCTTCATAGATTGAAGAGTATGCGTAGTCATCGGTGGCCCCATCAATTTCAAAGGCCAGGCCTACGTCGGTGGCGCTGACTGCTTTATCGTCCGAAGTCGCTATTCGACCGCTATATAGCACGCTGGCCATATCAAAAAGTAGTGATGAATTGAGGGGTTGTGCGGCGGCTAGTTGCCGCGAAATTTGCCGCGTTGAAACCTTGTCTGACGCCTCCGAGGCGGTGTCCTCGGGATCCATATCGACGAGTAATTGCGGCGGGAAAAAGTCATTGGCGTGTGCCAGTTCGTGAAATAATAAGCGTGTTGTAGATAATACAATGTCGTTCAGGGTCCGCGTTTCACTACCTTCGAGATCGTAAAACTCCCAGGCATAGTCGTTGCCGCGCACATACCGTGCCAGAGAGGCGAAACTCATTTCATCACCAAAGTCTGCCCTGAAGTCCTGACCTTTATTGATGGTGGCCTTTTCGGCATTGTCGAGCCAAAGGTAGGCTGGGTCTATATAAATAGCGCCTGTCGTAGAGCTATAGTACGAGGGTCGTATATCTGCAGAGACCACAATGGCAGTAAGGCTTCTCATTAGCGGTAGCAGACTCTGAGGCGCCGCTTCTAAAAGCTGTAGAAAACGTTCGCCCATCCACGGGTGGGAGACCACAACCCGCTCCATAATGTCTTCAATCGTCGGGGAGGCGGAGTTTTGCCCAATTGTGGGTAAGGTACTCAGCGTGCATGATTCAGCCGGACTGCTGGCCTGAACACAGCTCGAAAGAGAGGTACTGTAAGGGCTGCCGCTAAGGGCCGGAATCAATTTAGTTGAGCCATCCAGAGTGGGTATCGAACCTGAGTTCACATCGCCTCGTGGAGAATTACCTCCCCCACCTCCACAGGATACCAATGACCAAGCCAGGAAGAGGGCGGCCGTCACAGGTACGCGATGCGTGCATCTATGTGGTCTGGTAATGTTTTTCATGGTCATTCGACCGCGCAACTCCCAGAAATGTCCCCTGTAGAGAAAAATTGGTGTGCACGGAGCGGGATCAAATCTTGAAGTTTTTCTTGATCTTCTTTTCGACCAATTGATTCTTCAATTTGGCATAGACCGGCAGACCATTGCGATAGGGTGGCGAATCTTCTCCGACGATGAGTGGCGCAAAATAGCTACGAGCGATATCGGTGATACCAAAGCCGTCTCGTGTGATAAAATTGCGAGGCATCACTTTCTCTACATTAGCTACATCTTCAAGTGCTACCTCGCCGATTTTCCAGGAATAGCGCTTACCTTTACCTCGAATAATCACTGGCATTACAGCATTCTTTCCGGCTAACGCGAGTTCAACAGCAACCTTGCCCACGGCGTAGGCCTGCTCCAGATCGGTAACCGAGGCGATGTGACGAGCACTGCGTTGCAGGTAATCGGCCAGGGCCCAGTGGTATTTGTAACCGTGCTCGCGCTTGATCATGGTTGCCAGAGCAGGTGCGACGCCGCCAAGCTGGGTGTGGCCAAAGGCATCGACAGGCCCACCCGCGGCGAGCAGCGTACCATCTGCCAGACGAGCACCCTCCGAGGCCACGATTACGCAGTGTCCGTAGCGGCTTACACTGTGCTTTACGCGCTTTAGAAATTTGACCTGATCGAAGGCGATCTCGGGAAACAAAATGATGTGGGGAGGTTCGCCCTCACTGCTGGCCGCCAGACCGGTCGCACCGGCAATCCAGCCAGCGTGTCTGCCCATAACTTCTAGAATAAACACTTTGGTAGACGTGTCGCACATGGAGGCTACGTCAGCGCCTGCCTCCATGGTGGAGATAGCCACGTATTTTGCGACCGAACCAAACCCGGGGGAGTTGTCCGTGAGCGGCAAGTCGTTGTCGATGGTTTTTGGTATGTGAATGGCCTGAATGGGGAAGCCCATTGTTGCGCTTAGTTGAGAAATTTTCAGACAGGTGTCTGCGGAGTCGCCGCCACCATTGTAGAAAAAATAGCCTATATTGTGGGCTTTGAAGACCTCGATCAGCCGCTCGTATTCCGCCGGGTTTTCCTCGATACTTTTGAGCTTGTGTCGGCAGGAACCGAATGCTCCGGCGGGCGTGTTGCGCAGCGCAGCGATGGTTGAAGCCGATTCTTTGCTGGTATCGATCAGCTCCTCACGCAGTGCTCCAATAATTCCATTGCGACCTGCATAAACCTTGCCGATAAGATTATGGTTGGCCCTGGCGGTTTCAATTACACCGCACGCGCTCGCATTAATGACGGCTGTAACGCCTCCTGACTGGGCGTAGAACGCATTTTTCTGGGTCATGAAAACGATCCGATTCTGGGCTTTAGAGGGTAGTGCGCGAGTAATGATACGCGAAACCCACGGTATGCGCATTGCAGCACTGGAGAAATGCTATACGCACTCTACACAGCTCCAAATTCTGCGATGCCGTGGTACTATTACACGTCTTCAAAGAGAGTTGTTTTGTGGCCCAACATATTCATATTCTTGGTATCTGTGGCACCTTTATGGGTGGGCTGGCGCTCTTGGCTCGTGAGTTGGGCTATGAGGTCAGTGGCTCTGATGCCAACGTATATCCACCGATGAGTACGCAATTGGAAGCTCAGGGAATCGAGTTGATGGAAGGGTACAGTACCGACCATTTGCGGCCTGCACCAGATCTAGTGGTAATTGGCAACGCCATGACCCGCGGAAATCCCTCGGTAGAATATGTGCTCGACCAGGGTATGGCGTATACGTCCGGGCCGGCTTGGCTCGCAGATCATGTCCTTCAAGGCCGTTGGGTTCTGGCCATAGCGGGTACCCACGGCAAAACCACTACCAGCAGTATGGTGGCCTGGTTGTTGGAACAGGCGGGTATGGAACCGGGGTTTTTAATCGGTGGTGTACCGGCTGATTTTGGCGTGTCGGCGCGTCTGGGTAACACGCCTTTTTTTGTGGTGGAGGCGGACGAGTACGACAGCGCATTTTTTGACAAGCGATCCAAATTTGTTCACTACCGGCCACGCACATTGGTGATCAATAATATTGAATTTGATCACGCCGATATCTTTGATGACCTGGAGGCGATCCAGCGTCAGTTCCACCACGTGGTGAGAACAGTGCCCGGTACTGGCCTCATTATTCACCGCGATGCTGACTCGGCGACTGATCAGGTTTTGGCGATGGGTTGTTGGAGCGAGTTACAGAGTTTTAGCGCCGACAATAACCCCGCAGGCAGTTGGCGTGCAGAGCTCGAGAGCAGCGACGGCAGCATCTTTCGCTTGCAGTCGGCTAGTCCACCGGCGGCTACCACAGTAAGCTGGCCCTACTGCGGAAGGCACAATGTTGAAAATGGCCTGGCCGCTGCTGCTGCAGCCCATCACGTGGGCGTGACATTGGCAGATATTGGCGCTGGATTGAGTTCCTTCGGCGGCGTAAAAAGACGCATGGAGGTGATCGGTAAACCTGGCGGCGTTACAGTTTACGACGACTTTGCCCACCACCCCACGGCTATTGCCAGTACCTTGCAAGGTTTGCGAAACAAAATTGAGAGCGGACGAATTTTGGCCCTTATCGAGCCCCGGTCGAAGACAATGCGCCTCGGGCAACACCGGGATCAACTGGCGGAGTCGGTAGCGGCAGCTGACCAGATACTGTGGTACCAACCTCCTGGAATGGATTGGTCACTTCAGGACATTGTGATTGATAGCCCAAAGCCTGCAGTGGTCTATTCAAGTATCGAAGCCATGGTGAGTGCGGTCAGCGCAACAGTTCGCCCCGGAGACCACGTGGTGATTATGAGCAATGGCAGCTTTGGTGGTGTCTATCAGCAGATACTGAAAGCACTGGAACGGAACTGAACCCATATTAAAGACTCTCAGACAGGCGCGGTTTCTTGTCTACTGATGAATCTATACACATACAAGGTAATGGAATGACTGAACAACAGACCAGGGGAAGTCGGCTGAGCATAATCTACGATCGAATAGTATTGGGGCATCCGCTACTCAGCATCGCATTTTGCTGCTTGATAACAGCTTGGCTATCGACCTATATACCGACGATGAAACTGGATGCGTCGGCAGATTCACTGGTGTTGGAAGGTGATACGGCGCTCGAATACTTTCGTGAGACGGGCGCGCGTTACAGTTCCGACGAGTTCTTACTGGTAGCCTATCAGCCCAATGGCGACTTGCTCTCAGATGAAGTTCTGGATAATTTACGGGTTTTGCGCAATGAACTAACCGAGCTCGAAGGCGTTTCTTCGGTGGTGTCTATTCTGGACGTGCCGCTCTTGAACAGCCCGCGGATTGATTTATCTGAAATTACCAGTAGCGGCGGTGTGCCGACGTTGGAGACTCCGGGCATAGATCGCGAATTGGTCCGGGCAGAACTAAGGGATAGCCCCATTTATCGCAATTTGTTGACGAGCCCCAGCGGCGAGACAACCGCACTACAGGTAAACCTACAGCGAGATGATCTCTATCTCGAATTGCTCAAGAATAGAGAAGCACTAAGGACGCTGAGTCGGGAGGGGGCTTTGGAACCCGCAGAGGCAAAAGCCCTGCAGGAAGCCGAGTTGAGCTTCAAGAATCACACGGGTGAGGCGAGCCAGCGACAAACTGTTTTGGTCGCGAATGCCCGGGCTGTCATCGAACGACATCGGCATGGCGGTACGCTGTTTCTCGGCGGAGTACCGATGATCGCCGCGGATATGCTGTCTTTTGTTCGCAGTGACCTAGTGGTGTTTGGCGGTGGTATCGTACTGTTTGTCGTGGTCATGCTCGCTATTATTTTTAGACAGCCACGTTGGGTTTTGCTGCCGCTGATGACGTGTGTTGTCACCGCCACCTTTATGCTGGGATTACTCACCTGGCTGGATTGGCGGATGACTGTAATTTCCTCCAATTTCATAGCCTTGCTACTGATTATTACGCTGGCGATAACGATCCATCTCGTGGTGCGCTATCGAGAACTGCAGCTTATTTCCCCAGAGGCTTCGCAGCGACAACTGGTCGGCGAAACCGTTTCGTTAATGGTCAAACCCTGTCTGTACACGTCGATGACGACCATTGTGGCCTTTGTATCACTGGTGGTCAGTGGTATCAGGCCAGTGATCGATTTTGGGTGGATGATGACCGTTGGCATTATCTCTGCTTTTGTATTTACCTTTGTGTTGTTTCCATCGGTGCTAGCGTTACTGCCGAAGAGTAAAGCGGCGACCAATGTTCGCGATGACAAGGGCCTGACTCTGGTCTTTGCTCGAGCGACGGAACGACATGGCGGCGCAGTGCTAGTATTTAGCGCTGCGTTGCTAGTTCTTACGTTATTTGGTGTTAGCCGTCTGGAGGTCGAGAATAGGTTTATTGATTATTTCCACGAGTCCACGGAGATCTATCGCGGCATGGAACTCATCGATAAAGAACTTGGGGGCACTATTTCCCTGGATATCATCATCGATCTCGATACAGAGGTTCTGGCATGGGAGGAAGACTTTGCAAAAAACGATGTCGCCACTAGTGCCGCGAGTGGCGATCAAGATGAAGATGATTATTTCGATGAAGAGGGCGATGGCTTTTCAGATGGCTTTGGCGATGATTTTTCAGATGGTTTTAGCGATGACTTTGGCGGGAATGGTTCATCGGATGGGGAGGAGGCCTACCAACAAAGCTATTGGTTGTCGCTTAGTGGTATTCGTAAGATAGAAGCGATTCACGACTACATCGATTCACTTCCCGAAACCGGTAAAGTCTTGTCTTTGGGTACGCTATACAAAGTGGTCAAGGGCCTGCTCGGTGACGATGCCGGTAATGTTGAGCTCGCATTAGTGGACAAGTCACTTCCCGATAGTATCAAGAGCATCATGATCGATCCTTATCTGTCGCGAGATATTGAGCAGGCGAGAATATCGCTGCGGGTAAAGGAAACCAGTAAGACGCTACGTCGTAACGACTTTTTGACAGACCTACGTGAACATCTCACTACCTCGATGGGTCTGGAACCAGAGCAAGTGCACTTTACCGGTATGCTGGTCCTGTACAACAATATGCTGCAAAGCCTGTACCGC
>JBLHKV010000016.1:0-25232 GCA_047618115.1 Halieaceae bacterium | reverse complement strand
AATCCGCCGTCACAATCCCGATGGCGACGCCATTTACATCGACGGCTCAGTGACCCGAAAATTTGTCGAGGACGGCAAGCACCTGGTAGAAATCACTCAGCGAGCCGAGACCCATCGTGGCGAATTGTCCGCCTCCGGCACCGCGATCGTGGAACTGCCCAGCCGCGGCTGATGAAAGAGAGCGACACTGCGAACTGGCCCGGCCCGCTTGCGGATATACGCGTGCTCGATTTGACACGCGTGCTGGCCGGTCCCGCTGCGTCGCTTGCTCTGGCCGACCTCGGTGCAGAGATTATTAAAATCGAACCGCCGGGATCCGGCGATGAAACCCGCGCCTTCCCGCCGTTCCGCGACGGGGAGAGCCACTATTATCTGAGCGTCAATCGCGGCAAAAAGAGTATTGTCGTCGATTTGAAAAGTGACGCGGGTGTGGCATTGGTCAAGGACCTTGCCGCAAAATGTGATGTGCTGATAGAGAACTACCGCCCGGGCGTTATGGATCGCCTCGGCCTGGGGTATGAGGTTCTCGCCGACATCAACCCGGCGCTCATCTACTGCTCAATATCCGGCTTCGGAATGACCGGGCCACTGCGCGATAAACCCTCTTTCGACATTGTATTACAGGCACTATCCGGCGCCCTGAGCGTCAACGGCGACCCCAACGGCGTAGCAACCAAGCTGGGCCTGCCCTTGGGCGATCTGGTGGGCGGCATCAACGGCCCCATCGGTATACTCGCAGCACTCCATGAACGCAACCGCACGGGCCGAGGTCGGCTGATTGATGTCAGCCTGCTCGATGGCATGCTCGGGTTGCTGGGTTATCTGGCGCAACTGGCTTTTATTACCGGGGAAGACCCACAGCCCCAGGGATCACAACATCCCAACCTGGTTCCCTATGGCCAATTCCCGGCGCGGGACGGCGCTATTATGATCGCCTGCCTGACCAACAGATTCTGGGGGCGCATCTGCCATGCCCTGGACATTAAGGAGCTCATCGACGACTCCCGATTTGACAGCCTGGAAAAACGCCGCGACCAACGCAGCGTCGTCAACGACATCATTTCCAATATTACCGTCCTCAAATCGGTACCCGAACTGGTGGCACTTTTCACTAAACACGAGGTACCACACGCTCCCATTATGGGAATAAATGAAGCACTGGCCCAACCCCAGGCCGCTTTCCGTGAAATGGTAGTAGAGACCGAGCACCAGACGCTCGGCAAGATCCCCATTGTGAACCGGTCTATAAAATTTCCCGGTGACACGCAAGCCGTCCCGGAGGCGCCACCGGTCCTCGGTCAGCACACCCAGGAGATCCTGACAGATATTCTTGAACTGACACCCCGGCAGATTGAGGCCTTACGCGCCTCGGGAACAGTGGCCTGATTGCAGTTTATGTTCCGGGGAAGAAAACCGTTTAAAATCTGGCACAATTAAGGAGAGACTCGATGACAGAATTAAGATTCGACGATCGCGTAGCTGTTATCACCGGCGCCGGCCGAGGCCTCGGGCGCAGCTATGCCCTGCTGCTCGCATCAAAAGGTGCGAAAATTGTCGTCAATGATCCCGGTGTCAGCATGCACGGTGACGGCACAGACGCCGGGCCTGCCGACGCAGTGGTTCAGGAAATCAAGGATGCGGGAGGCGAAGCCGTCGCCTGCACCGAATCCGTTGCCACTCCCGAGGGCGGCAGGGCAATCATCCAGTCTGCCCTGGACCGCTACGGTCGTCTCGACATTATCATCCACAACGCCGGAATTGTTCGTCGAGGCTCCCTGAGCGAACTCAGCTACGAAGATTTTGAGACCGTACTCGACGTACATCTGCGCGGTGGTTTCCACGTCGTTCGCGCTGCCTTTCCCCATTTGTGCGACGCGGGCTTTGGCCGAATCATACTGACAGGCTCGATTAATGGGCTCTACGGTAACAGTGGCGTCGTAAACTATAGCGTGGCCAAGGCGGGCTTAATCGGCCTGTCAAATGTCGCGGCCCTTGAGGGTGCGGAGCACGGCGTGAAGAGCAATATCATTTTACCCGGCGCAGTCACTCGCATGGCCGATGGACTGGACACCAGTGCCTACCCTCCCATGAATCCTGAACTGGTCGCTCCGATAGTCGGTTGGCTGGCACACGAATCGTGCTCGGTAAGCGGTGAGATAATGATCTCCATGGCAGGGCGAATGGCGCGCGCCTTTGTAGCCGAAACGCCCGGCGTGTATCGCCCCGAATGGTCTATCGAACAAGTAGCGCAGGACATGGAAGCCATCCGCTCCACCGCAGAACAACTGGTCTTTCCACCCGTCCCTTCGGGCCACATCGACCACCTACGTTACAGTTTCGGCATGGCCACGGCGGACTGAGCTGACCCGGCTACGCGACACTTGGAAACCAAGAGGCACAGAAATGATTGAATCTGAAAATACGATCGCTGGCATGTCGATGATCCGAGGTATTGGCCTGGATAAAGAGGACGGTATTGGCGCCCTCACACTGGGAGAGTACCTGAAAGAAGTAACCACGCGTTTCGGCCCGCGGGAAGTTGCCGTGCTGCACAGTGGGGACGAGGTCGAACGCTGGACCTACGACGAACTCTGGTCGCGCTCTGTTACCGTGGCGCGCGCCCTGCTCGCCTGTGGCGTCGGCAAGGGAACCCGGGTCGGCATATTGATGACGAACCGGCTGGAGTTCCTCTCGGCCACTTTTGGCACGGCTCTCGCCGGTGGCGTCGCGACGACTATGAGCACCTTCTCCACTGCCCCGGAACTTCAGGTGCTGGTACAGAACTCCGGCTGCTCGATATTGTTGCTCGAACGGACAGTATTGAAAAAAGACTTTGCAGACATGATGGCAGAGCTGGAACCATGCGTGGCGAGCGCAGCCCCCGGTCAGTTGCAGTCCGCCAGGTTCCCCTTCCTGCGCCACCTGGCAATGGTCGATGACGAGGAAACGAACGGAGCCATCGAAGGCTGGAGCAACTTTCTCAAGCGCGGCGAGGCAACAGCACCGTCAATGGTCGAGGCGACTACCGCCAGCGTTGCGCCCTCAGACCCCGGCCTACTGTTTTTCTCCTCCGGATCGACCGGCAAACCCAAGGGCATACTCAGTGCCCACCGCGGTGTCTGTCTGCAGCTGTGGCGCTGGCGCAAATGGTATGACTTCAAGGACGATGCGCGTTCCTGGTCCGCCAATGGTTTTTTCTGGTCGGGAAATTTTGCCATGGCAATTGGAGGGACCTTGTCCGCAGGCGGCTCGCTCGTTTTGCAAAGGACCTTTCAGCCAGAGGAGGCACTGGCACTGATGGAGGCCGAGCGCGTTACCTTCCTGTGCGCGTGGCCGCACCAATGGGCACAGTTAACAGACGCCAAAAACTGGCTAGAGGTAGATCTGTCCGCAATGCACTACACCGACGCCAAGTCGGTCATTGCCCAGCATCCGATGATCGATACTGACTGGAGAGAACCTGCCCACGCTTATGGCAATACCGAAACCTTCACGCTCAGCACAGTATTCCCCGCCAATACGCCAGAAGAAATCTGCGCAGGCAGTCACGGCGTGCCGGCGGCGGGCAACAGCCTTAAAATAGTCGAGCCCCTGAGCGGCCAGACGGTACCACTGGGTGAACGGGGTGAAATTGCAATCAAGGGTCCCACGCTGATGCTCGGCTATCTCGGAATCCCCCTGGATGAGACTGTCGACAACGAGGGATTCCTGCACACAGGCGACGGGGGCTTTCTCGATGACGAGGGCCGCCTCCACTGGGAGGGACGGCTCAATGACATCATCAAGACCGGTGGCGCCAATGTATCCCCCGTTGAAATCGATGCCGTGATCGCCAAATGTCCAGGCGTAAAGGTCATCAAGACCGTCGGCATACCCGACGAACTCCTTGGAGAGCTGGTCGTTGCCTGTATCGTCCCCCAGGCTGGCGCCAGCCTGACCCCGGACACTGTTCGCAATTTTGCCAAGGCGCAGCTTGCCAGCTACAAGATTCCGCGCCGCGTACTATTTTTTGAAGAAAGCGAACTCGAATTGACCGGCAGCGCCAAAGTCAAAATCTCGGGGTTGCGCGATCTCGCAGCCAAACGGCTCGAAAACACAGAGGGATAGACAAAACCGCGTAGTATTTGCCATCCGTGGAAATACCAGCTTATAATGTACAGCGTTGTTGATTATTACCTTCGGCATCGGTACCGCTGCATCCAGGAGCTCAAAATGATTAATACCACGTCGCCCGGCCTACCCAGCGCTGAAGGAATTGATATCGGCGCTTTGAAGGAAAAGTATGGGCGGGAACG
Source organism: Halieaceae bacterium (assembly GCA_047618115.1). Lineage (GTDB taxonomy): Bacteria > Pseudomonadota > Gammaproteobacteria > Pseudomonadales > Halieaceae > CALJGI01. The sequence continues at coordinate 20,937 of JBLHKV010000016.1, read as the reverse complement.
TGACAGGCGTATGCGCAAAGACGGCGGCGATCAATATGAGCGGCCCGTCGATGATTTCGCCGACGCTTACGAAGCCGATCCCCACACGCCCGTCAGCGCCAGAGATCCCATTTCCGAAGAAATCGACGTCGCCGTTCTGGGTGGGGGATGGTCCGGCATTATGGCCGGTGTTCACCTGCGCAGATCTGGAATCTCAAGCTTTCGCCATATCGATCACGCGGGTGATTTCGGTGGTGTGTGGTACTGGAACCGCTACCCCGGCCTGCAGTGTGACAACGACGCTTATTGCTACCTTCCTCTGCTGGAAGAAATGAACTTTATGCCGTCCAAAAAATTTACCGACGGTCACGAGATTCGTGAGCACGCCCAGAGCATCTGCCGCAAGTATGAGCTTTATGAAAACGCCCTCTTCCACACCATGGTGGAGTCCATGCGTTGGGAAGAGGGCATCAAACGCTGGAAAATCAGCACCAAACAAGGCGATGAAATCCTGGCCCGTTTTGTGATCATGGCCAACGGGCTTTTGAATATTCCGAAATTGCCCGGCATTCCGGGCATCCATGAATTCAAAGGTCATATGTTCCACACAGCGCGCTGGGAGTATGACTACACCGGCGGCGAGGAGAAAAATCCCATTCTTGAAAAGCTGGTGGACAAACGCGTGGCGCTGGTGGGTACCGGTGCAACAGCCATCCAGCTAACGCCTTTTCTGGGCAAGTATGCCAGGCAATTTTACTTATTACAGCGCACTCCCTCCTGCGTCGATTCGCGCAGGAATACCGAAACTGACCCGGAGTGGGTGAAAACCCTGAAACCCGGCTGGCAAGCCGAGCGCCGCATCAATTTTCACCGCGGCGCCAACGAGCAGTTGCCACCTGGCGAGAAGGACCTGATCTGCGATATCTGGACCGAAGTCAATCGCAATATCTCCGCAGAACTGGAAGCCGAGGAATGGCCCGACCTCACCATGGAAGAGTTTATGACGCGCTTCGAGGAGATGGATTTCAGGGTGATGGAGCGTCTGCGCGATCGCGTTGACGACCTCGTCGAACACCCCGAAACAGCCGAACTGCTAAAGCCCTGGTATCGCTACATGTGTAAGCGGCCCACTTCTAACGATGAGTATTACCAGACATTCAACCGACCCAATGTAAGCCTGATCGATGTCTCCCGAACCCAGGGCGTAGAGCGCCTGACCGAGAATGGATTCATAGCTGATGGCGTAGAGTACGAGGTGGACTGCATCATGTTCGCCAGTGGCTACGAGGTCACCGGCGACCTGGATCGACGCTGGGGAATACCTGTGTTTGAAGGCCGCGATGGCGTGTCGATGTACGATAACTGGGACGGCGGATACAAGACTCTGCACGGCATGATGACCCACGGCTTCCCCAATTTGTTTACCACAGGCTATTACCAGGGCGGCCTTAACTCGACGCTCACTTTCAACTTTGAAACCCAGGTTGAACACATGAGCTACATCATCACGGAAGTACTCAAACGCGGCGCGGCCTCCGCTGAAGTCACAGCGGATGCGCAAGAATCGTGGATCGCACACATGCGTGCAACAGAGGTAGACAGAACACAGTGGATTCACGACTGCACGCCGAGCTACTTCAACAATGAGGGCAAGCCCGATGTTGACGAAAATGGCAATGAAAAATACCGATTCTATCTGGGTGAGCTTTATGGCCCTGGCTGGGATGCCTTCACAAAAATATTGACCGACTGGCGCGCCACAGGTGATCTTGAAGGGCTGACACTAGAACCCCAAGCGCGGTAGAAAAACTTTTTATGTACAAGGCTGTTGATTAATAGTCAATATAATCGCTTTCATATGCACAAGCTATAGGGTGAATTTACGTCATGGACAAGCCAGCGGATCAGGATAGCTCCAGAATATCGATCGCGGACCTGAGCGAGCCACTGACCTACCCGGTCGAAGCTTTTGTTTCACGGGAGTACGCGACCAAAGAGCAGGAGCTGCTGTGGCCTAAAGTGTGGCAGATGGCCGGGCGTCTCGAGGATATCCCCAAGCCGGGCGATTACTTTATTTACGACGTCGCGGACGAATCTATCATCGTTATTCGGACCGATGCGGACACGATCAAAGGCTACTACAACGTCTGTCCCCACCGGGGCCGGCAACTGGTCAACTCCCCCGATGAGATCAATTCACCACGGGGCAGAAAAGCCAGTTTCGTCTGTGGGTTCCACGGCTGGACCTACAACCTCGAAGGTGAGAACACCCATGTTCTCGATCCGGACGACTGGAAAGGAGCCCTCGATGCTCAACGAACCTGCCTGTCAGAACTCAAGCTCGACACCTGGGGTGGCTGGGTTTATATCAATATGGATCCGAACTGTGAATCGCTGCGTGATTTTCTGGAACCCGCAGCTTCTGTTCTCGACCCTTTTGAACTGGGAAAAATGTGCTACAAATGGCGCAAGTGGTCCGTTTACCCCTGCAACTGGAAGACGGCAATTGAAGCCTTCATGGAACCCTATCATGTGGCCGGCACTCATACACAGCTGCTCAAGTACGGCCAGTTCTATGCTTACAGCAAGGCCTACGGCATTCACGGCGTCAGCGGTTTCGATGAGCGCGATCCGTTGCTTAAAAACAGCCAGAGCACTTCAGTCACCCGCGTCGGCAAAGACGGTGACCCGCGTGTATCAACCTATGAACTGATACGGGAAAACTACGAGACACTCAACTATTCAGCCTCAACAGAAACACTGGTAAACGCAGCCAAAAGACTGGTAGACGAACTTCCCGAGGGAACTCCCGGGGACAAGGTCATCGCACATATGATGGCCTCCGCCAAAGCTGATGACGCGGCGCGCGGTGTTATCTGGCCAGAAATCAGCCCGGAGCAAATGGCCGAAGCGGGCCTGGCCTGGAGCTTGTTCCCGAACCAGACAATCCTGCAGGGTGTTACCTTCGCGCTGTGCTACCGAACACGCCCCTATGGCGATGACCCCAACAAGTGCGTCTTTGAATCCTACGCACTGGAGCGCTACCCCGAGGGTGAAGAACCCGACACCGAATGGGAGAATGCTGCCCCGACCGCTGAAAACTGGGGCTCAGTACTGGCGCAGGATTTCGCCAATATGGAGTGGGTACAAAAGGGCATGAAATCCCGTGGCTTTCGCGGCCCCCTCCCCAATCCCCACCAGGAGCGAAAGATCACCAATTTCCACCGTGTTCTGGCCCAGTACATGGGTACAGGCTCACCCCGACTACTCGACAAATAATTTCTCGATAACTGAACAACTGCCGATCGGTAAATAACAAGGATACCTTCAACATGTCTGTAAAAGTTTATGAACGCATACTGCAACTCTTCGAGGCCGAAGGCGTCAATACAATCTTCGGCATTCCCGATCCCAATTTCGTGCACATGTTTGTGGCCGCCCAAGAGCGCGGCTGGAATATAGTCACGCCCCACCACGAGCTGGCGGCCGGATTTATGGCCGAGGGCTACGCCCGTATGACCGGAACACCGGCCTTGTGCATCGCGACACTGGGGCCAGGAATCGCCAACGCTGCCGGTGCCATGATGTGTGCCAAAGTTGAAAACTCGCCGGTCATTTACATTGGTGGGCAGCGCGCCCGAGTGACCGAACAACGCGTTCGTCGCGGACGCATCCAGTTTGTCAAACAGGAGGCCCTGTTTGAAAACTCCGTGAAATACAGCGCCAGTATCGAATACGCAGACCAGACCGACGAAATCATTCGTCACGCTTTGCGAGTCTGCCAATCCGGCACACCGGGCCCGTGCTACATTGAATTGCCCGGTGGCATTGTTACCGAAGATCTCGACGTACCGGAACCTTTGGCGCCGTCCCAGTACCGCCTGGTTCAGCCAGGTGCCGATGCGAATATGATCGCAAAAGCTGCTGAATTGATCACAGCTGCGGAAAATCCCATCCTGCTGATTGGCCACGCCGTTCAGTGCACCAGGGCTGGCGCCAAAGTCAAAGAACTTGCCGACTTGATGAGCTGCCCTGTCATCCAGACTTCCGGTGGCACGGCATTCATTGAAGGGCTGGAGGACCGCACCTTTCCCTACCTGTTCTCCACGGTGGCGGATGAGATTGTCGCCAAGTCCGATCTCTGTGTCGCGATAGGCACTGAGATTGGCGAGCCAGTGCACTACGGTAAAGGTTACCTCTGGACTGAGGGCAACGAATCCCGCAAGTGGATTTATGTTGAGTTAGATCCCGAAGCCATTGGCATCAACCGTCCGATTGACGTGCCGCTGGTCGGTGATTTGCGCACCGTGGTACCCCAGCTTTCAGCAGCGCTTAAAGACAGTCCTCGCGAGGAAGTGGCAGACCTGCAACGCTGGATAAACGAGGACAAAACTCGCCTGGCTGAACTTGCAGCAGAGCGACCACCTACCGATAGCGGCGCAATGCACACCGCTCGCTGGGTCGTCGAGTCCACTAAAGCCTTTCCGAAAAACGGTATACATGTCCGCGACGGTGGCTGCACCGTGATCTTCACCTGGACTTACCTTCAGAGCAAACCGCACGACGTTATCTGGAACCAGAATTTTGGCCACCTTGGCACCGGCCTGCCCTATGCCGTTGGCGCCTCCGTCGCCGATGGCGGCAAGCGGCCTGTCCTGTTCACTACCAGCGACTCCGCTTTCCTGTTTCACATTGGAGAACTGGAAACCGTTTCCCGCCTGAACCTGCCGATGGTTATCGTGGTCGGCGTCGACAACGCCTGGGGCCTGGAAGTTGGCGTCTACAAGCGAACCTTCGGCCACGGCAACACCAATGAACCGGGCGTCCACTGGGGCAAAAATGTCCGCTTCGACAAAATCGCCGAAGGGCTGGGCTGCCAGGGTATGTATGTGGAAGATGCCGACGACCTGGGTGCTGCCATTACCGAAGCCTTTGCCAGCGGCAAGCCGACGGTCATACACGCGCCTATCGATCCGGTCGTCAACCATGGTGGTAACGAAAACCTGGATACACCCAACTATGCCAGGTTCCGCACCTGGTATGCCGAAGGACAACAGTAAAGAGGCAGTAACTTTATGGCTAATCAAGCAACAGTGAGCATATCCCACTTTGGTATTTGCTGCAGTGATGTCCAGCGTTCCGCCGACTTTTACAGTGAAGCGCTGGGCTTTGAGCTGGCTGTCTCCATAGACAATCTGGGGTCACCGTTCGACATCTTGATGGAGTTGCCCGGCGCAGAGCTTAGCGTTCGTCAAATGAAGTGCGGCGAGGTTACTATCGAGTTGATCGGCTATCCCCAGGGAGAGGTCGTGGGCAGTGCTGAGCGCCGCCCGACTAACCAGCTGGGGTTCACCCACATGACGCTGGTAGTCGATGACGTCGATGCTGTTGCCGCGCGCATAGCGCAATGCGGCGGGACGGTTCACGCGCAAACACGCATTGATTCCCACTTCGGGCCCATCGTGTTCTGCACCGACCCCGATGGCGTGCGCATCGAACTGATGCAGCCACCAGGGTAGATACTATCCGCGAATACCGAAGCATTCATCGGGCGTAAGCTCACGCCCGAAACTCATATCGCTTTGTTAAACTCATAGAAAATGCCGGCCATTTCACCGGTTTGATAGTGAATATCCCCGGTGCGAACCAAATCAAGCCCCGCCTCACTAAATGCCTCGTACCAGCGGGGAGAATTCCGCATTGCGTAATTTACCGCTAAAAGGTCCTCGGAAATTTGATGACTGATTTCCAAACCCTGTTTGAAATTAAGAAAGGCAGGCAACCCCGCATCAAAGTTTTCCAATGTCAGTTTATGGATCTCCTCCAGCCTCGAGCCAACGTCAGATAGCAGTTTGGAAGGACGCTGTTTGAAAATCCCATAGATTGCGTTTAGAGCCGCATTCAGTTCGCCGGCAAACTTGCTGGAGAAATCTTCGCGATTTTTACTCTCAAAATCTTGCGAAAAAATATCAACACCCAACAACTGAGCATATTCAGCGCACTGTGATTCCATTTGCTTCATGATGGTTGAATCGCAGGAGTGACACACCAGCGAGAGGCGGCCTCCGGGTTTCATAACACGGAATATGTTACTGGCCGAGGCTTCCCAGTTAGTGTACTCCACACCAAATTGGCTCATCACAAGACCCACAGATTCTGATTCGCCAGCCATATCCTCTAGCAATGTATTGGGTATAAATTTTATTGACTGAATATGCCGCGCTAGTTTTGCTTGTTTTTTCAGGACATAAGAAAGATCAATATCGGCAGCATCCACCGCCTCTACATGCAGACCCAGATCCATGGTGTGAGAGTACTTCTGAGCAAGCAATGCAATGGAGCCATTACCGGAACAGACATCCAGAACAGTTTCTCCTTTGTTTAATTCAGCAAACTGCTCATTCCAGAAGCGCAAAAATTCGCCATCATAATTCGACGCAAAACCGCAGGGCAGCGAGGTTAAATGCCCCTGGTGCCAATACCCACTCCAATGCTTTTCGGCTTCAATAGTCATGATATCGATGGCCTAGGATGTTTTTCCAAGATCGGCGGGCAGGCGCCGCTTCCGTTTGTTAATGAGCGGTCGCAGATAGGACAGGTCTTCCTTATTGCGCGCCGCCAAACCATTAAGTTGGATATCCAACACATCTGCAAAGGGGATATCCGCAGTAGGCAAAATTCCGGACCACTCGATAGCATTGCAGCGCAAGGCTATCTTCCACTTGCCCTCCCGGCGCTCTAATCGATCGACATAGCGCCCCCCGGCCATCCAGTTACTCTCATCCCTGTTGCGTCCGATAAAAAGGTAGTAGGTTTCAGCATGGGCGACCTCGCCGTCAATATCGCAGCTGTGGTTCAGCAGGTTGTGCTGCGTTGCCGATTGCCCCTGCTCGTGAAGGTCCGAAGCCCAGTCATAAATTTCTTCGGGACCGCCGACAAACTCTCCGGCAGAGATGACGGCATCCGGGTGGAATGCCGATAGAAATAAATTCCGGTCAAAACGATCCATTGCCCGACTGAAACGGATAAGGCAATCGAGAATATCCTGCCGGTCCAGCACTTTCTCCAGTCTGGCGTCCCTTGAAGATATTCGGCTGTCAGACGCGTCAGTACTCATAGTTGCTCCCTGTGTTGTATAGGCGAGTAGATTGGCGCGCCGCGCTGCTCTCGAAGAGACGGAGGCACGTTGCCATTGATATCAGTCACACCATACTCGCGTGCCAGTTCGGCGGTGATAAAGGTACCACCAGAGCGCTCCATAATGCTCGTGTCATTGGCCAGAGCGGCGATGACCCGACCTGGGAATTCAACTGACGTTCCCGCGTTGGGATTTGTGGCAATCTGTGACTTCATTTCAGGATTCTGTTTCAGCACCTGCTCGGCCCGCTCGGTGAACGTCAATCCCATCCACAGTGACATCGAAGCCACATTGTGTGGCTGCAGCTCTACAGCCATGTCCCGGGCCATTCGATCCACTGCGGCTTTACACATGCCGAAGATAACGCCATAGGTATAGGCGACTCCTGTGTACCCCGAGACGGCAACGATAAGACCCGATTGCCTTGGAACCATAAGTCGAGCCGCATGCATCGCGGCGACATAATTAGAGCGTACGCCTACATCGACCATCTCCCAATAGGATATTGGCTTGTTCCAGAAGGGAGCGGGCTCCGTCAGGGTTTCAGGCAGTGAAAACGCATTATTAACCAGCAGGTCGAGACGACCCTGCTGCTGCGCAACCTGTTCAAACAGAGCGGCTACTTCGTCATCCTTGCCGTGGTCCACTTGCACGGCTATTCCGTTGCCCCCACGCTGATCAACCTCCGCAGCGGTCTCGCCCACGGTGCCGGGCAAAGGATGGGAACCCGGCGTCACGGTACGGCCGGTGACATAAACCGTGGCTCCCTCATCGGCAAGCGCCAATGCTATTCCCCTGCCGATTCCACGGCTTGCGCCAGTGACGACAGCGATCTTGCCTGTTAGTGAATCCATGGTTTTAATCCTCTGTATTTAATGAAGCAGCCAGCCTGTCCCTGAGTGCGGTCTTGAGTACTTTTCCGTAGTTATTTTTGGGCAATGAATCGAGAAAAGAATACCGCTTGGGACGCTTGAAGCGGGCTATGTTATCCAGGCACAACTGATCCATCTCTTTTTCGGTCACGTTAGCGCCTCCCCGGGAAACGATAAATGCGATCACCTCCTCTCCCCAATCAGGGTGAGGATTACCGATGACCGACGCCTCCAGAATATCCGGATGCATGAGCAGAATTTCCTCCACCTCGCGCGGGTAGATATTGCTGCCACCGCTGATAATCACGTCCTTGACCCGATCCTTCAGCGTCAGAAAACCATCGGAGTCGAATACCCCTATGTCCCCGGTGTAAAGCCATCCCTGCCTCAGGGCCGCAGCTGTGGCATCGGGATTGTTCCAGTAGGCCTTCATTACCACCTTGCCACGTACGCAAATTTCGCCCACCTCCCCTGCGGGAAGTTCCTCTCCCTGCTCACCAACCACTTTCAACTCGACAACAGATTGCGCTACACCCACGGATGAAAGCCGCTCGTCCGACGCGCCGCTATGCATGGCTTTACTCAGTGTCGTGATCGTCATGGGCGATTCACCCTGTCCGTAAATCTGACCTAATTTATTACCAAACAATTCCATGGCCGCTTTCAAGTCCGCCAGGTACATGGGGCCCCCACCGTAGATGATATTTTTGAGGTTGCTCGTATCGTTACGCGATGCGTCCGGAGCCTCCACCAGGCGCTTGACCATGGTCGGCGCCGCGAAGAAAAAAGTACCCGGGTAATACTGAATCAAATCATAAATTTCATGCGGTTCAAATTGACCGGAGCGAGGAACCACCTGATTGGCGCCACCGTGCAGGGCGGCGAAATTATAAAGCCCTGAACCGTGGGACATTGGCGCTGCATGCACCACACTATCCGTGGTGTCCAGCTTTTCAACATCAACGAAGAACGACAGTGTGGCCTGCCTCAGATTGCCATGCGTCAGCATGGCACCTTTGGGGCGTCCGGTTGTACCGCTGGTATAGAACAACCAGGCGACATCGTCTTCTGCCACTACCACCGGTTGTATTCGCTCAGATTCCTGGAGCTGTAACCAGCTCGGACCCGGGATAATAATTCTCCTGACCGGATCGACTATCGAATCTTCGAGCTCAGCAGAAATAAAACAAACACTGGCGCCGCTGTCCCTGAGAATATAGCTGCACTCCCGCGGGTGTAGCTTGGCATTGACCGGCACCGCCACCAGCCCGGCAAACCAGATGCCATAAAGCGCCTCCAGGTACTCAGGCCGGTTCTTCATAATGACCCCGACTCGGTCGCCCCTTTTCAGACTGTAATCCCTCAGCAAGCTTCCGCCGATACGCGCAGCACGTTCAGCAAACTGATCAAAGGTAGCGTGGAACTCCTCGCCATAACTAATCGCGCGGGAGTCGGGCCAGATTTTGCTTGCCCTGACTAGCAACTGTGCCAGGTTCACTTCAATCTCTGCTCGGGGATTTTCAATCGAATCACATTTTTTTTCATCTATCTCTTCCAACAACCAGCTTGTTTAATTGACCGTCCACTATGGCTTGACCCGACGCATGGTCATTGAATGCTGGAAACGATCGGCCGGATGCGTATTGATAGTCACCTGGACGATTTTTCCAGCGTCGGTTTTGTAGCTACGCCGCACTTCCAGGGCCGCCGATTCTTCGGCGATTTCAAAATCAGCTGCGAGCTTTGTAGGAATAAAAGTGGCGGAAATCTGCTGATGCACTTCAACAATGCTCAGCCCGAACATATCTTCTATCAGTGGAAAAATCGGGCCTGTATGGCGCTGTAAAATTCTGCCGACAGCGGCGTAGTCCCGATGGATGTAATACTCCGCTGCGCACACGGGGACAGTAAGCTCATCCGGGTAGCGGTATCCGTGAACGACCAGCCACTCTTCACCACTGGCAAGACCTGTTCGCCAAGCGAGCTTTTTGCTTATTGTCACCATCCGCACAATTTCGATAGCAAAGCGAGTATCTGTGGCGAACGCCACCAAATCATTAATAGACATCACCTGATGGATATCGCTGGCAGTGGCTCCTGGAGATACCACTATCGTTCCCGCTCCCCGTCGGGAAGACACCAGGCCATCCTCACGGAGTTGACGCAGCGCTTCACGGACCGTGTAACGACTGACTGAAAAGCGCTCGGCCAACTTGTCTTCAGTGGGCAGAAGCGATCCTACCGGGAATACTCCCCCGACAATTTCCCCTCTCAGGGCGCTTGCCAACTGGGCGTAGAGAGGCTGCTTTGACTTCTTCCCGGCCTCACTGGATCTGGATATCGCACCAGATATATTCATATTATTTGTCCGTACACATTATCTATACGATCAATATTAACCTTGTTTTATTGATATTGTCGACAGTTTGTGCGATTTTATATGTATGGACTTATTTTTTTAAAAACAATCGAGACGTCCTTGTAAACCCTAAGCGGCATGCCATCCCGAGAGAGAATAAACGATGAGTGATAGTGGCGATATTATCGAAACAGCTGAACAATTGACTGAAGCCCTGACCTTTCCTCCCGAGGCCTACATTTCTCCTGAATATGCCAGCGCCGAGCGCGACAAACTGTGGCGCAAAGTGTGGTTGCAGGCAGGTCGAATTGAAGACATCCCGAAGCCTGGAGACTTCACCAGCTTCGACATCCACGATGACTCAATCCTAATCGTTCGCGCTTCTGCCGACACGGTCCTGGCCTACCACAACGCCTGCCCCCATCGCGGCCGCCGGCTGGTGGACACTCCTCCGGGTAGCAGGAATGCCAGCGGTCGCAGACCGAATTTCACATGCCCCTATCACGGCTGGCGTTTTGATCTGCACGGTGAAAACACACATATCCCGCACAGGGACGACTGGCAGAGTGCTTTGGACGGGGGTTGCAGTAATCTGAGCGAAGTTAAAATCGACACCTGGGGAGGCTGGCTGTGGGTCAACCTCGACCCGCAATGCGAGCCGCTGGGCGATTTTCTCGAGCCTGCAGCATCCATGCTCGACCCCTTCGAGCTGGAGAACATGCGTTGCCGATGGCGCAAGTGGGGAGTGTTCAATTGCAACTGGAAAGTCGCCATGGAAGCTTTCAACGAAACCTATCATGTGCAGACGACTCACCCCGAGTTCAATAAATTTGGTGAATTCAGAGGCTGGGCTCGTGTGCAGGGCAAGCACAGCAATATCGGCTACGACGCACCCAAGGACATGGACGAAAATCAGCAGGCAAAGTTACGCGTCGGGTCCGGCTCCGACCCGCGTATTTCAACTGCAGAAATGCAGGTCTATACCTGGGAGAAAGCCAACACCAATACGACACAGACACTGGTCGACGCCGCCCTGCGACTTAAAGATGAACTGCCCGAGGGTACCCCCGGCGATCAGGTACTGAAACACTGGCTGGAATCCGCACGCCGTGACGATGAAGCGCGCGGGGTTATCTGGCCTACGGTTGACCCGGCGGTAGTAGGCAAGAGCGGCACGGCCTGGCAGATCTTCCCCAACTTCCAGATAGGCCACTCTGTTAACAATGCACTGTGCTACGCCGCCAGGCCCTATGGCAACGATCCCGACAAATGTATTTTTGAAGCCTCTGTCTATCAGCTTTTTCCCGCCGGTGAAGAGCCCAGGCCTGAATGGGAGTATTGCGATGCCACTGCGGAGGATTGGTGCTACGTACTGGGTCAGGATTTTTCCAATATGGCCGCCGTGCAGCAGGGCATGAAATCCATGGGTTTCAGCGGTCCCAAGCCCAACCCCTACATGGAACGCAGTACCACCAACCTGCATTTCAACCTGGCAAAATACATGGGTAGCGGCGGCCCGCGAAAGCTCAAATAATATGAAAGCCACCGACGATGGACCGCAAGCAGATACTGGAGCAAATAGCGTGAACAACACCGGCCCACTCTCGGGCATTCGTATCATTGACCTGACCGCCATGGTCATGGGGCCTTATTGCACTCAAATACTGGCTGATATGGGCGCAGACGTTATCAAGATAGAGCCACCCGGCGGAGACAATACACGCTATGTGTCCAAAGGGCCGGCACCGGGAATGAACGGTGTTTTCGTCAACGTAAATCGCGGCAAGCGCAGTGTCGTTCTGGACTTGCGCACAGATGAAGGCAAGACCGCATTGCGGGGCTTGGTCGAGAAAGCTGATATTTTTATCCATTCGATGCGCGCACAGGCCATTGCGAAGCTAGGCTTCAACTATGATGACGTTGCTGCGATCAACCCCTCGATCATCTACAGCAACTGTTACGGCTACGGTCGGCGCGGACCGGATAGGGACCTACCCGCCTACGATGACACCATACAAGCGGAGTGTGGCTTGCCCGTGGTGCAACAGATGTTGACCGGTGAGGTAAATTACGTCGGCACCATTATGGCCGACAAGGTCGCGGGCTTAACCGCAGTCTATGCGACGATGATGGCACTTTTTCATCGCCAGCGAACGGGCGAAGGTCAGGAGGTCGAAGTCGCCATGTTCGAAACCATGGCCTCGTTCATGCTTGTCGAGCACGCCAACGGCGCCATTTTCGATCCGCCGCTGGGTCCTGCCCACTACCACCGCGCGGTGGCGCCCAACCGTCGCCCCTACCGTACCAAGGACGGCTACATTTCTGCGCTTATCTATAACGATAAGCACTGGTCGGCGTTTGTCGATATCGTCAAGCCCGCGTGGGCCGGCGAGGAGTTCGCCACCCTTGTGCAGCGGGCACAGCAGATCAATAAAGTTTACGGGCTGCTGGGAGAAACTTTTCTGGAACGCACCACCGAAGAATGGCTGGGTCTGTTCCGCGAGCTACACATTCCCGCTGCACCGCTGCGCACACCCGATGAACTATTCGACAATCCGCATCTCGAAGCGGTCGGCTTCTTCGAAACGGTTGAGACCGCAGAGGGACCCGTACGCTTTCCCGGTATTCCCACCTGGTTTTCGCAAACCCCGGGGCGTGTGCGCGGTCCGGCCCCACACCTTGGCGAACACACCCAGGAAGTACTGGCGGAATTTGGTCTGTAAGTCGATAGTGAGAATGAACTTGCCCCGAACACTACCGGAGCCGAGGGACCCGTCTGACAGTTGGAATACCAGCGCATTTTTTAGCCTATAAAGGAGCGATAGCGTGGATTTTTCTCTTACACAGGACCAGCAGGAAATCCGGGAAGCCGTACTCAAACACTGCGCCCGTTTTACGGATGATTACTGGCTGGAACGGGACCGGGAAGGCGTCTTCCCGCACGACTTTCACCAGTCTATGGCCGAAGCCGGCTGGCTTGGCATTGCTATGCCCGAGAGCGTGGGCGGAGCCGGCCTGGGAATAAGCGAGGCCGCGCTCATGATGCAGGCCGTGTCGGAATCCGGAGGCGGCATGACTGCGGCGTCCAGTATTCACGGCCCGGTATTCAGCATGCAGCCGATTGCACAGTTTGGAACACAGGAACAGCAGCTCAGAATGATTCCCGCGGTGTTAAGCGGAGAGGATAAAATATGCTTTGCAGTGACCGAACCCAACACGGGGCTGGACACCACTAAGCTGAAGACCCGCGCTGAAAAACACGATGGCGGCTATATCATGAATGGCGAAAAAATCTGGATCTCAGTGGCCCAGGTCGCCAATAAAATGATGATTCTCGCACGCACCACGCCACTGGAAGATGTGAAGCGCAAAACCCAGGGGCTGTCGCTGTTTTTCACCGATCTGGACAGGTCCAGGATTGAAATACAAAAGATCCCGAAGATGGGCCGACACGCCGTCGACTCCAACATGGTTTTCATTTCTGATCTATGGATACCGGAGGAAGACCGTATTGGCGCGGAGGGAGACGGCTTCAAAATTATTCTGCACGGCCTTAACCCGGAGCGTATATTGCTCGGCGCCGAGGCCGTTGGGCTGGGGCGCGTTGCAATCAAAAAAGCCGCGAGTTACGCCAGGGAACGGATTGTTTTCGATCGCCCCATTGGTATGAACCAGGGTATCCAACACCCTTTGGCCAAGTGCTGGGCACAAGTAGAGGCAGCCAATCTCATGGTCATGAAAGGCGCCACCTTATTCGATAAGGGGTTGGAGTGCGGCGTCGAGGCGAACACTGGAAAATATCTCGCTGCAGAGGCAGGTTTTGAAGCATGTCACACCGCCATGGCGACGCTCGGCGGTATGGGCTACGCACAGGAGTATCACGTGGAGCGCTATCTTCGTGAAGTTCTCATCCCCCGCACAGCACCGGTAAGCCAACATATGATTTTAAATTACATAGCCGAAAGGGTTCTGGATCTTCCCAAGTCCTACTGAAAAAAGAATCACAGGAGCACAATCCCATGAGTGACGCCGTATTGTTTGATGCGCGAAGTGACGGCATCGTGATTATTACCCTGAACCGACCCGAACAACGGAACACCCTGAGTCGGAAAGTTCGCGAGGGCCTGTTCGAAGCCTGGGACCGCTTCGAACGCGATTCGGCGCTGCGGGTCGCAATTCTTACCGGATCGGGTGACAAAGCGTTCTGCGCTGGTGGCGATCTCAAGGAAATGGTGGAGAGCAAAATGGCTGTGCCACCGCGGGAGATGTTTCCGGTGCCGGGCGACACCATCGAATTGAGTAAGCCGACAATCGCTGCCGTAAATGGCGTGGCTTTTGCCGGTGGCTGGATGATCGCTCAGGCCTGCGATTTGTGTGTCGCCAGTACCAGTGCCAGATTCGCGGTGACAGAGGTTAAGGTGGGTCGCAGCTCGCCCTGGGCAGCACCTCTGATACATATGATTCCCCAGCGAATCATGATGGAAATCCTACTGACCGGTAAACCGATCACTGCACAGCGTGCTTATGAAATCGGCCTGGTGAACCGACTGGCCGAACCAGGCTGCCTACTGGATTGCGCCCTGGAGCTTGCGACGGAGGTACTTGACGGTGCGCCATTATCAGTCAGTGCAGCACGTAACACCGTTATGCTCGCAACCGAGATGGGTCGGTCCGACGCGCTGGCAGCGGCCCGCCAGGCGTCGGAAAATTGCTACAACAGCAAGGACGCACAAGAAGGTCCGCTGGCATTCTCCGAAAAACGACGCCCGCAATGGCGAAATCACTGATTCGCGGACAGGCTGGACGGCCCTATTCTTTCTTGCCAGACATCTCAAAACTGTAGCGGATATGATCCACGTGACCTGAAGGTACCGGTGGCAGAATCAATGAAGATTCAGTATCGCGCACGCCATCTATCTGCTCACCGACATCCTCGATAGACCATTGCGGCCGGTAAACACCCCGGGTCTCAGCCGTGTAGGCTTTCGCCACCCTGCCGGCGATGGAGATCAGGCTCTCGCCATTAATAGAACAGGATTCGTGCGCCAGCCACCCCACCACTGGCGCTACCAGTTCCGGCCCCATTGGAGGAAAGGCTGAGACGTCTATCCCCTCGGCCATTCTGGTCACGGCACCGGGGACGATGACATTGCACTTTACGCCTTCCGGTTCACCCTCGATTGCCACCACATTCGACAGCCCGATTATTCCCGCCTTGGACGCGCCGTAATTTGCAACATTATGATTGCCGTACAAACCACCAATTGACGAGGTCAGCACGATACGCCCGTAACCCGCTTCGCACATGATTGGGAAAGCAGGCCGGACCACATGAAAGGCGCCGCGCAAATGCACATCCAGCACCGCATCGAAATCTTCATAGCTCATCTCTTTCATCGAGCCTGCACGAACGTTGCCGGCGTTGTGAATCAGAATATCAATGCAGCCATAGTGTTCTATCGCTGTATCGATAATCGACTTGCCGCCTTCGGGAGTGGCAACCGATGCCGTGCACGCCACGGCCTCTGCGCCCATAGCCCTGATCTGGGCCACCACCTCATCCGCAGGTGTGGAATCGACATCGCCGCCCGCAATACCGCCACCGGGATCATTGACGACGACCCTGGCGCCTCGCGACGCCAACAGCAGCGCGTAAGCACGGCCCAGTCCCCTCGCCGCTCCAGTAACAACCGCTACACGTCCATCGAATCTAAGTTCTTGCATACACCTTGCTCCGGAGCCATTTATTTCGTGGGCAGTTCGATCGACGCTGTGGCCGTAGCCATGGTTGCGCCGAGTTGATTGGCCATGTTGCAGTCGACCTTGATCACATTTCGACCCTCGTCATCGACCTCCTTGTCGAGAACAGTCGCCGTCATGTAAGTGGCATCGCCGGTAAATGCCGGGCCGCGATACGCAGATTTACAATGCACTACCTGACCCCATTCACCCGCCCACCCGGCAAAGTAATCAAGCAGCCAGGCGCCCATTGATGCCCCATAACCATAGCCTCGCGGCATGCCAACTTTTCTGGCCCACTCCGGAAAAAGATGACCACGAGACGGACCGAAATAAGCACCGTCAGTCAACTCAGGGTTGTCCCGCTCCATCACCGGGTCATTTTCGTGTCCGGCGAATTCCTCAGTAAAACCCATGGCGGCCATATCCATACCCGGTCGGTGTGTGCCGCCCCAGATGGTAAACAGATACGCACGCCACTCAGTGGTAAAGCTGGCAATGCTGTGCGGCCCGATGATCCGTACCGGCAACTCGTCACCAACTTCAATATCGTCCCAGTAGCGTTTGCCGTGCCCCAGTTCGTGCATGACTTTGATGTATTCGTATTTCTTGTCTTCAAGGCCTTTGAGCTCTTCAGCAGTCCATACGGGATCTTCGGTAGCATCGAGCGAACCCATTTCTAAAGCATTGTCCCTGCTATATCGGATTGAGGTCGAGCGCTGCTTGGCAATGTAGTCACCACTCTGGTTGTAATAATTGTTGTCACCGCGCTGGAAACAGGTGGGGCCGGCAAAAGAGGTTTCCTTGATTGCGTAATCGAAAGGAACTTTTTTATTGGTTATCACGTCACCCCCATAGATTCGCGGGCCATAGAACCACCATTCATCACCGGCAAAGATCAGATGTGAACTGGGAATACAGCCGGCACAGGCCGGACCGGCACCGTGCCCATCGTCCGTGGCAACGGCGAAGGATTGTGGTGCGACGATGCGACCGTAACGACCCTCTGCTGAGAAGTCATGATCGTAGTGAAGAAGATTCGGGTAGTGCATCGCCTGCACCCAGCGTCGAAAATCGTTATTGTGCAAGGGCTCTTTCATTCGGGCCGGCGCCATCGGCTTACCCAGATACTGATCGATGTCCGAGCAATCCAGTATTTTACTACTCATGTTTGACTCCAGTTTAAAAAAATTTTACGCATGTGTTTTCAGATTTTACGAATAGCCAGAATACTGCCGTCAGCGTCCGCTGAAATATAAAGAGTGTCGTCAGAGCCCACAGCGATACCTGCGAATGGGCCAGCGGGCCCGGCCATATCGCCGATACGATCTATAAATTTCGGAATAACTCCCGGGGGAGCGCCAAGCGGCAAATTGGAGGCTATGGTGACACGGCTGTCGCTAACAAAATTATATTCAATCAGTTCTCCAGCGCCGGCATCGACCACGTACAAAAGATCACCACAAACCACAATACCCTGCGGCTGCCGCAATCCATCCAGCACTGTTTCCACCTTACCCCGTGCCACTTTGACAACTCTACCGCCACCCTCTTCAGCAATAAGGCAGCTGTCTCCATAGGCAGCTACACCCGAGGGCCGGTCAAGCCCATTGGCCAATTCAACGACCGCTCCCGATTCCAGTCCTAGCACCCGCCCTGTACCCCGTTCAGCGAACACAACCGCACCGCCAGCCGTAATGGCCACTCCGTAAAGCTGATCGAAGCCCTCGGCAAGAAATTCACTTTCTTGCCGCGCAGGACACCAGCGAGCCACCTGCCCATTGGCTGTGGTCACCACAAATTCGCCCGGGCCAGAAAAGGCTACGCCACGCGTATATCCAGGAAAGCCTGGAGAAAAAAGCATACCTGAAACCTGCGGTTCAGCGCCGGGTCGCAGTGTATAAGTATAAGGACCGTCCGCCACAAACAGCTGACCATCCGCACCCATGGCCAAACCCAGCGGCCAACTGAAACCATCGGGAACCAGTGAGCGGATTTCACCCGGCGCCAGGATTTCATTGATCTGACCGGAGATACTGGAGACAAACAAACGTTTTCCAACAAAGGTCAGGTTGTCCAGACCCGGAGCAATGTCAGCGAGCACGGTACGCTGCCCGGTCTGCGGATCGATCCGTAACACCTGGCCACTGGCGACCTGAGTTGAGACAATATTGCCCTGCGCATCAAATTTTACGGCATCCGGTACGCCGAGATCCCCGGCGACCTTTTCCGGTTCACCACTATCGAGACCGATGCGCCAGATTTCGTTGGCGCCCATGACCGGAAAATAGAGCATTCCATCTGGCCCTACCTCCATGGCATTGGGCATAGGCACATCTTCCGCCAAAACCCGCGGAGCACCACCATTCAGGCTTAACTCCAAAATCCTTCCGCCGACTCTACACTCGCCGGCAAACAGTCGGCCCTGATGAAATGCAATAGGGTTTGCACAGGGCATATCACCGTACACAGTGCGGGTCCTCCCGTTGGGTGCTCGAACACAAACGCGGCCTTCGGTAATTTCCGTGGCATAGAGATTGCCCTGATGATCAAACACCAGGTCGTCGGGTGCGACAATATCACCGCCTTTGGGGCTGATCGTTTCGATGGCACCGGAGTCGATATCGATTGCGCTTATCTGACTACCCGATACCTGTGCCACATAGATCCGGCCATCTGGACCAGTGCAGATCCCATTGGCGCCAAACAGGCGGCTTGGGGGAGTGAGCGCCTTCAATTGCCATTGTTCGTTGACGTGGGGGGCTCCGGAGCCGATATAGCGTCCGTCTTCGCGGGGCATACTCATGGTCGGCGGGTCACTCGCCTTTCATGCTGCTAAGGAAACCCTCATTGGTGATCAGCAAAGGCGTGTTGTCCTCCCTCAGATGCGACCATTTCAGACTGATGCCACCATCGACGGTCACACACTGACCGGTCTGATAGCTCGCCAGATCAGATAACAGGAACAGCACTGTTCCAGCGATCTCCTGAAGCTCACCCTTGCGACCCATGGGAATGGCCTGCCGCTCGAGGTCCGGATCAGGCGGAAGTATCGACGAGGGGCTCACCATCGCTCCTGGTGCCACGGCGTTAACACGAATGTTATCTGAGGCCAGTTCAAGAGCCATAGTGCGAACGACCGAAAGTACTGCCGCTTTCGCCGCACCATAGCCAACGTTGTACGGCATGTTGCCAACACCGGTAATCGAAGAAATCGCGACTATCGAACCCGCTCTTCCCTGGGTTTGCAATTCTGCTGCTATGGCCTGGCTGATAAAGAACATCGAATTCAGATTAGTGGAAAGCAGGCCGTTCCATGCTTCCCGCGACAGTCGAGTGGAGGGGCACCAGGTAGTTGGTGGACCGCCGCCTACGACTGTGACCAGCCCATGTAGTTCACCTTCGATACTTTTTACACACTTCATGATCGCGGCAACGCCTTCATCGGTCTCCACGTCGGCAGCCACTGTTATAACCGAAAGTCCCTCTGACACCATGGGGCCAAGATGCTGGTCCAGATTCTCCTGCCCGCGACTGACACCAATTACGGTAGCCCCCGCTTCGGCAACCATTCGGGTCACGGCTGTTCCCAGCCCTCCCCCGGCGGCACCCGCTACAACGACAACACGACCATCGAGCCGCAAGAGATTTTTAGTTTCCATGGGATTTCCTTTTCTCAGCCGGTATCCACAAACTCTTCCCGGTCATTGGCTTCAGGCGGCTTCTCACATAAAAGGGTTCAGTTCGCATTCAGAGCATCCGGTGACAAATACTTAGTTGTCGACCAGCCACCGTCCACCACGATTGTCTGGCCGTTGATGTGAGCGGCCCCTTCAGAGCAAAGAAAGGCGATCGTACTGGCGACATCCTCTACCTTGCCTAGCCGCGGGGATGGCGTCATTTCAGTGTTCATACGCCTGAAACCTTTATCTTCAAGACGGTGATTGACCATATCGGTGACGGTCACACCCGGGGCAACACAATTTGAGCGTATACCCTTCGCACCATATTCACAGGCCATGTGGAGTGTGAGCGCAGTTAAACCGCCTTTGGCAGCGGAATAAGCACCGCCGCTCCTACCGCCTACAACGGCAAAGGTCGAAGTCACATTAATAATGGCTGAGCCTGGCTGCATATGGATGATGACATCCCGCGCCAATCTGAAAGGCGCGCGCAACATCACTCCTAAAAAAAGGTCCAGACTTGCGTCGTCTGTCTTATGCAGTGGTTTCGGGCTGCCCAGCCCGGCATTGTTGATAAGAAAATCAATTCGTCCGAAGCGCTCAAGAGCCAGGTTAACGATAGTCTGCGGTGCATCATCATCGGCTATATCTATGGATAGCGTGGCGAGTCGCTCAGGGTCGCCAATTTGTTTTTCGAGCGCCGCCAATTTTTTGAGGTCCCGACCGACACCGAGGACGCTCATCCCTGCACCGTGAAGTTGCTTCGCCGTGGCTAGGCCAATACCACTGCCGGCACCGGTGATAATAGCTACCTGCATTTATCGACTCCATAGTCAAATTATTAGCTGTTTCGGCAGGCTCTAAAATGCGCAAACCTGTATAGATTCAGTATAATGTAATCATCGATGTTGTCTATTACTAAGTCGCATGCGATCACCGCAAGTTGTTGCGGAAAAAGCCGACTATCACGTCATAAGCATCGCGTGCTTCCGGCAGCTGCGAAGAATACAGGTAGCAGTGACCCATTCCCTCTCCCACAATGAGTGTCGAATTCACACCTGCTTTATGCAACTGCGAGTTTGTAACAACGGCCGGACTCAGGTCCATTGCCCGCGTCCCGGTAATAATAAGCGCAGGAGGAAATTGTTTCATAACCTCGGGATGAAG
>JBLHKV010000015.1:0-25782 GCA_047618115.1 Halieaceae bacterium | reverse complement strand
AATTTCCCCAACCCGGAGGAGCCCGGTGCGATGGATGCTGTGCTCGCTCTCGCGCGTGCGCAGCAGACAACTCTGGCATGTGCCAACGATCCCGACGCCGACCGTCTTGCGGTTGCCGTGCGTGAGTCCGACGGTAATTATCAACTGTTAAGCGGAGATGCTGTTGGCATACTCCTGGCCGATTATCTGTTATCCAAAGAGCACAGTTTTATTCCCATCGTGTGCACCACTATCGTTTCCTCCAGCATGTTGGGGGCTGTCGCGGCGGCCGCTGGGGCTTTGTACCGGGAGACGCTGACTGGATTCAAGTGGCTCGCCAATGTCGCACTGGCCCTCGAAGACGAACACCATAAATTTTTGTTTGCCTACGAGGAGGCACTGGGTTACGCGCCGGGCGGGCAAGTACGCGACAAAGACGGGTTATCGGCGTTGTTGGCGTTTGCTCAGATGACGGCAGAACTCGAACGCCGGGGCAGCTCCGTGCAGGAGCATTTGAAGACATTGTTTCGCGAGCACGGTATTTTTCTTACTGATCAGCGTAGCCTGGCACTCGACAGAGGCGCTGTACCCATCGGTGAGCTACTTAGAGCCAGTCCTCCCGAGCGCATAGGGGGTCAGTTGGTGATGCAGATAGATGACCTGAAAGCAGGTACGAGATACAACGTCGATGGCACGATGGAGCTGCTGGAGTTTCCTTCGAGTGATGTACTGATTTTCCGGTTAGAAAGTGGTGCCAGGATCATCGTTCGGCCCTCGGGCACTGAGCCCAAGGTCAAATGCTACTACGAGGTAAGGGAGAGCGTGGGCGACGAAGAGTTTCGTGTCGGCATGCTGCGCGCCGAAGTCGCTCTGGCGGGATTAGTTGTTGAGCATCAGAACTCTCTTGCGGCGCTGATCGAGGCTGCTAATCCGTGAGCTTCACCGTGATGATAGTCTCTGCGAGTCAGGGAGGATATTTTTATTACAAATAAGAAGGCTAGAATTCGTGAAATTCACAGTGGCAGCATAATCGCTGCAGCTGAGGAAGTATTCGCACTCAAGGGTTTCAAAGGTTCAACCACCCAGGAAATCGCCGATATTGCGGGTCTACCCAAGGCCAACGTCCACTACTATTTTAAGACCAAAAAGGATCTTTATAACGCGGTTTTAGAGGATATTGTGGTTGTCTGGAAAATGGACGCTGAAGCTTTTGACCAGTCGGAAGATCCGACCATTGCATTGAGCGAGTATATCAAGAGTAAGATGCATCACTCCTTCACCCGACCGTTCGGATCAAAAGTCTGGGCAAATGAAATTATGCACGGAGCGCCGGTACTGGGAGACGAGAAGTTAAGTCAGTTTCTTCACGATTGGGAAAAGGGCAAGACCATCCAGATTTCTACCTGGATCAAAGAGGGTAAAATTCTACCGGTTGATCCCGATACATTGTTGTTTATGATTTGGGCTACCACTCAACATTACGCAGATTTTGAACATCAAATAAAAGTTCTAAATGGCAACGTGGCGCTCAACCTGGCACAACAGGAGCACGCCACCAAGAACGTCATAGCCATTATTCTCCGCGGTATCGGCCTTACACCAGAGGCCTAACTGAAGTGGGGTATAACGTTCTCCGCGTACTCCGCTATGATTTTTTCTTCGTCGCCGTTATCCAAGTAGATATTAAATTGAGTGACGCCGCTGTCCTCAAGTTGGCGAATCTTGGCTACGTGGTCTTCTGGTTGACCTAGCACGCAAAAACTTTCGATAATTTCCGGTGTAATAAAGTCCAGAAACGGATTGCTGCTTTGGCCGTGTTTTGAGTAATCGTAACCGCGTCTGTTCTCAATGTACGAGGTGAGACTCTCCGGAACGAGGCCGCTGTCAGTACCGTATTTCTCGACGATATCGGCGACGTGGTTACCGACCATTGCAGGGAACCATTTGGTTTTCTCAAGGCATTCGTCCATGTCACCAAAGTACGCTGGAGCTGCGGCCATCACCTTGTAATTACTCATATCTCTGCCGGCCGCTGCCCCAGCGCTCAAGGCCTGGTCACCAAACCACTTGCATAACGATGGATCCGCAATCTGCAAAATAACACCATCGCCCACTTCCCCGGCTGTTTTAAGTGCCTTGGGACCATAAGCCGCAATCCAGACGGGAAGTTCATACCCTTCTGCCCAGGGAAACTGTACCGGGTTTGGGCAGTCGCCGTAGCTTACTTCCTCGCCGCGAATCATCGCTTTGACTTTGTGAGTGAACTCGGTGAGTCTGGCGAGTGTTGCGGGTTTTTTACCCATAACACGAACAGAGCTATCACCCCGCCCGACTCCCATGTCAATTCGACCTCCGCTTTGCACGGCGAGGCTGCCAAAAAGGCTTGCCGTCAAAGACCAGTCGCGAGCGAGGGGGTTGGTTACGCAGGGACCAAAGCGCATTTTTGTTGTGTGCTCCATACACATGGCCATAACCGGGTAACACTCCCGCCACAATATGTGAGAGTCGTAAAACCAACAGTAGCTAAATCCCGCTGTCTCGGCCTGTCTGACCAGATAGCGAACCCGCTCCGGGGATGCGACGCCTTTGAAACAAATGGCGAATTCCATAATCTGACTCCTGGTTCTCTGTTATCGGACTACTGCTTTTGGCTTGTTCGCCTCGGCGAATTTATCAAGTATTTCGTACACAGGCGGGTAGGCCGGACGGTCGATATAGCGACCCGCTCCCCTCTCGGTATTGAGTTGGCCATCTTGCCAAACCACTTTGCCGCGCGAGATAGTGTGACTGGGGATGCCTTTGACGATTTTGCCTTCGAATATATTGAAGTCGACATTTGAATGGTGGGTGCTGGCAGATATGGTGCGTGTACCTTCAGGATCCCAGACCACCAGATCTGCGTCTGCACCGGCGGCTACCGCTCCCTTACGAGGATACATATTGAAGATCTTGGCGCTGTTGGTAGAGGTGACCGCAACAAACTCATTCATTGATAGCCTTCCGGTACCCACACCCTCGTGCCACATAACAGACATACGATCTTCTACACCCGCGGTGCCATTGGGAATCTGGGTAAAGTTTTCTGCACCCATGGCTTTCTGGTCCGCGCAAAACACACAGTGATCTGTTGCTGTGGTTTGAAGGTCGCCAGTTTGCAGGCCTAACCAGAGGGCCTCCTGATGACCGACCGGTCGGAACGGTGGGCTCATGACGTGGGCAGCTGCTCGGCCCCAGTCCGTGTCGCGGTAAACGCTGTCATCTAGAAGCAGGTGACCAGCCAGGCACTCGCCAAAGACACGTTGTCCCTGGCTGCGGGCGTAGCGAATTGCATCGAGTGCGTCCTTGGTGGAGACGTGAACCAGGTAAATCGGCGAGCCCAGCGCCTGGGCAATCTTGATTGCTCGGTTTGCCGCTTCACCTTCAACGCCCGCTGGCCGCGAGAGTGGATGCCCCTCGGGGCCGGTGATTCCCATGGCCAGAATTTTTTGCTGCAAGTGGTATACCAGTTCGCCGTTTTCAGCGTGCACTGTGGGTATAGCACCTAGCTCCATACAGCGCGAAAAGCTTGGCACCAGTATTTCGTCTGCGGCCATGATGGCGCCTTTGTACGCCATAAAGTGTTTGAAACTGTTGACGCCGTGCTGCTCCACGAGCGTTCCCATATCGGCGGATACGCTGTCGTCCCACCACGTGACTGCGACGTGAAAGCTGTAGTCGGCAGCCGAGGGCTCTGCCCATTCACGCCAGGTGTGGTAAGCCTCGAGTAAGCTCTGCTGCGGATTTGGAATGACGAAGTCGATAATACTCGTTGTGCCACCGGCAAGAGCGGCCGAGGTACCCGTATAGAAATCATCACAGGCGACCGTACCCATAAAAGGCAGTTGCATATGCGTGTGTGGGTCGATCCCGCCGGGCATGACGTATTGTCCGCCCGCATCTATTATCTGCGTGCCCGAGGGAGCATCGAGATTGACGCCGACCTCGGTGATGACACCGCCATCGCATAAGACATCACTTCGGTAACTGCGATCGTGGGTGACAACTGTCCCCCCTTTGATCAATATAGACATGGCGGGTCTCCGGTGAGTGGCGCGATAGCGCGTGATGCTTGATAGCTGAGTTAACTTGACTATTTGGTCAATAAAGCTATGCTAGGTCAGCATCGGATGAGAGTCAAGCTTCACTGTAGATGTGTTCAGAACCCGAAAGAAAAATCGCGGGTCGAGCGGAAAAATAAACTAATAACAAAGAGAATATCGATGCAGTCATCATCTCAGCACGCGAGTCTTCCGCCAGGTGCGGCTGACTATCTATGGAATGCGGATCTTGCACCCACAACCGAAGAACAGCGGACCTGGAGTTGGGTCAATATAGCTGCGCTCTGGGTGGGTATGGTGATTTGTGTGCCAAGTTATCTGTTGGCATCGGGTTTGATCGCACAGGGGATGAATTGGTGGCAGGCGATTCTCACTGTATTTCTTGGTAATTTTATTGTGATGGTCCCCATGTTGCTCATCGGCCACGCCGGGGCAAAGTACGGTATTCCCTTTCCGGTATTGTTGCGGGCCTCCTTCGGTACGTTGGGAGCGCGTTTACCGGGACTGCTGCGCGGGCTGGTGGCCTGCGGTTGGTTCGGAATACAAACCTGGGTGGGTGGATCGGCGATCTACCAGATACTCAATGGGCTGTCTGATTCTATGTTCGTCGGTTCACCATTGCCTTTTCTGGATATCGATGTCGCGCAGTTGATATGTTTTTTGCTATTTTGGGGGGTCCAGGTTTTCTTCATAATGCGTGGTATGGAATCTATCCGCTGGCTGGAGACCCTGGCCGCGCCTCTGTTGCTGGCAATCTGTCTGGCCATGTTGTACTGGGCCTATGACAGCGCGGATGGTTTCGATGCGATGTTTGCCAAGCAATCTGCCTTTGTACCGGGCGGCTCGCGAGAGGGCGAATTCTGGCGTGTGTTTCTGCCGGGCATTACCGCTATGGTCGGATTTTGGTCGACGCTCACACTGAATATTCCAGACTTTACCCGCTTTGCTCGCAGTCAACGCCATCAGATGATAGGTCAGGCAATTGGTCTACCTCTGCCAATGGCACTACTGGCCTTTATCAGTGTTGCGGTCACCATGGCCACTGTGGCGGTATTCGGTGAAGAGATATGGGATCCGGTGGCACTGGCCGGTCGTCTTGGCGGAGCATCGGCCCTGGTTGGCTTGGGCATGCTGATCATTGCAACGTTAACAACAAATCTGGCTGCCAATGTAGTGGCGCCTGCAAATGGATTTTGCAATCTCGCCCCGCACAAAATTTCATTCCGGATGGGTGGATTGATTACCGCCGGACTGGGTATCGCCATGATGCCCTGGAAACTGTTGGACTCTGCGGGGTCTTACCTGTTCGTTTGGCTGGTGGGCTATTCCTCTTTGCTGGGTCCCATAGCCGGTATTCTGATCATCGACTATTTCCTGATTCGTAAGTGCGAGTTGGAATTGGAAGATTTGTATCGTCGCGAGAAGAGCTACGAATTTTCCGGCGGTTGGAATCCTGCAGCACTCATCGCACTGGCCGTGGGAATCGCTCCGAATATCCCTGGTTTTCTTCATGCGGCTGGTGCCCTGGAAACCGTTCCAGTCTTGTTTGACAGAATTTACGATAATGCCTGGTTCGTAGGCGCGTTGGTATCCAGCGCCTGTTACTACGTGCTTATGGCCAAGACTATGCAACATTCAACAGGAGATACGCATGTCCAAAGTTAAAGTTGGCCTCATTCAGCTTGGTCTGAATGCCGACACATCGCTTAGCCCCAATGAGATTCGAGACAGCATGCTGGAGGCGCATATACCCTACATTGAGCAGGCGGCAAATGCCGGTGTACAGGTTTTGTGTTTTCAGGAAGTTTTTACGCAACCATATTTTTGCCCCAGCCAGGACAAAAAGTGGTACGCCGCTGCCGAGGTTATACCCGATGGCCACACCACCCGATTGATGCAGGAGTATGCAAAAAAGCACCAAATGGTGATTGTTGTGCCGATATATGAAGAGGCGCTACCGGGGGTGTACTACAACACGGCGGCGGTTATCGACGCAGATGGTAGCTATATGGGTAAATACCGAAAAACGCATATTCCCCAGGTCGCCGGCTTTTGGGAGAAGTTCTTCTTTAAGCCAGGCGCGTCGGATTGGCCGGTTTTCAAGACAGCCTACCTAAACCTCGGTGTTTACATCTGCTACGACCGGCACTTTCCAGAGGGTTGGCGTGCTCTGGCGTTGCGGGGTGCGGAATACATAGTCAATCCTTCGGCCACTGTCGCGGGCCTGTCAGAATATCTGTGGAAACTGGAGCAGCCCGCAGCAGCGGCGGCCAGCGGTGTATACATTGGCGCAATAAACCGGGTGGGCACCGAGGCTCCCTGGAACATTGGAGAGTTTTACGGCCAGAGCTATGTTGTTAGTCCACGCGGCGACATCGAGGCCATTGCCAGCCGTGACCAGGACGAGTTGCTGATCCATACAATAGATACTGAGAAGGTTCGCGAGGCACGAGACTCGTGGCAGTTTATGCGAGATCGGCGACCGGAAACTTACGGCGTATTAACTGATCTTGAAACTAACTAGACGAGTAGCAGAGATAGGAAGACAACTATGACTGAACTTCAGACCCTCGCATCGGCGGCCAAATCGGTACGAAAGCACGCTCACGCTCCCTACTCGGGATTTCTGGTCGGTGCTGCCCTATTGGATGAGCAAGGTAACGTACATTTAGGCACAAACGTAGAGAATGCCGCATTCCCGTTGGGTAGCTGTGCAGAGGGAAACGCCATAGGTGCAATGATAGCCTCGGGCGGAAAACGCATTGTTTGTATTGTTGTTGTAGGTGGTCGTGATCAGTTGGAAAGCTGCACACCCTGTGGAGGCTGTCGACAGCGTATTGCCGAGTTTGCCGACGCCAGCACTGACATAGTTATGACCGAAGAGTCGGGTGAATTCACCCACTTCACTCTTGCCGAACTGCTGCCGGCTGCATTTGTTTGGCCCGAGTCCTCCTGATTCTGACGACTATTTGGCGTATAAAAAAACCCGGCATAAGCCGGGTTTTTTTATGAAACATCAAACAACTAGAATCGAGCGGTAAACTCTATTCCATAGGTTCTAGGGTCGGTGATGATACCTTCGAGGTTGTTGAAATCAATCGCTGCTACCAGATCCGTCTCGTCTGTAATGTTGCGACCGTAAACGGAGATCTCATAGCGGTCTGTCACGTAGCCAACATTCAGGCCACCTTCGAACAACGAATCTCCGTGAAACTCTACTGAGTCGTACAGGAAGAAGCTGATTTCACTGCGATAGGCCCAATCGGTCTGGATGTACAGTTCACCTGAAAACGCGGGCATAGAGTATCGAGCTACGAAATTGGTGATCCACTCTGGCGCGCGGGGTAGGGTGTTGCCATCAATAGATACGCTTCCGTCAAAAGAGCCGGGTGGGTCCAATATTGTACAGGGCGCTCCACAAGGCAGAATAGACAGATTTGGATCGTCGATTTCTGTCTCGTTGTAGCTGCTGGCTACTGTCAGCATCAGGTTTTCATTAACAGCCCACTCCAGGTCGATTTCAACGCCCTGCCCGGTGGTCGTGTCTGCATTGACTAGCCGATTTGCGTTGTCTTCACCGCTGCCCGCTGTCAGTTGTTGATCGCTGATTTCAAGCGAGTAGATGGTCGCGTTCAAACGCATGCTGTTATCCAGTAGCTCGGACTTTATGCCGACCTCAAAGGAAGTGACTGTCTCTGAGTCACCGATAGTGACCGCGTCACCGAACAGTACCCGACCCTGAATACTGGGAGCGCGGAAACCTCTCGCGGCACGGCCGTAGACGCTGACGTTCTCATTGATGGTGTAATTAAGGCTGACATTGCCGCTGACTTCTGAATCGTCCGGGTTGACCGAGACGGGAGCGAGAGTTGGACCACCAAACGGGTCCATGGATCTGAACGCGGTGTAGTCCTTTTCGTCCCTCGAATAACGCAGGCCAGCGGTAACGATCAGATCGTCTGACAGGTCGTAGTCGAACTGCCCGAAGATCGCTGTAGCCTTGGTGTCCTGATTTTGGTTGGCAAAACCGTCAAAATTGTCAGATCGGTCCGAATAGTTGAAGCTGTCAACTTCTAGGTGCTCATCAAAGTAGAACAGGCCCGCCTGCCAGTGTAGCTTTTCGCCGGCGTCGGGGTTGTTATTGATGCGAAGTTCCTGAGTTATCTGTCTGTGGTCGGGAATTCCGTCTGCGGTTTGCGCTGGGAATGGAATAAACCCAGGACCCATGATGGGCAGGAACGAAGCACCGATACCGCCTTCAACATCGGCGCGGCTGAATGTTTCAACTTCTTCGTAACTGGTGATGGAAGTGACTGTGTAATCACCCAAGTCCCACACCAGTTTGGCCAAGCCGCCGAAGGATTCCAGAGTCTGTTGGTTCTTGCCATCGAAATTTACTACGTCTCTATCAAAATCACGTGTGAAGTTGTTGGTGCCCGGCTCTATGATATTTGCCCGGAACAGGGTGGCGGTGCCATCGAGGTCGCGGCCGTGAATATTGAACAGGGCGGAGAAATCATCGCTGTCGTAAGCCAACTGCAGTCGATAGGCCCATTCTGTATGGCCTTCAAGAAAGCTCTTGTCGTCTAGCGACGCGAGGCTGGGATCGATATCAGAGGCGCGGTTTTCTACAAAATCACCTCGTGTCTGATGTAGGAAGGAGGCGCGACCGCTCCAGTTTTCGTTCAGAGAACCGCCAACAGCGGCTTCAAAATCGGTCACATCGAGATTGCCGAACCCGGCTTTTACGTAGGCCTCGAATTCTTGACTCGGCTTGACAGAATCAATTTTAACAATTCCGGCTGGTGTGTTGCGTCCGAACAGAGTGCCCTGTGGGCCTCTTAATACTTCGACGCGGGCCGTGTCAAACATGGGGAAGCCCTTGAGCATCGGGTTTTCGTATACGACGTCATCATAAATCAACGAAACGGGTTGTGATGCATTCTGGTCAAAATCGGTATTGCCGATACCGCGCAGATAGAAGCGTGGGAAAACTCGACCAAAGTCAGATTCGACTATCAGGCTAGGTGCCTTGCCAGAAAGCACTCGAATATCTTTACCGCCGGTGCGGATCGAATCCATATAATCGCCAGACAGCGCGGTAATAGAGATTGGTACGTCCTGGATGTTCTGCTCACGCTTTTGGGCGGTAACAATAACCTCTTCCAGTTTGACTTGAGCCTGGGCGGGAACCGCGAGGCTGGCGATCACAGCTACTGCCAGGGTACTCAATGGCAGACGGCTAAAGCCGTGCCCTATATTTGTCTTTGAATTACTCATTTCGATTAGTCTCATCCAGTGTGTAAGTGATTTATTTTATCCGGAATGGAGTCGTAACAATACGTTATTATTCCGCACTAATAGCGGGGGTACATGTTGAGCTTTTCACGGGATTAAGTCAAGAAACTTAACCGTTTGGTCAATATTTTTTCCAGATAGGCTCGGTCTGCGCCTGGTACGGGAGAAATGCAGTCAAATTTAGGGCGTCTAGAAGGGTATTAGCATCCCGGCCAGGGTGGCACTCATGAGATTGGATAGCGATCCTGCCGCTACTGCTCGCAGGCCAAAGCGACCGATCAACTGCCGCTTCTCCGGGATCAAGCTGCCCAAACCGCCGAGTAACATGGCTATCGACGACAGGTTGGCAAAACCGCAGAGAGAAATCGTGGCGATAGCCGCGGCCCTGGGACTCAGGGTGTCGACGATGGGACCGAGGTGTAGAAAGGCGACAAACTCATTCAAGACAAGCTTTTCACCAAATAGGGCACCTACGGTTTGAGCCTCGGACCACGGTACGCTCAGCAGATACATCAGCGGCGCAAACAAAATCCCCAGCATTCGTTCCAAGGTCAGGCTTTCGACTCCCACCAACTCGCCCAGCCCACCAACGATGCCGTTAAAGAGTGCGATCAGCGAGACAAAAGCGATCAGCATAGCGCCAATGTTCACTGCCAGTCGAACGCCGTCTGCGGCACCGGAAGCGGCTGCCAGAATGACATTCTCGTGCTCGCTCTTGCCGATCACGACAGCTGACTCCTTAGCCTCGTTGGCGTGATCCTCAGGGTTGTCGGGCATGATGATCTTTGCCATTAGCAAACCCCCGGGAGCGGCCATAAACGAGGCCGCCAGTAGGTAGTCCAAACGGATGCCCATCTGGGCGTAGGCTGCCAGTACGGTGCCGGCGACAGATGCCACGCCGGAAACCATCACGGCAAACAGCTGCGCGTCGGTCAGGTCTTTCAGGAATGGTTTTACGACCAGCGGCGATTCCGTTTGACCAACAAATACATTGGCCGCTGCATTCAGGGATTCTACCCGTCGGGTACCTATGAGTGCTTGCATTCCGCCACCGATAACACGTACCACAATTTGCATGATACCCAGGTGATACAGCACTGCCATCAAGGCCGAAAAGAACACCACGATGGGCAATACGTTGATGGCAAAGCTGAACCCGCCATTTAGGTCGGCCAAGCTGCCGAACACCATATTGATACCCGCGCCGGAGTACTCGACGATAGCCTGGACGCCGTTGGACATCGCTTCAATTAGAGATTTTCCCCATGGGAAACGGAGCACGAATACCGCCAGGGCTACCTGCAAAGCGAACGCGCTGCCAACAATGCGCAAGCTGATGGCTCGGCGGTTGGTAGAAAAAAGAACGGCAATACAAAAGAGGGTCGCTATGCCTATCAGGCTGATGGCATTTTCAGGCATTTTGTTCCCCTTGTGGAGCGTTGAATTTTAAAATTATTTTTATACAGAGTCGCCGTAAGGTATCCAGATATTCTTCACCTGACAAGCCTCGCGAAGGAATTCTTTACCGGCTCCCTCTTCTAATGAAGACCAGTTGCGGGCCGCGCCCTGATTTACCCAGGTGCGCTTCAAGTTGCCGGTGGAGGCCCGCTCGACGATTTCACTGCCCGCGACACTACCATGATACCAAATACCGTCCACCTGATTGTGGTCGGCACAGACCTTCATCAGGCCATCGCGCTCGCCAGTGACAATGTTGACGACACCTGCAGGTACATCGGAGGTTTCCAGTATTTGATAGAAGTCTGTGGCGATCAGGGGGTAGCGTTGGGATGGAACTACAACTGCCCGATTTCCCATGGCGATTACCGGTGCCAACATCGAAACGAAGGCGAGCAGTGGCGAGCCATCCGGGCAACCAATAGCCATAACACCTATCGGTTCATTCATCGCCAGGGTAACCCCGCGAATTGGTGGCTGATGCACGACACCGTCGTATTTGTCAGCCCAGGCCGCGTAGAAAAATAGTCGCTCGATGGTCAGGTCGACCTCGTCTTTCGCCACCTTTTTGGTGGCCCCGGTGAGACTGGTCAACCGCGCCGCAAATTCATCGGATCGGTAGTCGAGGTTTTCGGCTATGTAATAAAGAATCTGAGCCCGGTTATGCGCTGTTGTCTTTCCCCAGCTAGCCGCTTTATATGCAGCTTCAACGGCGTTACGAATGTCCTTGCGACTGCCCTCGGCGACAACGCCGCAGTCCTCGCCCTTACTCGAAAGAACCGTCAGGCTATTGCCCCCATCTGGACGCGCTTGCTTGCCACCAATGTACATTTTTGCGGTGCGATCTATAGTCGTACGTACCTCACCACCCGCGGCGGGCTGCGGCTGCGGAATATCGACTTCCAGTGATTCTCTGGCCGCTGGCTTCAGGTACTCATGCATCCCTTCGATCCCACCCTCGCGACCAAATCCAGATTCCCGATAGCCTCCAAAGCCACAGGCGGCATCGAATTGATTACTGCTATTGATCCAGATAACCCCGGCCTTGATCTGCGGCGCGACATCGAGTGCCCTATTGATACTTTCCGACCAGATACTGGCAGCGAGACCATAGCGAGTGTTGTTTGCCAGCTCGATACCTTCCTTTTGAGTTCTGAAGGTCATGACACTCAATACCGGGCCAAAAATCTCTTCGCGGGCCACCAGGTTGCTAGTCTCAACATCACAGAGCAGGGTGGGTGGGTAAAAGCAGCCGGTATCTGGGCATGCTGATTTTGGTTGCCAAAGCGTGGCACCCTCCGCGACGCCTTGTTTGACCATGGCGTCGATGCGGTCTCGTTGGCTATGATCGACAATTGCGCCGATATCGATACCTTTGTCTAAGGGGTTGCCGACGCGCAGCTTCTCCATCCGGGCTTTGATTTTTCCGATCATGGACTCGGCGATACCTTCCTGTACCAGTAGCCTGGAACCACCACAGCAA
Source organism: Halieaceae bacterium (assembly GCA_047618115.1). Classification (GTDB taxonomy): domain Bacteria; phylum Pseudomonadota; class Gammaproteobacteria; order Pseudomonadales; family Halieaceae; genus CALJGI01. The sequence continues at coordinate 13,467 of JBLHKV010000015.1, read as the reverse complement.
ACTTGTCCCTGGTTAAACCAGATTGCGTCGACCAAACCCTCTACGGCACCGTCCTGGTCGGCGTCATCGAATACGATTACCGGTGACTTACCACCCAGTTCGAGGGTGAGCTTTTTACCGGTGCCGGCGGTCTGCTCTCTGATAAGACGACCAACATCCGTGGAGCCCGTGAAGGCGATTTTGTCTACATCGGGGTGTGCAACCAGGCCGGCACCGGTGCTGCCGTCGCCGGTGATAATGTTGATTACGCCAGCCGGTATTCCCGCTTCAGTACAGATCTCGGCAAACATCAGCGCGCTGAGACTGGTGAATTCGGCGGGTTTCAACACGATACAGTTGCCCGCAGCGAGGGCGGGCGCTATTTTCCAGGCTGCCATCAGCAGTGGGAAATTCCATGGGATTATCTGACCTACTACACCTACGGGCTGCAGATCCGGCAACTCAGACTCGATTATCTGTGCCCATCCGGCGTGGTGATAAAAATGGCGCACCGCCAGTGGGATATCGATGTCCCGGGACTCGCGGATTGGTTTGCCGTTGTCCATGGTTTCCAGCACGGCGAGTTTTCGGGAGTGCTTTTGTAAAAGACGGGCAATGGCATACAGACGCTTGGCACGACCGTGGCCACCGAGTTTCTGCCACAGTGGCTGTGCCTTTCGAGCGGCGGCTACGGCCTTTGCTATGTCGGTAGCATCGGCCTGGGCCACCTTGCCGAGGACCTCGCCAGTAGCGGGGTTGGTGCTATCAAAATACTGTCCAGAAGTGGGTTTCAGCCACTCGCCGCCAATATACAAACCGGAGCTTTCGCTGTGATCCTGCAACCACTCGGCCACGTGATCTGTGGCTTCTGGCGCTGGTCCGTAACTCATGTTCTTGAATGCTTCTGCAACAGACATAGACTGATTCTCTCTTTAGTTCTCAGGCGAGCGGGTGGCGATGGTTGGCCGAGTACTGACCGCTGACATAGTGTTCGAGTTGTCGCTCGATGTCGCCTAGTAGGCTAGACGCGCCGAAGCGGAACATTTCTGGATTGAGCCACTCGTCCCCGAGCTCCTCTTTGATCATTACCAAGTACTGCAGTGCGTCCTTGGCGGTGCTAATGCCTCCAGCCGGCTTGAAGCCAATTCTGTGACCGGTCAGGGACTGGTACTGCCGAATCATGCGCATCATTACCAGGCTCACGCCCAGCGTAGCATTGACTGCCTCCATGCCAGTGGAGGTCTTTATGAAGTCTGCGCCTGCCATCATGCACACCATGGATGCCTTGGCGACGTTGTTCAGGGTTCCCAGCTGACCGGTAGAGATGATGGTTTTCATGTGCGCATTACCACAGGCCTGGCGATAGGCGCATACCTCTTCGTAGAGGGCGGGCCAATTGCTGGTCAGGACGAAATGCCGGGTAATAACTATGTCGATCTCCCGGGCGCCCGCAGCCACCGATGCCTCGATTTCCTGCAATCTTGTGGCCAGCGGTGCCATTCCAGCCGGAAATCCGGTAGATACGGCCGCCACAGGAATGCCCGACCCCGCCAGCGCTGCCACTGCGGTCTCGACCATGGAGTGGTAGACACAGACTGCGCCGGTGGTGATGTCCAGAGACTCAACCCCAAGAGCTTGCAGAACATCTTGCCGAACCGGATGTCTGGCTTTACTACACAAACGCTTCACACGCCCCGGTGTATCGTCTCCGGACAGGGTTGTGAGGTCGATACAAGTGATAGCTTTCAGGAGCCAGGCAGCCTGCCACTCTTTCTTGAGAGAGCGGCGATTTTTGAGACTGTCAGTTCGCCTTTCGACGGCACTTTGGTTAATGCGGATCTCATCAACCCATTCTGCGTGGAAAGGGGTGCCCGGATTTAACAAGCCGTGATCCTCGTGATCTACCGTCCCCACGTTAATGGGGACTGCTTGACCGCCCCCAGCCTTTGGGTCTGTCTCTCTATCGCCACTGTGGGCGAGCACTCTACTATTCTCAGCTTTCATGTTCGTTACCATCGTTCGATGATTGGTTTAGGATCACTGGTTCGGCCGGCGGTCCCGCGCTGTCCCCTATGGAAAACGCCTGTCTTAGGCGTGCTGCGGCCTGCGCGGCTGCCTCTTTATTGGCGGCGTAGATAATTGCCAGAGGTTCTGAAGGGCCCACGCTCTCTCCGGGTGCTTTAACAGCCGCCAATCCTACACTGAAGTCTAGCTTGTCTGTTGCGATTCGGCGACCACCGCCCAATTCAACCACCGCATACCCCACAGAACGCGCATCTATGGCGGTTACAATTCCCTGCTTTTCCGGATAAACGGCAATTCTTTCAGCCGCCACAGCTAAATAATTACTGGGTTTTTCTACAAAATCTGAAGGGCCTCCCAGAGCAGCTACCATGCGCCCAAAACGTTCCGCCGCCGAGCCGTTCGATAGCGTGTTGTCCATTCGATCGTGGCCTGCCTGCAGCGTCGAATCAACCCCGGATAAAACCAGAAGTTCTGCGCCCAGACTGGTCACGACGTCACGCAAGCGTTGGTCGTGGAAATCTCCAGTCAGAAACTGAACCGATTCCAGTACCTCTAGTGAGTTTCCTGCACTTCTTCCCAGCACCCGGCCCATATCGGTGATAAGAGCCGAGATTGGCAGCCCCAGTTCCGCTCCTACAGCGATGATATTGCGGGCCAGGTCGCGGGCCATTTCCCGGGATGTAGCGAACGCCCCGCTGCCAGTTTTAACGTCCATTACCAGCGAGTCGAGCCCAGCAGACAGTTTCTTGGAGAGGATAGATGCGGTGATCAGTGGTATTGATTCCACCGTGGCTGTTACGTCCCGAACCGCGTAAAAGCGCTTGTCGGCTGGAGCGAGGTTGGAGGTCTGGCCCACAATGGCGCAGCCTACTTCTGCGACGATGGCTTGTAGTCGGATTTCCTCGGGCTGGGATTGATATCCGGGAATGCTTTCCATTTTATCGACAGTGCCTCCCGTATGACCGAGGCCGCGGCCTGAAATCATCGGCACGAAAACACCACAGGCGGCGAGCATGGGTGCCAGAATCAGGCTGACCTTGTCTCCTACTCCGCCGGTGGAATGTTTGTCGACAATGGGGCCCGGTAAACTCATTTCTGTCCAATTCAGTGTCGCCCCGGACTGTTTCATTTCCCGGGTCAGAACCGCACATTCTGAATTGGACATACCCTGAAAGAATGTTGCCATTGCAAAGCTGGCAATTTGTCCTTCGGACATAGATTGGTCGACAATACCTCGCACCAGAGCCTGGATCTCAGCAGGCTCGAGACTTTCGCCGTCGCGTTTTCTGCGAATAATGTCCTGTACCAACATAGCTGGACTGCACCTTGATATTGCGATAGTGGTTGGTAGGGAGGTTGTTTAACCTTGGAAGGTATTTAGTTGGTGATACCAGTCCCGTTAATTATGGGCGGATTATGCGATAAGCTGTCCAATTAGTCAACTTTAAGAAATGGGGCGTTCTTCCTCCGAAGGTGTTAAATTTCCGGTCCCCGCAACGTACATAAAATGGAAAAGAAAGGTAATGGCGCAACTTTATTTTTACTACGCAGCTATGAATGCAGGCAAGTCGACATCTTTGCTGCAGAGCGCATATAACTACAGCGAGTTAGGTATGCATCCCGAGGTATTTACGGCAAAGCTCGACGACCGCTTTGGCAGTGGCGTTGTGGCATCGCGGATAGGCCTGAAAAGTGATGCACATTTGTTTGATCGTAAGCTCAACCTACTCGAACTGACCTCCAAGCTGCATACGGCGCAGAGCATCGATTGCCTGTTAATCGACGAAGCTCAGTTTTTGACTAAAGTACAAGTCAGGCAACTCGTGAGTATCGTGGACGATTTGGATATTCCAGTACTCGCCTACGGATTAAGAACAGATTTCCGCGGTGAAACCTTTGAGGGTAGCCACTATTTGCTAGCCTGGAGCGACAAACTGGTCGAGTTGAAGACGATTTGCCACTGCGGTCGTAAAGCGGGTTTCGTGGTTCGTATTGATGGATCCGGGAAGCCGGTGACCGAGGGCGCGCAAGTGGAAGTGGGAGGTAATGAGAGGTATGTGTCGATGTGCAGAAAGCACTTTCGCGATGTGGTGTGGGACGCTGGTTAAATCCGGCTCAATCCCGGTCAAATTTACGCAGCATGTCCGCGAATGGACTTTTTTTCTCAGCTTGCTTTTGGCGTTCCAGTTCAAGCTCTCGTTCGCGCTCCAGACGCGCCTCAAGTTCGCGTAGTCGCTCCTGCTCTTTTTCCTGTTTCACCAGATCGCTAAAATGCGCGCGCTGTTGTTCGCTGAGTTCGACAGTCAGAAAATTATTCTTCTCGCGTAGAATAAAATTCCCGAATTCCTCAAAAAAAGCATCGTTTATTGCCTCGGGCTGGAATACAGATCTGATTTGATCAATAACAAAGTAGTTCTTTATAGTGCAGTGAATGTCGGCGCTGTCCATCTGGCCCTTGAATACGATGGATATGGGAACGTACCCGATCAAATCGATAACGCCGCCATGAGGTTGGTTGTCTCTGCCGAGACTTTTTTTGCACTCGTATTTCAATCCAGCTCTATCGAGTCTCTCCAGCGCAGCCGATAACTCTCGATTGTCCTGGATCCCGCGCGTAATGGTTTGTGGGGATGTACATGAGAAGTGGAATGGGATTTTTTCGAGAAACTGCTTGCGCCCCTTGGAGATCTGGTAATTTCCCTGTTGTACATTGTTCAGCAAACCAAACCCTGGAATATCGTAGCTGGCGCGGATATCCGGCTTGATATAGTTCAAATGTTGTTCTATTTCGACACAGAAGCTGAAAATTTTCTCCATGGCCGGGAGAACCTTCTGTTCGTATCTCGCACGCAGCGCTGTTTCTTGCTGGGCTTGCGCCTCTTCAGCCGATTTAGCGGTTTCCGCCATCTGTCGAATTTTGTCCAGTACGCCCATAAGTTGTTTAGTAAGGTGCTAGCCGTGAAAGGAGGAGTGTTGATTAAAAGATATTGGGGGAATAATGTCCAGACCAGAGGCTACATTCAACTTCAGTGTAATTAGCCGGGAGTCAATTATGTGTCGACTTTGCCGCGCAGGCGCTTGGTCTGGCCGCGTTTAGTTTTGCTGTCGACGCGCTTTTTTCGCGAGTTGCGGGATGGGCGTGTGGCAATTCGTCGGCGTTGCGGACTGGCAATACTTTGCACCAATTCCTCGAGTCGACCAAGTGCGTCTTGTCGGTTCTTTTCCAGGGTCCGAAACCTCTGGGCCTTTATGACAAGAACACCCTCACTCGATATTCTTCGGTCGCGAAGTCCCAGTAGGCGGGTTTTGTAATCATCTGGTAAAGACGAACGCTCTATATTGAAACGAAGGTGTACGGCGGAAGACACTTTGTTGACGTTCTGGCCGCCCGCGCCTTGCGCTCGAATGGCGTGAATTTCGATTTCGCTGTCTGGAATTAAATTGAAAGCGTTAGGCATAGTAAGTGGAGCTGGGGAAAAGAGCGATTATGGCATTATAGGGCAATGAGCGGGTGTGGGCAGCAACGCGTCAGATACGTTATGATGGCGCAGAATATTAATTGGAGAACCTTAATGAAGGACACGCACAAAATATTTGGTTTAGTGGCTTGGGCGAGCCTCGCAACGCTGTCTTTTACATCGACAGTAGTGGCGGTAGATTTTGAGGATGTGAAAGCCAAGCTGGAGTTGGCGCTGCAAGCCGAGGGTAGGCCCGACGCCGACAAGGACCGTGATCGTAATCGTCGGCCCATAGATACGCTTGAATTTTTCGGCCTGCGAGATGACATGAAAGTTGTCGAGTTAATTCCCGGGGGCGGTTGGTATACCCGGCTGCTGGCACCTGTATTGGCTGAGCACGGCGAGTTTTACATCGCCTATGGTACTTCGCGTGTCGCGGCAAAATTTGAGGATTTACCCGGATTCGAGAAGCTCAAGGTTACCGCGGAAGGCGTCAAAATGGGGCGGCCCGAAGGAGCTAAATATTACGAAGCGAAGGAGACTGGCCTGGGCCTTACCGATGTCGACATGGTGTTCACCTTTAGGAATTACCACAACTTTGACGCAGCCTCCCGCGATGCGATTAATAACTCGGTGTTTGTCGCGCTAAAATCCGGTGGGGTCTACGCCTTGGTGGACCATACTCGCCGGCATATGCAGAAAGATGATAATGAAAATGGGCGCCGTGTCGACCCAGTGTTGGCGATCAAGGAGATTGAGGCAGCTGGTTTTGTGTTTGTGGATTACTCAGACCTTCATTATCGGGCGGATGACGAATTGATCTACGAGGTCGGACGAAAAACTGTAAAGGGTAATACCGACCGTTGGACTCTCAAGTTTCGCAAGCCATAACGGAGGTGGCGTTCTACCTCGTCCTGATATTGTTGTAGGTGTGATCAGGGGCGAGGCAGAGAGGTGGGCAATAGCGTTTCCACGCGCTCCATAATGTCCAGGCAATCGACCATGTCGCTGATGTAATCGAGCTTGTCCGAATCCAGAATCAGTACCTCTCCGAGTGAGTAGTTGGCTATCCACTCTTCGTACAAGCGGTCGAGGTGCTTCAGATAGGATAACGGTATGTCCTGTTCCATCTCCCTGCCCCGTAACCGAATACGTTTACGTAAGGTACGCATGGAGCAACGCAGGTAGATCATTAGGTCCGGTGGTCGTATCGCATTCAATATGCTTTGGTAAAGATCCCAGTACGTCGTCCACTCCCGTCCATTCAGCTTTCCCATCCGGTGCAAAGCGGTGGCGAAAATCTCGGCGTCCTCAAAGATGGTTCGATCCAGCACTACCACCTCGGCCATACGGTCAAGCTCCTGGTGCATACGAAACTTGTTGCTGAGGAAGTACAGCTGAGAATGGAATGCCCAACGTTTCATGTCGGCGTAAAAGTCGGGCAGGTAGGGGTTTTCGTCGTTGGGTTCGTAGAATGGTACGATCCCGTAAGTACGGCTCAGAAAATCCACGAGAGAGGATTTTCCAGAGCCCATGTTGCCTGCTATCGCTATAGTTCGTCGCTCAGTCATTTCTATCATCTCAGGGCTTCGGCACGGCTGCTGCCATCTCTAGAGTGTAGTCACCGACAGCAGCGGCTTCGCCTTCCTGCCATGCCGTCATTTGGGACTGAGCGTCTGCAATGAAGTAAACCTGCACGGTCTTCAATTCACCTTCGAGTAACACCGAAATGGCCTTGCGATAATAGATGTTGTCGGGGTGTTCGGGTGATACATATCCCTCCAGTCGATCCAGCTGGGCGAGTCCCTCGGGGGATAGGCGATAAACTTCCCCCTGAACGAGTTTTCCACTGCCCTTGCGGTTTACCAGGGCTGCCATGCGATGGAGGTAGGGGCACTCCGGATTACTGCAGTTGGGTTCGTTTGGAACAATGAGTGGAAAGGCCTGTCGCGTAGTCGCGGTACCGACATACTCGCAGAGTACGGCGGTTTGATCGCTGTGATTTGGAAAGCCCTTCTTGAGGCTGCCGTAGGTGAAATACAAGATCTCGGCCTCGGGTTCAGGGGCAACTTCTATCTCGGGTTCCGCCTGACTCGGGTCCAGGTTATGGGCCACGGCCCAGTTTTCTATAAGCCTCATCAGTTTGTCATCGGTCGAGTGCGCGTGAACGAAAGAAACACAGTCACTGGCGTCGGCTCCCGCCTCAAGCAATAGTCCAACCATATCCGCGGAGTCGTTCATGATGGCGACATGGAGAGCAGTAAATTGATAGTCGTTGATCATATCCAGATCGATACCCCGGGCGATCAATTCCTTCGCGGCTTCGATGTCGGGGATGCCTTTCTGTATGCCTCCCTCCAGAGCTTCACCTTCACCTCCGGCAGCGTAGTGCAGCAGCGTGTCGCCTGTTTCATCGGAGCGGATATTGATGCCCACCACGTCTTCGTCAATACTGCGATAAATTCTTTGCCATTCGCGGTGGTCGTCCGCCGCCGCCGCGTGAACCCCCCAGCGCATAATTCTGGCCTCCTGGTTGTCCAGATCGTCCAGGGCAGCCTCCACTGCTCCCATTATTTCTTCCGGCAATGCCATCATTCCCGTGCCGGTAGTACCATTGGATAGTAATCCTGAGCGAGGGCCTTCAAAATGGGCTCCCAGTCGCTTGAGTTGGGCCACATTATTCTGTGTGGTTATGTTATTCCACATGTGCGTGTTGCAGGCAGGGCACAAAATTACTGGCTTGCGCTGGTACTGCCAAGCCACGAACACCGACGTCAGCATGCTGTCTGCGATCCCGTTGGCGATCTTTCCCATAGTGTTGCAAGTCACCGGTGAGATGACGATGCAATCCGCCCAATCGCATAGTGCCAGGTGAGCGGCCCGGATTGGCATACCGAACTCCTCGTACCGAAAGTTCCACTCGTCGTCATCCCGATAAATGTCGCTGGGCTTGATGCTTTTGAGGATTTGCGCCATGCCAAAATCTTTAAAGAAATGCTCCGCCGATTTCGACGGCACCAACTTTACATCGTGACCACGGGCGACAAACAACTCGATGAGCTGAGGAATTTTATCGGCAGCTGAGGAGCCGCAAGCGCACAACAATATATTTTTACGGTTGTCTGCTGCGTCGGTCAGGCCGCCCTTGGGGTAGCCAAAAATATTGTTGTCCAGGCTCGGAGTTTGTAACTTTGATAGTACATGTAGTCCTTCGTTTTGCAGCATTTCCTGAAATATGCCGGAGCGTATCATTTCTACGATAGTTTCTGTCTCGCCCAGGCAGAGCCCCTGAAAATACAGGTAGGGCATGCTGTCCTTACCGCTTTCTGAAACTAATTGCTGTCTGAGGCGTAGACTACTCAATCCGTGACCGCTGATATCAACGCTGTGCAGGTCGTGCACCCCGATGTTCGATAACATGCTTTGCAGCATGTAAGACCAGGGGTCCTCGTCGCTGTGAAACAGTACCAGGGGGTAGGCGTGAACGATATAATCCAGGTCGGCGGCAGAGATAGCGCGCTCGTGTGTCATCTGCACCAGGGCGGGGTTTTGACGGTTTTCCATTCCGGCCAGCAGATTCGCAAAAGGTGCTTGCCAGACCTGTGGCGTCATCGAGCTGACGTCGGTCAGAGTAACCATGCTGTCTTCTGAGCTATAGTCGGTGCACACGCACCAGAAATCGGTCAATGGCACAGATTCCCGATGAGTAGAATTGGGCATTGCGATGGCTTTGCAACCCAACACCTTATTGATGTCAACATTAATAACAAAATGTATCTGGTGGTCTCCTCCAAGCTGCTTCAGTTGGGCTACCAGCCAGTCTTCGGCCGCTACCGTTGGTGGTGAGCCGTCAGCTGAGTACGTTAAAGCGCGACAGATAAGGGCCTCTGATCCTACGTGCGCCAGATAGTTTTGTGCGGTTCTCGCGAGGTTGGCAGCGCTGGGAATAAATGAGAGTGCCTCGCTGTGTGATAAATTTGCAGCGCGCATCAGTTCATCGGGGTCGACATCGGAATGACCCATCAGGCGAATGCTCAGGGACAACGCGCCCAAGCCTCGTAAATTGGTGGTAGATCTTTGAAAAAATGATGCAATCTTTTTCTTCGATATATCCAGGTGGCGCGTCATGTCGACGGCAATGACTTCGCGCTGGAAGCTACTGAGTCTGGTCGACATGGCCTCTTTGGTGGTAAAGCGAATCATGCCTCGGGAGCGCATCGAGCTGCCATCGCGCTCTACCATGGCCTCGTAGAGTCGCCGAACGGTGGTCACCCATAGCTTGCCGTATTTCTCGGGATGAACATCCATCATGTGGACCAGGCCGGTACTGCTGTTACATTTCGCGATCAGCGCAAAATGACCTCCCACCATGGCGGGCTTACCGTGAGCTATTCCCACTCCAAAATTAGCTACGAGTATGTCCTGGTCGCCGCCCAGATCGTCGGACTCCTCGATAGCCCTTATCAGGTCGTGCTCGGAGGTAAGTTCAGCGTCGAAATAATGACATTGGACGTGAATTTCTTCCCGAAGCCCCCGCCGATGAATATAGGTACACGAGACATCGTACATCTCACCGAGTGTTAACCCAGTATTGACTACATAGGCGGCGGGAAGGCTGCAATCTCGAAAGATATCATCGACGTGCGTTGGGTATCCCAGGGCCGACAGGCTAAGTGCGGCGGCGGTGATGTTGCAGCAGTTTATCGGTTGTTGAAAGTCGTGCATGTGCACGTTGACTAAATCGCCAAACAAAAACGCCATCACGTCTTCCCGACAATGTGTGGACATTTTCTTCCAGCTATCCTGGGCGAGTTTGGCAACCACGCACCCGGCGGATGCATGGGCCTCGATACTTACCCCGATTTCGTCGAGGGTCAGGTACTCTTCAAAAAAATAATCGGCGGACGTTGCTCGAGTAACTTCTTCACCATTGAGCTGAATCGACACGGCACCCGACAGCACAACGTACATGCCATCTGTGGGTATTAACTCGGGCTGGCCATAGCTGATCACCTCGAATTGATCCTGGATTAGCTCGAAGTCCCGCACGTCGGCCAACTCGGGGAGTGCCTCTAGAACGATGTTCCAATGTTCTGTATTGAGTTTTGCGTGCTCGTTCGCCATTCAAGCTGCTCCGTTATCATCGGCTTGCGACAACCAGTGTAGTGCAGAGCGGCTTTGCTGGGTAGCGCAGCGGGCGGTTTGTTGCGTGGGTTTTACAGCTTACGGACTTTGAATTTTCGACCTTTAATTTTTCTGTTGCGCAGTTTCTCCAGAGCGACCCCTGCCATCGGCCGATCTATGGCAACAAACGACGCAAAGTCATTGATATCGATTTTACCAACCGACTTGCCGTCGATACCATCTTCACCGGTTAAAGCGCCGAGAATGTCGCCAGGTCGAACCTTTTGCTTGCGTCCCCCGGCTATACAAAGAGTAACAAAGGCAGAGGGTGGCATCTCGCGTCCCCCTGCAGGTAATTTTCCGATGGCCTCGTAATCGAGCTCTCTGGATTGGTAGTCGGCAATATTGGTGAGTCGGTAACGTTCGCTGTCGGTAAACAAGCTCAACGCCAGACCGTGCTTCCCGGCTCGACCCGTGCGTCCGATGCGATGTATATACTGTTCGGGGTCGCGAGGTAAATCGTAGTTTACAACGGCGGGTAAGTCTTCAATATCCAGACCGCGGGCTGCAACATCGGTGGCAACCAGTATCCGGCAGCTCTGCTGCCTGAATTGAACCAACACCTGATCGCGATCTCTTTGGTCTAGATCTCCGTGTAACGCCAGTGCTGAGGAACCTGCAGTACACAGGTAATTCGTTATTTCGCGGGTGACCTCTTTTGTATTACAAAAAATCACCGCGGCTGCCGGTGTATGGTAGCTGAGCAGCTTCTGAAGTGCCGCGCGTTTTTCAGATCTTTCGCAAATGTAGAACAGCTGTTGTATCTGTTGGCTATCGTGCTGCGACTCTACCTGAATACTGATGGCATCTCGCTGGAAGCGGCGACTTAAGCTCTGGATATTTTCTGGATAGGTTGCCGAGAACAACAGCGTTTGTCTGGTGGGCGGGGTAGCTTCGATTATGCCGGCTATGTCCTCCATGAATCCCATTTCCAGCATTCGGTCCGCCTCGTCCAGAACCAGCGTTGTTACTCTGGAAATATCCAGGGTTTGCTTGCGTAGGTGATCCTTGATGCGCCCGGGAGTTCCGACGACTATATGAGCGCCGTGCTCTAAAGAGCCAATTTGCGGGCCTATCGATTGCCCTCCACAAAGCGTAACAACTTTGATGTTCTGCTGATAACGGCTTAGTCGTCTGACCTCCGTTGCTACCTGGGTGGCGAGTTCTCGTGTGGGGCAGAGGATTAAAGCTTGAGCGCCAAAATCCCTGGGATTGAGCTTAGCCAACAGGGGTAAGGCAAACGCCGCTGTTTTACCGCTACCCGTTTTTGCCTGAGCGATCAGGTCTTTGCCAGCCAGAGCCAGGGGTAGTGCCTCGGCCTGAATACTGGTCATCTCCAGATATCCCAGGCGGGTCAAATTCTCCAGTTGCTCGGTAGGGAGCGATAGCTTAGAAAATCCGTTCATTCGTCATCCTCCTCAGCTTCGCGCATACGCTCCAGACGTTTTTCCTCTTCTGCTAGTACCGCCTTGATTTCCAGCATAATTCCATCGACGTCCGCGGATTCAGTACTTTCTTCGTACAGGCCTGTCAATTTCGTCTCGGGCTGTAATTTGCCTTCTTCATACAGTTCCCAGATCTCTTCTGCGTAGAGTTTGCCTATTAACTCTGGCGCAAACTGACCGTAGAAACTGGTCATATTGTTGACGTCGCGCTCTAGCATCGCTTCTGCGTGGTTGTTGGCGGCGGCGTCCACAGCCTGCGGTAGGTCGATAATTATCGGTCCGTACTCATCCACTAGCACATTGAATTCCGAAAGGTCGCCATGAACCAGGCCTGCACATAGCATACGAACCACATAACGCATTACCTGTGCGTGATCCTCAAGGGCCTGTTCCACCGTCAGCTCTACCTCACACAAGCGCGGCGCTACTTGTCCGTCCTCGGTTGTCACCAGCTCCATCAGCAAGACGCCGTCGAAGCATCCATAGGGTTGGGGCACGCGGACGTCTGCAGCTGCAAGCCTATACAGCGCATCTACTTCAGCGCTGTGCCAGAGCTTTTCCTGCTGCTTACGGCCATACTTCGACCGCTTCTCCATCGCTCTGGCGCGGCGTGTGTTGCGAACTTTTCGCGCCTCCTGATACTGAACTGCCTGCTTGAAGCTACGCTTTTCAACTTCTTTGTAGACTTTCGCACAGCGAATCTCTGAACCACAGCGAACCACATACACTGTAGCTTCTTTGCCGCTCATCAATTGCCGTAGGACTTCGTCTACCAGACCATCCTCGATCAGAGGTTGAATTCTCTTCGGGGTTTTCATGGCGCCCTTATACAGGAGTGGGAGGCGAGAGGCTAATATTTAGGGTCTCTCGACCGTCAATTTACGTGAACTCCCGGCATAAGCGTCGTATCATAAATTCGTCACCGGCCTTCTATGGGACTGCACCCAATGCAAAAAATTCACACGCAGCTCGCGGCAGATTGTCACAGCCTGGGTCGATTCAGCCATAGCACCGTGCTGCTTCAGCGCAATGCCGCGCTGCCGTGGTTTATTCTGGTGCCCGATACAGAGCTTCTGGATTTACTGGACTTGGCCCCGGCGGATTTGGCTATTGTATTGGAGGAGAGCCAGCGCCTTGGTAGATTTCTCAAAGATCATCTGGGTTATCCGCGCTTAAATTTTGCTGGACTGGGTAACGTTGTACCGCAGATGCATCTGCACATTATTGCGCGGGCACCCGGGGACGCATGTTGGCCGGCTCCTGTCTGGGGTAGTCTGACCGATGGAGGAGCATATTCCGAGCAGACCTTATCTCACTGGAGTGAGGTGCTTGTCCGTGATTTTGGGCTGGTGGGATGGTGAACTGTGCAAACGCTC
>JBLHKV010000014.1:0-25796 GCA_047618115.1 Halieaceae bacterium | reverse complement strand
TTCATCGAGCAGCACAATCGCGACGCCTGAATTCAGGAATGCCAGTTCACGCAGTCGCTTGGCTAGATAATCAAAGTGGAACTCTATGTGCGTAAAGGTCTCTGGCGAAGGGGTAAAACGAACCTCTGTACCTGTGGTGGTTGTTTCTCCGACAACTGCCAACGGCGCCTGCGGTACTCCGTGTTCGTAGTGTTGCTCGTAAACCTTGCCTTCTCGACGAATCGTTAACACCAACTCGGATGAAAGTGCGTTAACAACCGACACACCCACACCGTGCAGGCCTCCGGACACCTTATAGGCGTTATCATCAAACTTTCCACCCGCGTGTAGTACTGTCATTATCACTTCAGCGGCAGAAACACCCTCTTCGTGCATTTCAGTAGGAATACCTCGGCCATTATCACTCACCGAAACCGATTCATCGGGGTGGATGACCACGAACACGTGGGTGCAATGGCCAGCCAGCGCTTCATCAATCGAGTTATCGACTAACTCGAACACCATGTGGTGCAGGCCACTTCCGTCATCAGTGTCGCCAATGTACATCCCTGGTCGCTTGCGCACAGCATCCAGGCCTTTGAGCACTTTAATGCTGCCCGAATCGTAGATATGTTCTTCTGTCATTTTAGTTTCAGTCCAGATTAATTAAATGGCCAACTTCAAAAGGAGTGACCTCTCCATGTTCCACGTGGAACACTGCAACTTCGGCGGTGTCTGGCCATAACGCGGAAACATCCTCGTAATTTACACAGGTAACGAACACCTGAGACCCTAAATTTGCCAATATTCTACAAAACAACTCTCGATGGAGCATATCCAGCTCCGATGGCAAGTCGTCAACAAGATACATACACGACCGACCAGTAAGCTCTCCGAGCAAACTTCCCTGTGCGAGAGTCAGCGCACAGATCGCTAATTTCATTTGGCCTCTCGAAAGGATGTCTACGGCGTTTATTCCGTTGAGCTTAATCCTTAGATCGGCTCTATGGGGGCCAGATTGAGTGAAGCCGCGATCAATATCGCTTGCCTCGCCTGACTCCAACACCTCTGCAAGAGACCGCGTTGCATCCCATCCTCGCGAAAACCCCACATCGATTCCCTCTAAGCTATCGGAGAGCTCTCGTGCCAGAGTGACAAACAAAGGCCTGAGACCATCAAAATGAGTTCGTCTGAGCTCACTGAGGGTTTCACCGGCCTCGGCCAACTCCGCACTCCAAGCCGCAAGTGAAGCGCGGTCTAGTTTATCACGTCGCAGTATAGTATTCCGTTGTTTTATACAGCGCTGGTACTTCTTCCAGGCGGGATAAAACAATTGTTCCACGTGGAACACACTCCAATCGAGGTACTTCCTGCGAGACGCGGGGCCCGCCAGAAATAAATTAAAGCTGTCTGCATTAACACAAAGAACAGGAAGGTGCGCTGCTAGCTCAGCAGTTGATGCGACGTTGCGCCCATCTATCCGTATTTGATAACTGCCGTCCAGGTCCCGCCTGACACCAATGGCAACCCGGCCCTCCCTACTGCTGGGAGCTCGCTCGCCATAAACAGTGCAGCCGCTTTCACCCCGGCTAACCACGGTCTTAATTTTGTGTGTTCGGAACGAACGCGCAACCCCTAGAATATGGAGCGCCTCGAGAAAACTGGTTTTGCCACTGCCGTTGGTGCCAAAAAACACGTTGGTCTGTCGAAGGCCGCTGATTTGCACCTTCCCGAGGTTCCGCACTGAAGTAATGTTGACACGGTCTAGCCGCACGCGATCATGCCCGGGAAGTAGAGTGTGTGAATGATTGCTCCTACAGCGCCATTAAAGGCGCATGGGCATTACCACGTAGAGAGAGTCGCCATCCTCAGACTCTTCAAGGAGAGCGCTACTATTGGAATCAGACATGGAGAGTTTTACCGTGTCTCCATCAAGTACCGATAAAACATCCAAAAGATAGCTGACGTTAAAGCCCACTTCCAGACCATCTCCCTGATAGACAACAGTGACCGACTCTTCGGCCTCTTCTTGCTCAGGATTGTTGGCCAAAATCTGTAGCGTTTGATCAGACAGTACCAGGCGAACCCCACGATACTTCTCATTGGACATAATAGCGGTTCGAGTAAACGCCTGCTTCAGTTCAGTGCGAGAACCCAACACTATTTTATCACTGGCCTTAGGTAGCACCCGCTGATACTCAGGAAACTTGCCGTCTACCAATTTCGATGTGAAAGAGTAATCTTCGGTCGTCGCCCGAAGGTGATTACTACCTAGCGCAATCTCGACATCCTCGTCTTCACTTATGAGCAGGCGAGAGAGCTCCATAACGCCCTTCCTAGGCAAAATAACCTGGGCGGGCTCAGCGAGGGCAATGTTAGTCTTCAGTGCGCACATGGCCAGCCTGTGGCCGTCTGTTGCGACCACCCGCAATAACTCGGAGCTCAGCTCCCAAAGCATACCGTTCAAGTAGTATCGAACGTCTTGTTGCGCCATAGCGAATGCCGTGCGATCTATCAACCGCTTAAGCTGTCCTTGCTTAATTGAAAATTGATTGCTCGATTCAGCCTCATCGACACTGGGGAAGTCTCTGGCTGGCAACGTAGATAACGTAAATCGACTTCTTCCAGAACGCACGATAGCCCGGCCTTCATCGATCTCGAACTTGATATCACTGCCCTCTGGTAGCAACTTGCAGATATCGAGAAGCTTTCTAGCTGGCAGAGTCACCTCCCCCCCATCTGCGCCTGCCGCAACATTCGTTCTCCCTACCAGCTCAACCTCCAGATCGGTTCCAGTCAAAGACAGCCTATCGTCCTCTAGTACCATCAAAACGTTGGACAATATCGGCAGTGTTTGGCGTCGCTCCACGACCCCGCTTACCAATGTCAGGGGCTTCAATAAAGCTTCTCGCGATATAACAAATTTCATAAAATTCTCTCGAGCGTTGTCCGTAAAGTGTCAGGTTGTCAGTAGGCGAAACAGATTTTTGTAATCCTCTCTCACATCAGAATCTGTTGTGCGTAGCTCTTTAATTCTTTTGTGAGCGTGGAGAACTGTAGTGTGATCCCTCCCACCAAAGCTGTCACCTATTTCCGGCAAACTGTGGTTCGTTAACTCCCTCGCCAGAGCCATTGCAACCTGCCGTGGCCTGGCAACAGACCGACTCCGGCGCTTTGACATCAGGTCCGCAATTTTGATTTTGTAATACTCTGCAACTGTCCGCTGTATATTATCGAGGCTAACGAGTCGATCCTGCAACGCCAGTAGGTCTTTGAGCGAATCTTTGATCAATGTAATGTCTATTGGTCTCTTCGTGAAGTGAGCGCTCGCTATCACCCTCTTAAGCGCTCCTTCTAGCTCTCTGACATTTGACCTAATTCTTTGCGCGATAAAAAAAGCCGCATCCGGCGGTAGATCTATGCTGGCCTGGGACGCTTTTTTCATAAGAATCGCCACTCGTGTTTCCAGCTCTGGTGGCTCCACGGCCACGGTGAGCCCCCAACCGAAACGAGACTTGAGTCGCTCTTCCAGACCTGAAACCTCCTTTGGATACTTATCACAGGTAAGTATCATCTGCTGACCACCTTCTAGCAGAGCGTTGAAGGTGTGAAAAAACTCTTCCTGGGAGCGTTCCTTGCGGGCAAAAAACTGTATGTCGTCGATTAACAGTGCATCTACAGATCGATAAAACCGCTTAAATTCGCTAATCGCATTTAGCTGTAACGCCTTCACCATATCTGCCACAAACCGCTCAGAGTGCAGATACACAACCTTTGCTTCTGGGTTCTGCTGCAAAATAGAGTTTCCCACCGCGTGCATCAAATGGGTTTTACCCAGACCCACACCACCATACAAAAACAGCGGGTTGTAGGCTCCCCCCGGGTTTTCTGCAACCTGGCGAGCAGCCGCGAGAGCGAGTTGGTTTGACTTACCCTCGACAAAATTTTCAAACGTATAGTGACCAACCAGGTGGCTTGGATGTCTCAACCCACCTTCAACCTGTACTTTTCGCGGTGGTGCTGGCGCCGTTGTCGATACCCCGCCGCTCAAGGAAAAAAGGTCCGCTCCACTCATCGGGTTAGCCGCGGGAGATCCGGTCGTCCGCACGGTCGATGCAACGCCCGTAGCGGCAAAATTACCCGGCGGCGTTGTTTCAGGTGAGAGCGCTAAAGGTAAAGAAGGTTGCCCGCCGTTAGGCTGGCCAATGCCGAGCACAACACCCAGCGCACTGCTAGGGCTCAGTTCGCTAACAATTTCCCTGATTCTCTCAAGAAATTTATCGTTCACCCAATCTTTGACGAAGCGATTTGGTGCAAAGATGCGAAGATTAAAATCGTCCTGCTCCGCCTGCAGCGGTCTTATCCACGTATTGAACTGCTGAGATGGCAGTTCGTGTTGTAGGTAACTCACACATTTTTGCCATGTGACTTCCGGCAAAGTACAACCCCTTTCTAAAGCCTCGCGCATTGGGAGGCGAATTTGTTTTATTGGTTTTTAGCTGTGCTCCCGCCTGGTCCGACGCGTATGCAACAGTAATTGCTTCGAATATTAACCCTCTAGGTAAAAGTTATCCACAACAATAAGTTCTTTTTGATAACCCTAAATTATGCTTGTTTTTCAATAAGATATGTTTTATTTTGCGGTAATAATAGCGTCAAAAAACCTCGTATTTAGTGCAATTAAATCTTGTGGATAAGCTGTTATTAAGTTCTGTATAGACTGTTAGTTAGATACGCTGGCGTAGAATTAACAAGGGCTGCACACATAACCGACTTCATTTCTGGGCTTCACTCTCGGGCCGCCAGCAAGCATAATGACCCGGATACTGGTTATCCTGGATATCGCTGCTTACCCAGGAATAAAAGAATTTGTATTTACACCGTAAATTCACTAATATACTGCGCCTTTTTCGAGACCTGTAACGGGACTGAAAAATCACCCTTGAATTAATGGAAAGATCATGAAAAGAACATTTCAGCCCAGCGTCCTCAAGCGCAAGCGTACCCACGGATTTCGCTCACGCATGGCCACAAAGAGCGGCCGTCAACTCATCAATCGGCGCCGCGCCAAAGGCCGCAAGCGCTTGGCCGCCTGAAGCTATTCTTGGCTTCACCTCTTCTGTGGGTGAATTCGGCTTTGGAAAAAGCAAGCGCCTTCTAAATGCCAGCGAATACTCTGCCGTTTTTGATGCGGCAGAATTTAAAGTTTCAGAAAAGACCGTCCTTTGCCTGGCCAGGCGCAGTCAGTTAAATCAACCTAGAGTCGGGCTTGTCATCGCTAAGAAAAACGTTCGGCTCGCTGTACAACGCAATAGGGTCAAGCGAGTTATCAGAGAAAGCTTTCGTCACAATGCCACCACGCTTCACAGCTGCGATATTGTGATATTAGCGCGAAGAGGTCTCGGCGACCTCAAGAACCCTGAAATGAATCAATTGCTGATGCGAATATGGCAGAAACTGGCTCGAAAGGTGGAAAACTCTGTACTACCAGAGTCTATTGTGAACCAAACTATTATTAGTCGAGCTCTGTGAGGTGCGACCCATCCTGCTTTTTATGCTTCGATGCTACCGGGTGGCGATAAGTCCCTTTTTGGGCGAACACTGCAGATTTTATCCCTCTTGTTCCCAGTACGCTGAAGAGGCATTACAGGTTCATGGGGCCCTTAAGGGCTCTTGGCTAACGCTCAAACGATTGTCCAGGTGCCACCCCTTTCACGAAGGTGGCATGGACGCGGTCCCGCCGCGCCCAGAACCACCCCTTCAACATTAAACTCCCAAACTACGGCTGAGACTTATGGAACTTCAACGACCGCTACTACTGGGAGCTATTGCCGTACTTTCGTTCATGCTGCTGACAGAATGGGTATCCTTCAAAGAGGAGCAAAACCAGCGGCCGCAGGAACGTCCCACGTCTTCAGCCGCAATAACCGGGCCTGCTGCAGGCATAACCGCGCAAGATAACACCTTCGTGCCAGACGCGGAGTTTCTAAACACCGACAACTCGACTTCTCTCGATACTGAAGACGTTCCGGTAATTCGTAGCGACGCCACCGCCACTACCTTGGCCGAGTCCAGCAACAGTCCCCGCGGCAGTATTTCGATCTCCACCGATGTGTTGCGAGTGGTGCTGGACCCCGTTGGTGGCGATATTGTCAGTGTTTCACTGCCCACCCACGCTGCAGAGCTCGACCAGCCTGATGTTCCTTTCCAGTTATTGGAGCGCAGCGATTACCGCCAATACTATGCCCAAAGCGGCCTTATCGGCGTAAATGGCACCGACAGTAGCAAGGGTCGGCCCACGTTTACATCTAGCTCCAACGACTATGTTCTCAGGGAGGGTAGTGACGAGTTGACGGTGGATCTGGATTTCACCCAGGACGGTGGCGCGCAAATCACTAAACGGTTCGAATTTCGTCGCGGCGACTTTTTAGTCGATCAGACCTATTTAATTGACAACCGGACAAACGAAACTTGGAGAGCCAATTTATTTGCGCAGATAAAGCGAGATGATAGCCCGGATCCTGCCGCAGCCAGCAACGGCATGGGCATGGTTCCTTACCTCGGTGGCGCATTAACTGAGCCAGACAAACGCTTTCGTAAAATAAGCTTCAGCGACATGGAAGACGAGCCCTATAAAGCATCATTGCCTGGTGGGTGGATCTCGATTGTACAGCACTACTTTCTGAGTGCCTGGATTCCCAATCCAAACCAGAGCCACGACTACAGTACCAGCGTTACCCGCAACGGCGACTATATCATTCGGTTTACTAGCCCAGAAACACAAGTGGCCGCCCACACTCAGGGGGAAATACGCTCACAGTTTTATGCCGGGCCCAAAGACCAATACCGGCTCAAGGATATTTCTGCCGGCCTTGACCTTAGCGTTGATTACGGTTGGCTGTGGTGGATTGCCAAGCCCTTGTTTTGGCTGCTTACTAATATTCACGGCATTTTCAACAATTGGGGCGTCGCTATTATCCTGTTGACGGTTCTTGTGAAAGCGGTGTTTTTCCCTCTGTCTGCGGCCAGCTTTCGTTCCATGGCGAATATGCGGCGGGTACAACCAAAAATTGTCGACCTCCGCGAGCGTTATGCGGACGATAAACAAAAACAATCGCAAGCCATGATGGAGTTGTACAAGAAAGAGAAAATCAACCCTCTGGGAGGGTGCCTGCCAATTCTCATTCAGATGCCTGTCTTCATCTCTTTATACTGGGTATTAATGGAAAGTGTGGAGCTCCGTCACGCCCCGTTTGCATTGTGGATCAACGATTTGTCCGTGATGGACCCCTACTTTGTCCTCCCGTTGATAATGGGCGCCAGTATGTTCTTCCAGCAGCGCTTGAACCCAGCACCGCCAGACCCAATGCAGGCAAAAATAATGCAATGGATGCCAATCGTGTTCACTTTCTTTTTCTTGTTCTTTCCCTCGGGCCTTGTCCTATACTGGGTGGTCAATAACCTGCTCTCTATCACTCAGCAATGGTTTGTTACCAAACAAATAGAAAACAGCCATCAATAGCGGATGGGCACGATAGATGACTGAATCGTCAGCTGTCGACTATGACACAATCGTTGCCATTGCCACCCCGTTGGGTCGTGGTGGCATTGGTATCATTAGGCTCTCGGGGCCCCTCGCGCTCCACATTATTCAGGTTATCACCGACCGTGAACTTCAACCCAAGTACGCTCAGCTAGCTGATTTTTATTGTGGGAGCAAGGAAAGTAGAGCCCAGGTAGACCGGGGAATAGCACTCATTTTTGCAGCCCCCAACAGCTTTACCGGTGAAAATGTGGCTGAACTACATGCGCATGGAGGACCCGTGGTACTAGATCTACTTGTCGCGGAGTGCTGCCGACTCGGGGCTAGACCGGCTCGGGCGGGAGAGTTCAGCGAGCGGGCCTTTCTCAATGACAAAATTGATCTGACCCAGGCCGAAGCTGTCGCGGACCTCATAGAAAGCGCCTCAACAAGCGCCGCCAGGTCAGCTTTGAGATCACTGCAAGGAGAGTTTTCCAGGGAAATACACAAGCTGGTTGATAAAATAACGCGCCTTAGAGTACACGTTGAATCTGCTATCGACTTTCCAGAAGAGGAGATAGATTTTCTAACCGATGACAGTATTTCCACGGGTTTGTCATCGGTTATCGAGCAATTAGCCAACGTTCAAGCCCGCGCGCAACAAGGTGCTTTGCTGCGTAACGGCATGCATGTCGTTATTGCCGGTAAGCCTAATGCCGGGAAGTCCAGCCTGCTAAATGCCCTGGCCGGCCAGGATACAGCGATTGTTACCTCTCAAGCTGGTACGACCCGCGACGTATTGCGTGAAACTATCCAGATCGCAGGAATGCCGCTACATATAATAGATACCGCTGGTTTGCGAGAGAGCGCGGATGATATTGAAAAAGAAGGTATTCGCCGAGCCAGAACTGAAATAGAACGAGCAGACCGAGTGTTACTTTTAGTTGATGGCGAAGCTGATGGACAACCAGAAGCTACACAACTTGAGATTCCATCAGATCTACCCGCGCAACGGTTTTCCATTATTTTTAGCAAAGCTGATCTCTACAATCGGCCAACTGGCTCGGTTGTAGTCGATGGTGTCACAACGATAAGTCTGAGTGCACAAAGCGGCGCAGGAATGGATGATTTAAGACAGCATTTACTTGATCTCATGGGTTATGAGGTTGGTCGGGAGGATAGTTTTAGCGCTCGTAGACGGCACCTCGACGCACTAGAACGAGCTTCAGTATTACTTCAATCAGGCCAACTGCAATTGCTGCAGGCAGGAGCAGGAGAGTTGTTAGCGGAAGATTTGCGGCAGTGTCAGCAGTGTTTGGGAGAAATTACCGGAAAAGTATCGTCGGACGACCTACTAGGAGAGATTTTTTCCAGCTTTTGTATTGGTAAATGAGTGTTATCGCGAATTTTTTATCTGCATAAGCTGTTAGTAAGCATTCTCATAAACTGTGTTCTAATTCCCAAAGTATCCACAGAAATTAAGCTTCTGAAATTCTATCCACATTCTGCTGCCTTTTATCACCAGCCTATCAAGTGGAAGATCCCACCATAAGCAGCAGTTATTAACAGGGTTATACTAGATCCATCTAATTGATAAATAACAATAAAGATGCCTTATCCACTGAAATACGTCTATACAGTAGTAACAACAACAATAAACAACTATATATATCTATATATAATTTAACTTAATAAGTAATTATCTACTTAATCGGTGTTTTGTGTGTGGCGACACGAAGCCGTATAATTCAGCCCCCTATCTGGTCGGTGCCAAGTTTATGTCCGCTGCAGTAACCTATGATGTCATTGTAATTGGCGGCGGCCACGCTGGAACCGAAGCGTGCCTGGCAGCCGCTAGAATGGGCAAGAAAACATTATTGGTTACCCACAACGTAGATACGCTCGGTCAAATGAGCTGTAATCCAGCTATCGGCGGTATCGGCAAGAGTCACCTCGTAAAAGAAATTGATGCTCTTGGCGGAGCTATGGGTGTAGCCACAGATCAAGCCGGTATTCAATTCCGTATTTTAAATAGCCGGAAGGGCCCGGCAGTTCGAGCTACCAGAGCACAAGCTGACCGAGATTTATATAAAAAAGCTATTCGATCTATTATTGAAAAACAGCCAAATCTCTCAGTTTTTCAGCAAGCTGTGGACGACCTGATTGTAGAAAACGGTAGGGTTCGCGGTGTAGTTACTGAAATGGGGGTGTCTCTGTTCGCACATGCGGTCGTGCTCACGGTGGGAACCTTCCTGGGTGGCAAAATTCATATTGGCCTGGAGAATTACAGCGGCGGTCGAGCGGGAGATCCATCCTCGGTGAGGTTGGCTGCACGTTTGCGTGAATTACCCATCAGAGTCGATAGACTAAAAACAGGAACCCCACCCAGGATCGACGCAACTAGTGTGGATTTCACCCGCTTGCCGGAACAATGGGGAGATGAGCCCCGCCCCGTGATGTCGTTTCTTGGTTCACGCAGCCAGCACCCAGAGCAACGCTGTTGCTGGATAACCCATACCAACGAGCGGACCCACGATATTATTCGCTCCGGATTGGATCGCTCACCCATGTACAGTGGTGTGATAGAGGGTACTGGGCCCCGCTACTGCCCCTCTGTGGAAGATAAAATTCATCGCTTCGCCGATAAGTCATCCCATCAAATATTTGTTGAACCCGAGGGGCTCTGCAGCACAGAGCTATACCCTAATGGCATATCTACGAGCTTGCCTTTCGATATTCAACAGCAATTCGTGCGCTCGATTGAAGGATTTGAAAATGCTCATATTGTCCGTCCAGGTTATGCAATAGAGTATGATTTTTTTGATCCGAGAGATTTAAAATACTCGCTTGAAACCCGGTTTATCGAAGGCCTTTATTTTGCAGGCCAGATAAACGGCACTACCGGCTACGAAGAAGCCGCTGCACAAGGACTCATAGCTGGACTCAATGCCGCGCGTGCAGTAGAGGGTGAAGATTATTGGTGTCCGCGCAGAGACGAAGCCTATATCGGTGTGCTCATTGACGACCTCATCTCCATGGGAACGCTGGAACCCTATCGTATGTTTACTTCCAGAGCTGAGTATCGGCTACTACTGCGTGAAGATAATGCCGACTTGCGATTAACCAGGATTGGCAGAGAGCTCGGTCTGGTCAGCGATCAGCGGTGGAGTCGATTTGAAGGTAAACGAGAGCTTATCAACAGCGAGCAGTTGCGCCTGGACTCCACCTGGATTCATCCGTCTACACCTGAGGCCGAGCTCCTGGAAGAACTGTTAGATAACACGCTTACCCGGGAATACAGCCTGGCGGAACTACTGCGGCGACCCGAGCTTGGGTATGCAGATGTTGCCAGTTTGAAAGGGTGTGCAGTTGAGGATGAAGAGGTAGCACAACAAATAGAAATTCAAGCTCGATATGCCGGCTATATAGATCGCCAGAAGGATGAAATTGACCGTCTAAAGCGGCACGAAAACATGCGCCTTCCAGAGAGTTTAGATTTTGATAATGTGGACGGGCTGTCCAATGAAGTTAGACAGAAACTCATTGCACATCGGCCAGAGACGTTGGCGAGAGCGGCGCGAATACAAGGCGTCACGCCGGCAGCCGTTTCACTATTGCTCGTCCACCTCAAGAGAAGCGGCCAGTTAGTTCGAAAGACAGCCTGACTGCCATAATGAAAGATATACATGACCGCCTGATGCGGGGGCAGGAGACACTAGGCCTCGAATTGACTACAGAACAGCAAGATAAACTGCTGGCCTACGTGACACTCCTTATAAAGTGGAGTAAAGCCTATAATCTGACCGCCATCAAGCGAGAGGAAGACATAATCGATCGTCATTTGCTCGATAGTTTGGCGATTGTACCTTTTCTGAAAGGCGGTCGATTTATTGATGTTGGTACTGGTGCTGGCTTACCCGGGGTTCCCCTGGCGATACTCCGCCCCGACCATAAAATTGACCTACTGGATAGCAATGGCAAGAAAACCCGGTTCCTCATACAAGTTTGTTCAGAGTTGGGACTGGATAACATCGAGGTTATCGCGAGTCGAGCTGAGACATATAAACCAGCGCTGGGCTATGATGGTGTACTCTCCCGCGCTTTTGCAAATCTGTTGGAAATGATCGAAAACACACATCATCTCTGCTCGCAGGACGGGTGTTTTTACGCCATGAAGGGGTTGTACCCAAGCGCAGAAATCGACGATCTCGATGCGGGTATTCACGTGACTACGGTGCATCAGTTGAGCATTCCTGGTATCGATGAAGCCAGACATCTCGTGGTTGCAACGATAGACGACACTTACAGACCGAAGCGGCAAAGGAGGCTGGTTTGACGAGAATTTTGGCCATTGCCAACCAGAAAGGAGGTGTGGGTAAAACCACCACCTGTGTCAATCTGGCGGCTTCCCTTGCAGCGACAAAAAAACGCGTTTTACTGGTAGATCTGGATCCGCAGGGAAACGCCACGATGGGAAGCGGCGTTGAAAAAAATGATCTTGAGTTAAGTGCTTACGATGTGCTGGTGGGTGACAAAAGCATCGGCGAAGTGCGGCAACGTTCGAAGGAAGGGGGTTTTGATGTGCTGCCGGCCAATTCAGAGCTCACGGCGGCAGAAGTGGAATTATTGCAAATACCCCAGCGAGAAAGACGCCTCGAGTTTGCGCTGGCCAGAGTGCCAGGAGAATATGAATTTGTTCTTATTGACTGTCCACCCTCTCTGAACATGCTGACGCTAAATGGCTTAGTTGCGGCGCACAAAGTGTTGATCCCTATGCAATGTGAGTATTACGCACTGGAGGGTTTATCGGCGTTGATGGATACGGTGCACCAGGTGGCCGCGACCGTAAATGCTGGTCTCGAGGTAGAGGGTTTGGTGCGAACCATGTACGACCCAAGGAACACTCTGACCAATGAAGTAACCGCACAGCTAAAAAAACATTTTGGCGACAAGCTCTATCGAACCGCCATACCGAGAAATGTGCGTCTCGCGGAAGCTCCCAGCTATGGCGTTCCGGTGATGGTTCACGACCGGCACTCGACAGGCGCCAAGGCCTATTTCGCGCTGGCCGGTGAGCTATTGCGACGTCTCGATGCCGAAGAATTACAGGCCAATAGTCTTGCGGCAGCTGACCCTAATAATCAAAGGAGTGTTTAGATCATGGCGGCCAGAAAGAAAGGCCTTGGGCGAGGACTGGACTCGCTGTTGGGCAACTTGACACCATCGACGACAGCAGCGGTCGCTACAACTGCAAATAATCATCTGCGGGAACTACCAGTAGATCTCATCCAGCGAGGAAAATACCAGCCCCGTCGCGACATGGATCCAGAGTCCTTGGCGGAGCTCGCCCAGTCCATACGTCAACAGGGCGTGATGCAACCAATCGTGGTGCGGTCGATTGGCGATCAACGTTATGAAATTATTGCTGGAGAGCGGCGTTGGCGCGCTACTCAGCAAGCGGGATTGGATAGCATTCCCGTTATTATCAAAGATGTTGGAGATGAGGCGGCCATCGCAATGGCACTCATAGAAAACATTCAGCGGGAAGATCTAAACCCCATTGAGGAGGCCAGGGCGCTGCAGCGTTTGCAATTGGAATTTGAACTTACCCAACAACAGGTAGCTGATGCGGTGGGTAAATCGCGCCCTACAATCGCCAATCTACTGCGTCTGATGAGCTTGCGTGAGGAGGTACAAACTTGCCTGGAGCACGGTGATTTGGAAATGGGGCACGCCAAAGCGCTGTTGGGCCTGGAGGCAGATGCGCAAGTTAGTGCGGCAAAAATGGTGGTCGCGAAAGGTCTTTCAGTCAGGCAGACCGAGGCGATGGTGCGTTCATTACAGAACGAAAGCAAGCCCGCTAAAAACGAGCAACGCAGTGCCGACGTGCGGCAACTTGAACAAAAGCTGGCCGAGGCGCTGGGTGCCGAAGTGCTAATCCAGGCGAATGCCCGGGGCAAGGGACGGCTGGTTGTGAAATACAATTCGCTGAATGAGCTCGATGGTATTCTCAGCCATATTTCCTGAAAGCAGTTCGATTGCTGCCGGTTAGTTCGAGCCGTTGTTTTTCGCGGTTGAACCACGAGGGCTTTTTCCATATAATGCGCGCGCTTGTGTTCGGGGATATAGTGGCAAAGCTCGCCATGATCGCCGGAGGCGAGTGGCTTGTTCTCCGTGAGTAGTGGTCGGGAGAAGCGGGGCGCGGGAGCGGCTATTGGGAGACCCTCGATAGTAAAAATCGCACTGGGCCCGATCGTAGCACTGGTACTGATATCCTCCGGGTTGATATTCGTGAGTCCAGTTCTTTCCTATTCGGTGTTTCTCGGTGGGGCAGTTGCTGTGTTGCCGCAGGTGTTTTTTGCGGTGAAGGTATTTCGGTATGCTGGGGCGAGCTCTGCCGCTAACGTAGCGCGATCCAGCTATGTTGGTGAAGTTGGCAAGTTTGCACTGAGTGCGGCAGGTTTCGCACTCATATTTGCATGGGTTGAGCCGTTGCGTCACGAAGCGGTACTAATGGGTTTTATGTTTTTTTGGGTTTTGCAGTATGTTGGAACGTGGTTGTTGCTAAGACCACTCCCGGGGATAAAAGTAGAGTCTACACATGGCAGCTGAAGGTCAGACAGTCTCGGAATACATTATTCACCACCTTACCAACCTGGCGTATGGGAAGCTGCCGGCTGGGTATGTGCGGGTAGACGGGTCTGTAGTGAGTGATGGCGGCGTCTGGACAATGGCGCATAGCGGTGCTGAAACATCGGCTATGGGCTTTATGGCGATTCACGTAGATAGTATGGTTTGGTCGGTTGGCCTGGGAATAGTTTTTTGTTGGCTCTTTCACCGAGCGGCGATGAAAGCTACCAGCGGCGTGCCCAGCGGCGCCCTCAATTTTATCGAGATGATCGTCGAGTTTGTCGACAAAACGGTCAAAGACACGTTTCATGGTCGTAATGCGTTAGTGGCTCCTCTGGCGCTCACTATCTTAGTGTGGGTGTGGCTGATGAATCTAATGGATTTGATTCCGGTAGATATTATCCCGTGGGTGCTCATGAAGTTTGGCGTGCACTTTCAGAAAATTGTGCCATCGACCGACGTTAATATCACCATGGGTATGGCGTTAGGTGTGTTCATTCTGATGCTTTATTACTCTATCAAGGTCAAACAGGTCGGGTTCATTAGAGAGCTGACCATGAATCCGTTTAATCACCCTGCCTTCATTCCCATCAACCTATTTATGGAAGTGGTTGGATTGCTGGCCAAACCGTTTTCTCTTGGCCTGCGACTCTTCGGCAACATGTATGCGGGCGAAATGATCTTTATTCTTATTGCCGCTTTATATAGTGGTGGTATTGCCTGGGGTTTTCTTGCCGCCCCATTACAGCTGGCGTGGTCTATCTTCCACATTTTGGTAATCACGTTGCAGGCATTCATATTCATGGTCTTGACTATCGTTTATCTGAGCATGGCTCACCAGGACCATTAATTTTTTACTTAACTGATGTTGTATAAATCTAGGAGACAAACATGGAATTAATTTACGTTGCTGCCGCCATAATGATGGGGCTGGGTGGTCTTGGAGCCGCTATTGGCGTGGGTATCCTCGGCGGTAAGCTGATAGAAGGGTCTGCTCGGCAGCCAGAGTTGGCGCCTCAATTGCAGGTGACCTTTTTTCTTGGTGCTGGCCTGGTAGACGCTATTCCCATCATCGGGGTGGGCATCGCGATGTACCTGATTTTCGTTGTCGCCGGCTAAGCAAAAGCGATTGTTGTTACCCGGGGTGGCTAGTACCACCCCATCGATAGCAGAGTTTCTGTGAGGAGCGAGGCGTGAATATCAACCTTACGCTGATCGGACAGATGATTGCATTCATCGTGTTCGTGTTGTTCTGCATGAAGTATGTATGGCCACCGATTATTGCGGCGATGCAAGAGCGTGCAGAAAAAATTGCCGATGGTTTAGCCGCGGCAGATCGTGCCGGGCACGATCTGGAGTTGGCTCAGGAGAAGGCAGTGGAGCGCATGAAGGAGGCCAAGACTGAAGCGGCCGCCATCATCGACGCAGCCAACAAGCGTGGCAGTCAGATTGTCGAAGAGGCTAAGGAGCAGGCGAAGGTTGAAGCTGACCGAGTCAAAGTTACGGCCGAGGCCGAGTTGGCGCAAGACGTCAACCGGGCGCGCGAGCAATTGAGAACGCAGGTTGCGGCTTTGGCTGTGGCAGGCGCTGAGAAAATACTCGCGGCTGAAATCGATTCTGGTGTTCATGGCGACATGGTCGATCAGTTGGCTGCCGAGCTTTAAGAGACCAGATTATGGCTGAATTAAGCACCTTGGCGAGACCCTATGCAAAGGCCGCATTCCAGTTTGCTCTGGCTAATGGCCAGCTTATGGAATGGTCGACTCAACTGGACGTTGCCTCGGCGATCGTCAGTGATGCCACTGTTGCCAAGGTGTTAGACTCCCCGGCTTATACTGCCGAGCAGCTAGCAGCCACGGTGGTAAGTGTCGCGGGCGACAGCCTGGGCGTCGAGGTACAGAACTTTGTGTCTGTTATTGCCGAAAATAAACGACTGGCGCTCTTGCCAGAAATTTCGTCTTTGTTTGAGCAGTTCAAAGCAAACCAGGAGCGAAGCGTAGATATAGAAGTGGTTTCACCCTATGAGTTGGGCGAAGCGACGCAACAAAAACTTTCCGACGCACTGGCAGTCAAGCTGAATCGCAGTGTTAACGTCTCCACAACTCTGGACGCCTCACTTATTGGCGGCGTCTTGATTAGGGCCGGCGATACTGTTATCGACGGCTCCGTGCGCGGTCGGCTGAACAAGCTGGCCGAAGCCATGAATTCCTAGTATTGAGGAACTGAACATGCAGCAAC
This sequence comes from Halieaceae bacterium, assembly GCA_047618115.1. GTDB lineage: Bacteria > Pseudomonadota > Gammaproteobacteria > Pseudomonadales > Halieaceae > CALJGI01. Next base: position 9,427 of record JBLHKV010000014.1, on the reverse strand, counting down.
TAAATCCATCTGAGATAAGCGAGATCATCAAGCAGCGTATCTCGCAGCTAGATGTCACCACTGAAGCCAAAAATGAAGGGACCATCGTTTCCGTCACGGATGGCGTCATTCGTATCCACGGTTTGGCCGAGGTGATGTACGGCGAAATGATCGAGTTTGAGGGCGGTGTATACGGAATGGCCCTGAACCTTGAGCGCGATTCTGTCGGCGCGATTGTTCTCGGCGACTACCTGAACTTGGCAGAGGGGCAGTCCTGTAAATGTACAGGTCGGATTCTTGAGGTTCCCGTGGGGCCAGAACTACTGGGTCGGGTCGTTGATGCATTGGGAGTGCCCATAGACGGCAAGGGCCCGATCAATGCCAAAATGACGGATGCATTAGAAAAAGTTGCACCGGGCGTAATCGAGCGTCAGTCGGTGGATCAGCCAGTACAAATCGGCTTGAAGGCGATCGACGCAATGGTGCCTATTGGTCGGGGTCAGCGCGAGTTGATTATTGGCGACCGTCAGGTGGGTAAGACCGCCATCGCCATCGATGCCATTATTAATCAGAAAGACACGGGTATTAAGTGTGTCTATGTCGCGGTCGGGCAAAAGGCTTCTTCTGTTGCTGCGGTTGTTCGAAAGCTGGAAGAACACGGCGCGATGGGTCACACCATCGTGGTAGCAGCCAACGCCTCCGATCCAGCAGCTATGCAGTATCTTGCCCCATTTGCGGGTTGTACTATGGGCGAGTACTACCGGGATCGCGGCGAAGATGCACTCATCATCTACGATGATCTGACCAAGCAGGCCTGGGCATATCGTCAAATTTCACTGTTGTTGCGCCGCCCACCGGGCCGCGAAGCTTACCCGGGAGATGTATTTTATTTGCACAGCCGTCTGCTGGAAAGGGCGTCACGGGTTAATGCCGCCTACGTCGAGAAGTTCACTAACGGCGAAGTAAAGGGAAAGACGGGGTCTTTGACCGCGCTGCCGGTTATTGAAACCCAGGCTGGAGACGTCTCTGCGTTTGTTCCAACCAACGTGATTTCTATTACCGATGGCCAGATTTTTCTCGATACCGATATGTTTAATAGTGGTGTTCGTCCTGCTATGAATGCAGGTATCTCGGTGTCTCGGGTGGGTGGAGCGGCACAGACCAAAATTATGAAAAAACTGTCCGGTGGGATTCGTACCGCGCTGGCGCAGTATCGAGAGCTCGCAGCCTTTTCGCAGTTTGCATCCGACCTGGACGACGCCACTAAGGCTCAACTGGATCACGGCGAGCGGGTAACAGAGTTGATGAAGCAAAATCAATACACGCCACGTAGCATCGCAGACATGGGATTGGTTATTTACGCCGCCGACAAAGGCTATCTGCAGGACGTTGATGTAGCAAAGATAGGCGATATGGAAGCAGCGCTGTTGTCGTATGTACAGGCGGAGCACGGGGACTTGATGGACAGCATCGTCGCTGGTGGAAGCTATAGCGATGATATTGAGGCTCAATTCAAGTCCATCCTGGAGGCCTTCAAGTCGACCCAGTCCTGGTAGGGATTAGGTTGCGCAAGGGTTAAGGAGGAATATAGATGGCTGTCGGCAAGGAAATTCGTACCAAAATAGCGAGTATCCAGAGCACCCAGAAGATTACCAGTGCCATGGAAATGGTGGCTGCGAGCAAAATGCGCAAAGCACAGGAGCGTATGGCCGTAGGAAAACCCTACGCGCAGCGCATGCGCGCCGTGGTAGGCCACGTTGCTAACGCCAACCCTGAGTACCGTCATATATACATGATCGAGCGCGAGGTAAAACGGGTCGGTTACATTATTGTTTCTACGGATCGCGGCCTCTGCGGCGGCTTGAACACCAACTTGTTCAAGGCCACCATCTCCAGTATGAAGGGGTGGGCCGAACAGGGTGTCGAAGTAGACCTGTGTTTGATCGGAGCCAAAGGGTCGGCATTTTTTGGTAGCTACGGCGGCAACATTACCGCGGCGACCCGAGATATAGGCGAGGCCCCGGGTGTGAGCGCTATCATCGGAGGTGTCAAAACGATGCTAGATGCCTTTAGTGACGGCACTATAGATAAGCTTTTTCTGGCCGGTAACGAGTTCGTTAACACGATGACTCAAACCCCCATGGTTGAGCAAATTCTGCCCTTGCCCGCTGAAGACAGCAAAGAGATGAAGCACCACTGGGATTATCTGTATGAACCAGATGCCCAAGAATTATTGGAGGGCCTGTTGAATCGATACATTGAGTCTCAGGTCTATCAGGCCGTTGTAGAAAATGGCGCGTGTGAGCAGGCATCTCGGATGCTGGCCATGAAAAGCGCCACAGATAATGCAGGCGATCTGATCGATGACCTGCAACTGGTGTACAACAAGGCCAGACAGTCTGCGATTACCCAGGAATTGTCTGAAATTGTGAGCGGCGCAGCGGCCATTGGTTAGTAACGATGCAGGTTGGTGAAAAACCAGACCTGGGTCATTGAATTGAAGTGAGAGGATCCGGAAATGAGTAGCGGTCAAATAGTACAGATCATCGGAGCGGTTATCGATGTGGAATTTCCACGAGACAGCGTACCGCGCGTCTACGATGCCTTGTTTGTAGCAGATAAGGGCCTGACTCTTGAGGTTCAGCAACAGCTGGGCGATGGCGTGGTTCGCACTATTGCTATGGGGTCATCGGAGGGCATAAGCCGTGGTCTCAGCGTCGATAATACCAATGCGCCAATCATGGTGCCGGTTGGTATGGCTACGCTAGGCCGTATTATGGACGTGCTGGGTAACCCGATCGATGAGAAAGGACCGATCGGGGAAGAAGAGCGCATGGCGATTCACCGCGCACCACCTGCCTATGAAGAACTTTCTGCCTCTGACGAGTTGTTAGAGACCGGTATTAAAGTTATCGACCTCGTTTGTCCATTTGCCAAGGGTGGTAAAGTCGGGCTATTCGGTGGTGCCGGTGTCGGTAAAACCGTGAACATGATGGAACTGATTAACAATATTGCCATCGAACACGCCGGCTTATCGGTGTTTGCCGGTGTTGGCGAGCGAACTCGCGAGGGTAATGACTTTTATTTTGAAATGCAGGAATCCGGTGTCGTCAACGTCGAGACTCCCACTGAGTCCAAGGTGGCCATGGTATACGGGCAGATGAATGAGCCCCCCGGAAACCGCCTGCGCGTGGCCCTCACTGGCCTGACCATGGCCGAGAAGTTCAGAGATGAAGGTAAAGATGTACTGCTCTTTATCGATAACATTTACCGTTACACACTTGCGGGCACCGAGGTATCAGCGCTGCTGGGCCGGATGCCTTCGGCGGTGGGCTATCAGCCCACACTGGCGCTGGAAATGGGTCAGTTGCAGGAACGGATTACTTCTACCAAGACGGGGTCAATCACCTCGGTTCAGGCGGTCTATGTGCCGGCGGACGATCTCACCGATCCATCCCCAGCCACCACCTTCGCCCACCTCGATTCCACGGTTGTTTTGAGTCGCGATATTGCCTCAAAGGGTATATATCCTGCGGTTGACCCACTGGATAGCACATCGCGCCAGCTGGATCCTCTGATTATCGGTCAGGAGCACTACGACGTGGCACGAGGGGTACAGAACGTACTGCAGCGTTACAAGGAATTGAAGGATATCATAGCTATTCTTGGTATGGATGAGCTTTCCGAGGAAGATAAGCAAACGGTAAACCGCGCGCGGAAAATAGAGCGCTTCCTCTCACAACCCTTTACTGTTGCCCAGGTATTTACGGGCTCACCAGGCAAGTATGTATCCCTTAAGGACACTATCTCTGGATTCAAGGCAGTGCTGGCCGGTGAGTACGACCACCTTCCCGAGCAGGCTTTTTACATGGTAGGCGGTATTGAAGAAGCGGTCGAGAAGGCCGCAAGCCTTTAGGCAGCGCGTTGATTAGAGGGCAATCAAAATGGCAATGACCATACACTGTGACATTGTAAGTGCCGAGGAAGAAATTTTCTCAGGACTGGCAGTGATGATTGTCGCCACGGGAACCCTTGGCGAACTGGGTATAGGCTACGGCCACGCGCCGCTGTTAACTTCGCTGATTCCTGGTCCTGTACGGGTTGTGATGGATAGCGGCGAAGAACTTGTTTACTACGTTAGCGGAGGGTTCCTGGAAGTTCAGCCCGGAGTCATTTCTATTCTTGCCGATACCGCAGTGCGTGCCGGCGATATGGATGAGGCCGCCGCGATAGAAGCACAGAAGCTCGCTGAGGAAGCGCTGCAAAATCAAAGTGGGGAGTTCGATTACACCCGCGCAGCGAGCCAGCTGGCAGAGGCTGCGGCTCAACTCCGGACTATTCAGCAACTTCGCAGGAAGGCTCGCTAGCTCTCCATCGAGTCGCTACATCAACCGCCAAAGCGTATCGAATAGCAACTGCTGTGTTGCCGCCATCGCTTTGGAATCAATAACCACTACAACCGGGTAATTTGAACTCGCCAGAGTGATGATTGCTACTTTGGGTGGGTAGATGGCGATGTACGAAGCATCCTGCGCTGAGCCGGCTGGCAACCACTTTCGCTGCGCCAGCTCCGCTTCATCGCCACCATCGCCCACGGCAATCACCCGCACCTGAATTTTTGCTTTAACCCGTTGCCGGGTGAAATTGGGAAATGGTCTGTAGAGGTGTTCGCGTAGTGTTTTGGTAGAAATTACCGAGTATTCCCTACCGGGAAGTTGAGCTGCAGAATTGAGAATGTCGCGTAACACCAACTCGACGCCGTCATCCCCCTCATAGAAACGAACGTTGCCCGGGCTGAAATCAGGCTTCAGGTCCTTAAGCCCCGGTACTACTTCCAGCTTGAGTTGTTCCAGCGCTTCGGCGAGAGCGTGTTGCTTGCTTTCGGCGAGGGTAATCAGCCTCTCTGGATCCTCGGCCATAAATACTCGGCGTTTGCCCTTCGGAAAATAGCTGACAATGCCTTTTGTCGCCAATATCTTGAGCGTTTCGTAGGTAGTGCCCCGGTTAATACCCGCGTTACTGGCGATGTCTCGAATCGAGGCGGGCCCGGTTTTCAACAGCGCAAGATAAATGGTTATCTCGCGCTCGGAAAGCCCGAGTTGGGTTAGAGCTGGATAATGCATATTGTCATTTTAATTGTGACAAAAGATGTTGTGTTCAATTGAGGTCACTATATTCTACTCGCTTTGATCAAAATTATGTCAATTTTTTAGATGACATATTTCGAGCTGGGCCCAGATGGCGCCTGTTTTGATTCTGAGGGGGTAAAGGTAATTGAGCGGTAAGGTAAATATAGAGGTCGTTATACTGGCAGCGGGTCGAGGTACCCGAATGAAATCAAATCTGCCCAAAGTACTCCATCGGATCGCCGGGAAGGAGATGTTGCGTCACGTGGTGGATACGGCTCGAGCACTAAAACCTCGCGCAATCCACGTCGTGGTTGGTTACGGCGAGGCTGAAATACGTGCTGCCCTCCCCGGCGATGATCTGAGCTGGGTTGTCCAGGAGGAACAGCTGGGAACGGGCCACGCGGTGCTACAGGCATTGCCGGCTGTTAATCCCGAAAGCCTCGTTTTGGTGCTCTGTGGGGACGTGCCTCTGATTCAACTAGAGTCGGTCGAAAGGCTGTTGAATAGCGCCGAAGGTGGCGTCGCGCTGTTGACCGCAGAGGTAGACGATGCGACGGGTCTCGGTCGCATTTTACGCAACGACACTGGAGCTGTGCGGGGTGTGATGGAACACCGCGATGCTAGTCCCGAGCAGCGGGCGATAAAAGAGATAAATACCGGTGTTATTGCTGCCGGAGCCGCGAATTTGCAGCGCTGGCTGCCGCAGGTTAAAGCGGACAACGATCAGCAGGAGTACTATTTGCCTGATATCTTTGAGCCAGCATTGGACGAGGGCTGTGTTATCGCCACCGTACAACCTGGTGCACTATGGGAGATCAGAGGTATTAATGATCGAGTACAGTTAGCTGAGCTGGAGCGGCAATACCAACTCAACTATGCTCGGCAACTCATGTTGGAAGGCGTTACCTTGGCAGATCCGGCCAGATTGGATGTACGGGGTTCCCTGCGCTGTGGAAAGGATGTAACCATTGATGTGAATGTTGTTTTTTGTGGAGACGTCTCCCTCGGAGACGGCGTTACAATTGGTGCTAACTGCGTGATCTCCGACTCCAGTGTAGGCGTAGGAACAGAGGTTAAAGCTAACTCTATGTTGGAGGAGGCGCAGGTAGGGCAGGATTGTAGCGTAGGACCCTACGCTCGGCTTCGACCCGGTAGCGAGTTGGCAGACGGAGCCAAGGTAGGAAATTTTGTGGAAACCAAGAACGCTCGAATCGGTGAGGGCAGCAAGGTTAGCCACCTCAGTTATATTGGGGATAGCGACCTTGGCAGTGGGGTCAACATTGGGGCAGGCACAATTACCTGCAATTACGACGGCGTCAATAAGTACCGGACGAGTATAGGTGACGGCGCCTTTGTTGGTTCCAACAGCACATTGGTGGCACCGATTGAGATAGGAAAAGATGGCTTCGTGGCGGCGGGAACCACGCTGACCAAACCGGTTGCGAAGGGTAGTTTGGCGGTTGGCCGTGCAAAGCAGCGAAATATCAAGCACTGGCGGCGACCCGGCAACGAAACAAAATAGGCAGATAGAATATGTGTGGAATAGTAGGAGCGGCAGCCCGGCGCGAAGTACCGGAAATATTGCTGGAAGGACTGCGCCGGCTTGAATACAGGGGCTATGACTCGGCAGGTCTTGCAACACTGGATTCCGCCGGTCGCTTGGCATCTCGTAAAGAGAAGGGCAAGGTTGCAGCGCTGGAAGAATTACAGCGGCGGTCTCCACTGTCCGGTCGCACCGGCATCGCTCATACCCGGTGGGCGACGCACGGTGAGCCTAGCCGGGCCAATGCTCACCCCCACCTGTCTGGAGCGGAAGTTGCCTTGGTTCACAACGGTATCATAGAAAATTTTCAAGCGCTGAAATCCCAGCTTGAAACCGATGGCTACCAATGCGTCTCCGCGACAGATTCAGAAGTGGTTGTTCACCTGGTGCACCAGCAGATGAAAAATGGGAGCAATCTGGTGGCGGCGGTTACCGACGTTGTGGCCCGTCTGGACGGGGCCTACGCTCTGGCGTTGATTGCCGAGTCAGAGCCAGAGGTCATCGTCGCCGCAAGAAGCGGTAGCCCGCTTGTCATAGGCGTTGGCATTGGCGAGAATTTTATTGCATCGGACCCGTTGGCGTTGCGGCAGGTAACGGATCGATTTATATATTTGGAAGAAGGCGACATCGCTGTTGTGCAACCCGACGGTCTGACTATTTACGATACCGCGGGGGAAAAAGTGACGCGCCCGATTGAAAAGCTCTCTCGCGCTATGGAATACGCTGATAAGGGAGAGTATGGACACTTCATGCTCAAGGAAATTTACGAACAGCCCGAGGCGATAAACAATACGGTCGCTGGTCGTATCAAAGATGGCAGCTTGTTGCCCGGTGGTTTTGACCCTGCTGCGGAAAAAATATTCTCAGGCCTGGAGGGCATACAAATAGTTGCCTGTGGTACCAGCTACCACGCTGGATTGGTGGCGCGATACTGGTTAGAAGACATCGCTGGAGTACATTGTGATGTCGAGGTGGCGAGCGAGTATCGCTACCGTCGTCGCGCCCACCAAAAGGGCCGCCTGTTACTGACTATCTCGCAATCAGGTGAAACCGCGGATACGCTGGCAGCTCTACGGAATACTGCGCCCGGCGAATTTTTGGCGAGTATGGCCATAGTCAACGTGGCCAACAGCTCCCTGGCGCGAGAGTCGGATCTGGTCTTCATCACTGAGGCTGGCACGGAAATAGGTGTCGCTTCAACTAAAGCCTTCACCACGCAATTGGTGGCACTGCTGCTTATGGTTCTGACACTGGCGAGGCTGCGCGGCAACAATACTGAGCGGTTACCGGACTTGACCGCCGACTTGTCCGCGCTACCAAGTTTGGTTCTGCAGGTACTGCAGCTGGACGCGCGCATTCAACAAGTATCGCGCCGATTTGCCGAGAAGCACCACGCGTTGTTTTTGGGTCGCGGCATTATGTTTCCTATCGCCTTGGAAGGCGCGCTGAAGCTCAAGGAAATTTCATATATTCATGCTGAGGCCTATCCCGCTGGAGAGCTTAAGCACGGCCCGCTTGCGTTGGTCGATAGCGATATGCCGGTAATCGCAGTTGCTCCAGGTAACGAATTGTTGGAAAAACTGAAATCAAATCTGGAGGAGGTTCGGGCCAGGGGCGGTGAGCTTTATGTTTTCGCCGATGCCGATGCCGGCTTTATAGATGCCGACGGTGTTACCGTTATTGCGATTCCTCACTGTCCGGAAGTTTTGACCCCGGTGATCTATACCGTGGTATTACAGCTTTTGGCCTACCATGTAGCGGTTTTGCGCGGTACCGATGTTGATCAACCGCGAAATTTGGCAAAATCTGTGACGGTTGAGTGAAACAATTTTGCTAAGATAGCGCGATGGATGTAACTGCAATTCTCGACCCTCTTAACGCTGCCCAACGCGAGGCTGTTGCCGGTCCGCCCGGTAACCTTCTGGTGCTGGCTGGCGCCGGCAGCGGTAAAACTCGCGTTCTCGTGCATCGTATTGCCTGGTTGATACAGGCTGAAGGTGTTTCACCACACGGCATTCTGGCTGTCACCTTCACCAACAAGGCCGCCCGTGAAATGAGAGGGCGGATAGAGGACATGTTGGGGTTTTCGACTCGCAGCATGTGGGTTGGAACCTTTCATGGATTGGCGCACAGGTTACTCAAGACCCACTGGTCCGCGGCGGGTCTACCTCAGAACTTCCAGATTCTCGATTCCGATGATCAATTACGGATAGTTAAGCGGGTCTGCAGGGAGCTGGAGCTCGATGAATCGCGCTGGCCGCCTCGGCAGGCGCAGTGGTATATCAATGGGCAAAAAGACGAGGGGCTGAGAGCTGCCCACATACAAGAAATACACCATGACATATTCCAGCAAACCATGTTGCGGGTCTACCGCGCTTATGAAGAGAGCTGCGCGAGATCCGGAGTTGTCGACTTCGCCGAGCTTTTGCTGCGCGCCCACGAGTTATGGCTTAACAACCCCGATTTGCTTGAGCACTATCAGCAACGGTTTCAACACCTGCTTGTAGACGAATTTCAGGACACCAACACCATTCAGTATGCGTGGTTACGGGTTTTGGCCGGATCCGGTTCGGCGATGCCACTTGTCGCCGTAGGTGATGACGACCAGTCTATCTACGGTTGGCGTGGCGCCAAAATCGAGAACATCCAGCAGTTCACCAGCGACTTCCCGGCAACGAGAACAGTGCGATTAGAGCAAAACTATCGCTCGACGGCGACCATTTTGAAGGCGGCCAACGCCGTCATCTCCCACAATATTGGTCGCCTGGGTAAGGAG
>JBLHKV010000013.1:0-26194 GCA_047618115.1 Halieaceae bacterium | reverse complement strand
CCCTTTTGTTCGTAAAAATGCAGCGTGCTGACTTTTACACCGCTGCGCTTTGCGACTCTGCCTACTGTCCAACCCGAACTTTCCATGGCTATCTCCTTCAATTTATTTTCAATACTAGTGAAAAAAGGACTTTACCTCAACTTAACTTGAGGTATTAAAGTCCGTTTCAGAATAACCCACAGGAGAAAAATCATGATTTACATTGAACACTTGAACCTTGTTGTTAAGGATATTCCCGCAGCCCTTTCTTTCTACCAGGGAGCTTTTCCCCACTGGAAAGTACGCGAGAGTGGGGAGGGCCTGTGGTCCGGAAAACCCCGTAAGTGGGTGCATTTCGGCGATGATCACCAGTACCTCACTTTCAACGACAATGGGGTTGGTGAAGCTCGGGGTTTGGGTGGGCATCAACCCGGGCTGGCTCACTTTGCTTTCGTCATCACTAATCTGGATGCGTTGATTAAACGTATGGAGGCGGCAGGCTTTTCCGTCGACAAAGACGGTGCCGACGAGCAGTGGCGTAAAAATGTGTACTATATCGATTCGGATGGTTTCGAGGTAGAGTTTGTAGAATATCTCAGCGACATCCCGGCGCGGCGCAACGCATCGAGTTAATGGACTAGCAGGAGAACAGCAATGAACATTTTAGCCTTTGGCACGAGTAGTAAGACGGCATCAATCAATCAAATGCTGGCAGTGTATGCGGCAAATCTGGTGGTGGGGGCTAATGTTTCACAACTGTCTATCGCCGATTATGAAATGCCACTGTACAGCGAAGACCGGGAGCAGGAGTTGGGTCAGCCTCCAGCGGCCCACGCCTTCCGCGCGAGAATGGCCGCAGCCGATGCGCTGGTCATATCTTTTGCCGAGCACAATGGTTCTTATACGGCAGCTTTCAAAAACCTGTTTGACTGGGCTTCACGCATCGATAGATCGGTCTTCCAGCAAAAACCTGTCGTATACCTGTCCACGTCACCTGGAAGCGGTGGTGGTGCCAATATGTTGGGCACGGCGCTGAGCGCAGCACCTCATTTCGGTGCCAATGTAATCGCGAGTCTTTCGGTCCCCAGCTTTTATGACAATTTCAGTATTGAAAACAGGGCTGTGGTAGATGCGGAAGTGAAGCAAGATCTGGAAAATGTTATGCAGAAGCTGGCAGAGCATTTAACAGAGGGTGACGCGAGTACTGTCGCTAATGTCGGTTAGCAAACATGTTGAGTGCCAGTCCAGCGCAGATGAGGAACATGGCCGTAAGCTTCCACCAAGCCATGGGCTCGGCCAATAGCGCCGCAGATGCAGACATGCCAAAAACGGGCACCAGTAGCGCCCAGGGCGTCACGGTGGCAGCAGAATAGCGATTGAGTAACATGTTCCAAAGGCCGTACCCAATGATGGTGTTGCCGAGGCTCTGCCAGAGGACCACGAACCACGCCTTCCAACTGGCTTGTGTGAGGCTCTGCGCGATGCCTTCCAACCCTTCGAAATACCAGGCCATTAGGGCGAGCGGGGGTATTGAGAACAGGGAGGACCAGACAAGAAAACCCAGTATGTCGATTGCCCCTGCATTTTTCACCACTATATTACCGCAAGCCCAACTTGCCGCTGCGAGCAGGGCTACCGTAAGGCCCAGCTGAGTTGTTTGCCCGTCGGTGTAAATATAAATGAGCGCCAGGCCGAAAAAGGACAAAATAAATGCAATTAACTGTAGGCGTTTTATCTTCTCTCCAATCAGTAGGAACGCCAGCAGTACCGTGAAGAAAACCTGCATTTGCAGTATCAAAGACGCCAGCCCGGGTGAGATGTTGTCCTGCATAACCCAGTAAAGCGCGCCGAACTGACCAAAGCCGATAAACAATCCGTAACTGGCCAGGCTCAGCCAGGAGGTTTGGGGCTTGGGAAAAATAAGTACTAGCGGAAACGCCACCAACATAAAGCGGAGTGCCGCGAAGGTAAACGGACCCAGTTCATCCAGACCATAGCGGATAAAGACAAAGTTGGTGCCCCAGATAAAGGCCACCAACACCGCGATAAACTGATGAGAGATTTTCAATGGGAGTGATCAGGAGGTTGTTGCGGATGGGTCGAGGTGCCCCACTTTTACCCAGATCAATGTCTCTTCTTCCACATAGGGATGGTGTTCACTCATATGGGGGCTACGAATCCACGTTCCCGCCGGATAGCGGCCGTGCTCATCAATAAGCTCTCCACTGATGACGTATATCTCCTCACCGCCGAAATGCTTGTGACGCTGAAATTGCTCGCCTTGTGGCCAGCGCACTAACGCGACGTGCTCGCCTTCGTGCTGGTGCAGGGGTAGCACTTCAAGGTTGCCAATGCCGGGTCCGAATTGAGCTGTGGCGGTATCTACCACCACGTGCTTGTTATCGCTATTCAGAAATTGGTGCAGTTTAACCAGCAGCACGCAGCCTTCTTTGCTGAAGGGCGCATGCCGAAATCCCTCGGGGTTGCGGAAGTAGGTTCCTGCGGGGTAGTCGCCGGTTTCGTCGGAAAAAGTGCCTTCCAGCACCAGAATTTCTTCCCCCAATGGGTGGTCGTGTGCGCTGAAGCTTGCGCCGGGCTCATAGCGGACGATGCTGGTGGCGTGCCCACGCTCGGCATCTTCGCGCGCCAGTGGTTTACGCCATACCCCGGCCATGGGGCTGGTTACCCACTCCTGCTGTGCCGTTTCGATAACGACCTGGTTCGCAAAATTCATATTCAGCATGACGCTGCCTTTATCACTATTTCCCAGGCGTCAGTATAGCGGTTCCCGCCAGTGCGGGTTAATCGTCCAGGAAACTCCGCAGGTGATCGGAGCGCGATGGGTGACGCAGCTTGCGCAGCGCTTTGGCTTCAATCTGCCGAATCCGTTCGCGGGTAACATCGAACTGCTTGCCGACTTCTTCCAGCGTGTGGTCGGTATTCATGTCGATACCAAAGCGCATACGCAGAACTTTGGCTTCGCGAGCGGTAAGGCCCGCCAACACGTCCTTGGTGGACTCATTCAAGCCTTCGCCAGTGGCGGACTCAATCGGCGAGGAGATGGTGCCATCCTCGATAAAGTCGCCCAGGTGAGAATCTTCGTCGTCGCCAATTGGGGTCTCCATCGAGATGGGCTCCTTGGCAATTTTTAGTACCTTGCGGACTTTGTCCTCAGGCATTTCCATGCGTTCGCCCAGTTCCTCAGGGGTGGGTTCGCGACCCATCTCCTGCAGCATTTGCCGGGATACACGGTTGAGTTTATTGATGGTCTCAATCATGTGGACAGGAATTCGGATGGTGCGCGCCTGATCCGCAATTGAGCGGGTTATGGCCTGGCGAATCCACCATGTAGCGTAGGTCGAAAACTTGTAACCGCGGCGATACTCAAACTTGTCGACGGCTTTCATCAGGCCGATGTTGCCTTCCTGAATCAGGTCGAGGAATTGCAGGCCACGGTTGGTGTACTTTTTGGCGATGGAGATAACCAGTCTCAGGTTGGCCTCTACCATTTCCTTCTTGGCGCGTCGGGCCATGGCTTCACCCATGGACATGCGGCGGTTGATCTCTTTGATTTCTGTGACGTTGAGATCCAATAAGTTCTCAATATCGCGAATCTTGCGCTGGTGGCGCAGGATATTTTCCTTCTCGCTGTCCAGAGATGCCGAGTAATCGTGCTTGCCTTTGATAAGCTTGGGCAGCCACTTGGCATCGCTTTCGTGTTCCTGAAAACTTTGGATGAATTCTTTGCGAGGCATCTTGGAGACTTTGACACACAGGCGAATAATTTCACGTTCGTTATCGCGTATTTCGATCAGCGTGGCGCGAACCGACAGCGTGATGGGGTCGGCAACGCGAGGCACCAGCTTCAGATATTTGTACACCTCGCCAAGCTTGAACAGTTCCTTTAGCGCTTCCTTACTGGAACGACCCTTGGCGGCGATGACTTTGTTGGACTTGTTTAGCTGACGACGAATGGCCGAGAAGCGCTTTTTGGCCTCTATCGGATCCGGTCCAGTGTCGACTTCTTCCTCTTCTTCAACTTTCGCAGGCGCGCCAGGAACTGCGGCTGCGGCAGCTGCGGCAGCCGCAGCTGCGTTGTTGTTCGCACCAGCCTGGGTTGCAGCGGGGACATTATCTTCAGGATTGAGGTAACCGATGAGGATGTCGGAGAGCTTTTTCTCTTCAGCCGCAACTTTATCGTATTCGTTGAGTATCAATTGCACGGTATTGGGGTAGCAGGCCAGGGCTGCCTGCAACTCGCGTATACCTTCTTCGATCCGCTTGGCGATAACAATTTCGCCTTCCCGGGTCAATAGCTCTACCGTACCCATTTCGCGCATGTACATGCGCACGGGGTCGGTGGTGCGCCCGGCTTCGGTTTCTACCGCGGCCAGTGCGGCTGCTGCTTCTGCCGCGGCGATATCATCAGCTGAGCTGTCGCCCTCTGTCATCAACAGCGTCTCGGCATCGGGTGCAACCTCGAACACCTTGATCCCCATGTCGTTGATCATCTGAATGATGTCTTCAACTTGGTCCGGATCGGAGATGTCTTCGGGGAGGTGATCGTTAACCTCAGCATAGGTCAGGTAGCCCTGTTCCTTGCCTTTGGAAATAAGATCCTTGAGTCGAGACTGTTGTTTCACCGCTTCGCTCATGTATTGATGACCCTTAAATTGTGGCGACAAAAAATAGCCGCGCATTATACCCATAATTACGCTTTGGCGATAGCACAAATGGCCTGATAATCAGGTGCTTGTGACAATACACCGGGGTGGCAAACTTATTGACTCTTGTTTGGTTCCTGCCGTTTTTTTTGTTGAAAATGGCGTTGCAGTTGGAGTTTGTCATTTTCGCTCAAATCAGCGTAGTTGGCGTCTTTCATTTTGTCGACTAATGAGGCGATGTTTTCTCGATCCGGTAGCTGGCCCAAATGGGCTACGACGTCGGTAAACTGCTCCTCGACGCCCTCTTTGGGTATCAGGTTTTCCTGGCCGGCGAGCCGGTTAAGCAGTTCCCCCTGGGGTGTGCCGTGCCAATAACCCATCAAGGTGGCCGTGTTGCTGTCGGGGCGTTTGCGCAGTAACTCTAAAATGTTGCGCAGAAATTCTACGCCATCGTCGTCAATACCGTGCAGCGATGTATCGACCGGCAGGGCACGTGCCACGTGGGGGTAGTGCAGCAACAAGGCGATGGCAGATTCAGCCATATTGTTAAACGCAGTGGGGCGTTGGCGTGAATCGGCGGGCAGCGGCTCCCGTTTGATGGGCTGCATCTCGGGCAGGTTTGACGTCTCTGGTACAGGTACGGGCGGCGGTTGGTAGGTGGGTATGGTTTCCACCAGTTTCAGCAGGTCTGCGACAGCCATACCCGTGCGCTCAGCCAGCGCCTGGTAGACCAGCTGTTTGTAAACACCCTTGGGTATCAGTTCGATTAGTGGCAGCGCTGCCTTACTCAGTCGTGCGCGTCCCGCGGAAGACTGTAAGTCTAACTCCACGGCCAGGCTGTTGAACAAAAAGTCTTCCAGAGGTGTGGCCTGGCCCATCAACTCCAAAAATTTGTTAGTTCCCTCGCTGCGTACCAAGGTATCGGGGTCTTCGCCATCTGGCAGAAACAAGAACCTGGCTTCGCGGCCGTCGGTCAGGGTTGGTAGCGCGCACTCCAGCGCCCGGAAAGCTGCCTTGCGACCGGCCTCGTCGCCATCGAAGCAAAACACTACCTCGGGACACATGCGAAAGATGCGTTCCAGGTGCTGCTCGCTGGTCGCCGTACCCAGGGTTGCGGTGGCGTAGTTGATATCGTGCTGGGCCAGTGCGATGACATCCATATAGCCTTCGACGACGAGAACCTTGCGCAGTTGGCGCTCGGCTTTCCTGGCTTCAAACAGGCCGTAGAGCTCGCGGCCTTTGTGGAAAACATCGGTCTCGGGCGAGTTAAGATATTTAGGCTTGTCGTCGCCCATCACTCGTCCGCCGAAGGCAATAACCCGGCCGCGTTGGTCGCGGATGGGGAACATAATGCGGTCACGAAAGCGGTCGTAGCGACGACCCTGTTCGTTCTCAATGATGAGGCCGGCCTGCATCAGTAGTGATACCTGGGCTTCGAAGTCTGCACTTTTGCTGTCTCCGGCAAGTGCGCTCAGCAGATTGTCCCAGCCCGGTGGGGCGTAACCAACCTTGTAGTTTTGTGCGACCTGTCCGGTCAGTCCGCGGCCTTTCAGGTAGTCCTTGGCGCGCTCGGCCTGAGGGTGGCGGCGTAGCTGGGACATGTAGTAATTGGCTGCTTGTTCGAGGATGGGGTACAGACCGCTGCGCTTTTCCTGGCGTGCCACCTCGTTACTGCTTTGTTGCTCTCGAACAACTTGAAGCCCCGCGTGCGAGGCGAGGTTTTCTACCGCCTGGGGAAAGTCGATGTTCTCGTAGTCCATGACAAAGCCAACGGCATTGCCACCGGCGCCACAGCCAAAGCAGTAGAAAAACTGTTTGTCGGGATTGACGCTGAACGAGGGGGTTTTTTCGTCGTGAAAGGGACAGCGGGCGCTATAGTTCTTGCCGCTTTTTTTCAGTTTTACCCGGCGATCAATGACATCGACAATGTCGAGTCGATCGAGAAGGTCATCAATGAATGTTTGTGCAATGCGGCCTGCCATCGACGAGTCCGGGCCTAGCTGGTGAGCGTCTGTTTGACCTGTTGGCTAACCGCGCCGACGTCGGCCCGTCCTTGCAGTTGGGGCTTCAGTATGGCCATAACCTGTCCCATACCTTGCATACCCTCAGCGCCGGTTTCGGCGATAGCCTGCTGGATGAGCGCTGCGATTTCCGCTGCGCTGAGCTGGCTGGGAAGATATCCCTGAATGGTGGCGATTTCCATGGTCTCTTGAGCGGCGAGTTCGGTGCGGCCAGCATCGAGAAATTGCTGTTCTGAATCGCGGCGTTGTTTAATCATTTTATCGAGAACGGCGAGGGCACGGGTGTCGTCCACTTCGATGCGCTCATCGACTTCGATACGCTTGAACTCCGACAAAATCAGCCGAATAGTACCCAGCGTTTCCTTGTCCCTGGCCTTCATGGCCGTTTTCATGTCGGCCTTGATGATCTGGGTCAGCGGGGTATTGCTCATGGGGGGGAGCCTTGCTTGCAACCCAATAAGGGTTGCGGGATTTGAGTGGTGGACGCGCCCTTAATAGAGACGAACGCGCTTCTTGTTTTCGCGAGAAAGCTTCTTCAAGTGGCGCTTAACTGCAGCGGCACCAGCACGCTTGCGCACTGTGGTGGGCTTCTCGTAATGCTCGCGACGACGTACCTCGGCGAGTATTCCAGCCTTTTCACACGAGCGCTTAAAGCGGCGCAGGGCAATGTCAAAGGGCTCATTTTCTTTCAATTTGATTGCGGGCATTCATTAACCTGTTGATTTTAAGTCAGTTTCTATTTTCCCCAGACTGTCTGAAGCAGGACAGGTGGGCAGTAAAGGGGCCGCATTTTATACCCATAGGAGTCAGATTGCAAAGCTCTTTTATCCTGAGCAATCTCGGCCCACAGGGGTTAAAATGCACGCTTCTGGATTACCGGCATTTGGCGCCCAATCCGCGATTATAATGAGAAGAATAGTAGCGCATGACGGATCAATCCACTCCCCTTATCGTCGATCTCGACGGTACTTTGTTAAACACCGATATGATGGTGGAATCTCTTCTGGCGGTATTGAAGAAAAACCTGCTGTTGATTTTCGTTATGCCAGTGTGGCTATTACAGGGTAGGGCCCGCTTCAAGCGCGAACTGGCGGCAAGAGTTCAAGTAGACGCCGTAACGCTACCTTACAATAGCGAGGTGCTGGAGCGACTGCAGCTGGAAAAATCCGCCGGGCGCACGCTTATTCTCGCCACCGGCTCCGATAGCGCACTGGCACAGCCGATTGCCGAGCACCTGCAAATATTTGACCGGGTTATGGCCAGCGATGGGCTGTGCAACCTTACCCGGGAGCATAAGCGCACAGCGCTGGTCACCGAGTACGGCGAGGGGGGCTATGACTACCTCGGCAATAGCAGCGCGGACATCCCGGTCTGGGCGAGTGCGCGGCATAGTCTGGTGGTAGCAGCGCCAGGCACTTTGCAGCGCCTGTCCAGGCACACCCGTTTTGACGAGGTGTTTAGCCTGCCAGCGGCCGGGTTTAAGGTCTGGTTGCGCGCTCTTCGCGTCCACCAGTGGCTGAAGAACCTGCTGCTGTTCATCCCGTTGATACTCGCCCACAACCAAGGTGCTGCGGAGTTATTGCCGCTTGTTGTATTTGCATTCCTGACGTTCAGTTTGTGCTCAAGCGCTGTATACGTCATCAACGACCTGATGGATTTACCCAACGATCGACGTCACCCCAGCAAGTGTCGGCGGCCCTTTGCCAGTGGCGCGCTGTCGGTGTTCAGCGGCCTGTTCCTGGCGCCCTCGCTGTTGTTGATTGTGGTGCTGATGCTATCCCAACAACCCGTGGCATTTATTCAGGTTACGGCTTTGTACTTTATCCTCACTTGCGGTTACTCGCTGGTGCTCAAGCGCATCGTTATCGTTGATGTATTAACGCTGGCGATGTTGTATACACTGCGCATCATCGCCGGGGGGGCTGTGGTAGGGCTCGTCGTCAGTTTTTGGTTGCTGGCATTTTCCATGTTTATTTTTATGAGCCTGGCGCTACTTAAGCGCTACGCAGAGTTGTTGGAAGTACCCGAGGATGGCGGTGCTATAGCCGTATCCGGACGCGGGTATTCGACCCGGGATGCCGGCTTTCTATCGACGTTGGGTGCAGCCAGTGGTTACAGCTCGGTGGTGGTGATGGCGCTTTATATTAATAGCGATGTGGTTATGCAAATGTACAGCGCTCGGGAGGTGTTGTGGTTTGTCTGCCCGGTCTTATTGTTTTGGATCAGCCATATGTGGTTCTCGGCTCACCGCGGCCGTATGCACGAAGACCCTATCGTGTTTGCGGTTAAGGATGCAGTCAGTCTCCTTAGCGCCGGCGCTTTGGCACTGCTTTTTTACCTGGCGGTCTGATGCGATCCTGGGGCGGTTTACCCGCGAAATCACAGTCAGAAACCGTGGTAAGTTGGGCGTCGGAGGTGAAGCCGGCGTTAGCGCGCCCAGGGCGAGTACAGGCGGGCCTGGCTTGCGGAAATGGGCGCAGTTATGGCGATTGCGGTCTCGCCGCCAATGGCCGGCAATTAGTTACCCTGCGGCTCGATAAGTTTTTAGACTTTGACCCCGAACAGGGTGTCTTAAGCTGTGAAGCTGGTGTGACGCTCGACGACATTCTCAGTTTTTGTGTGCCCAGGGGCTGGATGCTTCCCGTGCTGCCTGGGACGCGTTACGTCACGGTGGGCGGCGCTATCGCCAACGACATACACGGCAAAAACCACCACCGCCAGGGGAGCTTTGGCCGCCACGTGCGAAGCCTGGAGCTACAGCGCAGTCAAGGCGAACTATTGCACTGCTCGCCAACAGAGAATGCCGATTGGTTTGCCGCGACCATCGCCGGTCTTGGGTTGACCGGAGTCGTTATGGCGGCGCAGCTCCAATTGCAACGGATTACCGGCAGTGAGTTGCAGACCGAAACGATCAAGTTTGCGCACCTGCGCGATTTTTTTAGTCTCGCCGCCGAATCCGACGAACATTTTGAATACACGGTGTCCTGGGTAGATTGCCTGGCGCGAGGCGAGCAGCTTGGTCGCGGGCACTTTATACGCGCCAATCCAGTGGCGGGTAAGCTGGTTTATCCCAAAGGGGGCTCGAAACTCGCGGTGCCGGTGCAACTGCCGGTTTCGCTGATCAATCGCTACACACTGCGCGCATTCAATGCCGCTTATTATCATCGCCAGCGCACGCCTTCGAAGGAGTCGACTCAGGCAATGCAGTCCTTTTTCTTTCCTCTGGACGGCATTCGCAACTGGAACCGTATCTACGGTCGCGCCGGGTTTCGACAGTTTCAATGCGTGGTACCAAAAGCCGAATCCGAGTCGGCTATTGCAGAATTACTAGAGCGGGTGGCGATGGTGGGGGATGGCTCTTTTCTGGTGGTGTTAAAAACCTTCGGAGCGCTGCTCTCTCCGGGGCTTTTGTCCTTCCCACGCGAGGGCACCACACTGGCGCTCGATATACCCTGGCGCGGCGAACGCAGCGAACAATTACTGAAGGCGCTGGAACAAACGGTGGTGTCGGCAGGCGGTGCTATTTATCCGGCCAAGGACGCCCATATGAGTCGAGAAAGTTTCAGACGCGCCTACCCGGGTTGGTCGGCCTTTGCCCCTTTTCGCGACCGAGCCATTGCTTCGCTTATGTCCCAGAGGCTGTTAGATGAATAAGCTACTGATAATTGGCGCCTGTTCGGCCATTGCTACCGCTACTGCCCGCCGCTATGCGGAACGGGGTTGCGCTATTCACCTGGTGGCTCGGGATCAGCAACATCTTGCTTTAATAGCCAAGGATCTGGAGATACGCGGTGCAAGTGCGGTGACCATGGACTCTTTTCTCGCTGCGGATTACGCCTCCCACGCCGGGTTGTTGGAGCGCGCCAGCGAAGCACTGGGTGGCCTGGAGATGGTGTTGATCGCGCACGGGAGCCTGGGGGACCAGGGTAGCAGCGCCGCTTCTTTTGCCGTGACGCTGGCGGAATTTGAAACTAATACACTCAGCGTCATCTCTTTGCTAACGCTGTTGGCGCCGCGCCTTGAAAAACAGGCTTACGGAACGATTGCCGTTATTTCATCGGTGGCGGGTGATCGCGGGCGCCAATCAAATTATGTTTACGGCGCAGCTAAAGGCGCCGTTAGTGTGTTCACTCAGGGTTTGCGTAATCGCCTGGCTGCCAGTGGGGTGCACGTGGTGACCATCAAGCCGGGGTTTGTCGACACGCCCATGACTGCAGGTCTACCCAAGGGCGGCCCGCTGTGGGCCACTCCTGAACAGATTGCCATGGGTATCGAGCGAGCCATTGATCGCAAGCAGAACGTTGCCTACCTGCCCTGGTTCTGGCGCTACGTGATGCTGATTATTCGCTGCATACCAGAAGCTATTTTCAAGCGACTTTCTTTGTAGACTGTTTCGCACTGGGCTTTTTAGCTTTGGGCGGATCAGTTTTCTCGTTCATCAGATTTACCTCGGGCAGTACCTGACGCAAAAATCTGCCGGTATGTGAGGAGTCCATCTGCGCGACGTCCTCAGGTGTGCCAGTAGCGATTATTTCACCGCCACCACTACCGCCCTCTGGTCCCAGATCGATCAACCAGTCGGCTGTTTTGATCACATCCAGATTGTGTTCGATGATAACGATGGTATTGCCGTGATCTCGCAGGCGATGAAGCACTTGCAGTAACTGGCCAATGTCGTGGAAGTGCAGGCCAGTGGTCGGCTCGTCCAGAATGTACAAGGTGCTGCCCGTGTCTCGCTTGGAAAGCTCGCGCGATAGTTTGATACGCTGGGCCTCGCCGCCCGACAAGGTGGTGGCCGACTGCCCGAGACGAATGTAGGACAGGCCGACATCGATCAGGGTTTGAATTTTGCGGGATATAGTAGGTACCGCCTCAAAAAACCCCAAAGCATCTTCCACGGTCATACTCAGCACCTGGTAGATATTCTTGCCCTTGTAGCGGATTTCCAGGGTTTCTCTGTTATAGCGCTTGCCGCGACAGATATCGCAAGAGACATAGATGTCGGGTAGGAAGTGCATCTCAACTTTGGTTACGCCGTCGCCCTGACAGGCCTCGCAGCGACCGCCTTTGACATTAAAGCTGAATCGGCCGGGTTTATAGCCGCGCGAGCGGGCTTCGTGAGTGCCGGCGAAGAGTTCGCGTATCGGCGTAAAAATTCCCGTGTAGGTGGCCGGGTTGGAGCGCGGTGTTCTGCCGATGGGGCTCTGGTCGATATCGATACATTTGTCGACGTGGTTCAAACCCGTGATGGTTTCGTAGGGTGCGGCTCGCAAGGTCGTGGCACCGTTGTGTTCGGTGGCGGCGATGGGGTACAAAGTAGCGTTGATCAAGGTGGATTTACCCGAGCCCGATACCCCGGTTACACAGGTCATTAAGCCCACGGGAATATCGAGATCGACAGATTTCAAGTTATTACCGGAGGCGCCGGTAATGCTGAGTATACGATTGGGGTCGATCGGAGTCCGGGGGCTGGGGACCGCAATGGACAGCTCTCCAGAGAGATACTTGCCGGTGAGCGAGGCCGACGACCCGGTTATGTCTTCCAGCTGTCCCGCGGCAACCACTTCGCCCCCGTGGACGCCTGCGCCGGGGCCGATGTCGATGATGTAGTCGGCACTGCGAATGGCTTCTTCGTCGTGTTCAACCACAATAACGGTGTTGCCCAGGTCGCGTAGGTTGGTCAATGTCGCCAACAGACGTTCGTTGTCCCGTTGGTGCAGACCAATTGATGGCTCGTCGAGAATGTACATGACGCCTACCAATCCCGCGCCAATTTGGGAGGCGAGACGGATGCGCTGTGCCTCGCCACCGGAGAGTGTTTCTGCGCTGCGGTCGAGGGTCAGGTAGTTGAGGCCAACATCGTAGAGAAAGCGATAGCGGGCTCGGAGCTCCTTGAGTATTTTGTCTGCTATCGCGCCGCGTCGTCCCTCGAGGTTGAGCTGCTCAAAGTACTCGAGAGCTTCGGCGACGGGGAGGGCGGTCAGTTCCGGCAGGGTTTGGTCTTCCAGAAAAACGTTGCGTGCCTCCTCGCGCAGGCGCGTGCCGTTGCAGTCCGGGCAGGGCTGGCTGGCAACATATTTGTTGAGTTCATCGCGCACCGATTGCGACTCGGTGTCGCGGTAGCGGCGCTCCAAGTTCGGGATGATGCCCTCGAAAGTGTGGGTACGTTTGAACACATCGCCCCGGTCATTGATATAGGAGAACGATATCTCCTCGCGGCCCGAGCCGTAGAGAATAATGTCCCGATGCTTCTTTTTGAGTTCGAGAAAGGGTGTGTCGATATCAAACTCGTAGTGAGTCGCCAGGGATGTCAGCATGTGGAAGTAGTACACGCTGCGTCTGTCCCACCCGCGTATGGCGCCCTCGGAAAGGCTGGCTTCCGGATGAACCAGAACCCGCGCCTCGTCGAAAAACTGTTTAATGCCTAAACCATCACAGCCGGGACAGGCGCCGGCAGGGTTGTTAAAGGAGAATAGCCGCGGTTCGAGTTCGTTAATGCTATGGCCACACTGGGGGCAGGCAAACAGCGATGAAAAGAGGATGTCGGCGGCGCCACCGTCCATGTAAGAAATTGCTGCCAGGCCGTCTGTTAAACCCAGGGCGGTCTCAAATGATTCCGCCAGTCGCGTGGAGATGTCAGCGCGTACCTTAAAACGGTCGACCACAACCTCGATGGTGTGTTTCTTCTTTTTGTCGAGCTCGGGTAGGTCGTCGAGGTCGGTGACAATGCCATCGACACGAGCGCGGACGAAGCCGTTGGCACGAAGCTCTTCAAAAATGTGCAGGTGCTCACCCTTGCGCTCTCGCACTACCGGTGCGATGAGCATCAGGCGTTCGCCCTCTGGCAAGGCCAATACCGCGTCGACCATGTGGCTCACAGTCTGCGACTGCAGCGGAGCGTTGTGCGTGGGGCAGCGCGGTTCTCCCACCCGGGCGAACAGCAAGCGTAAATAGTCGTAAATTTCTGTGATGGTGCCAACCGTCGAACGCGGATTGTGCGAGGTAGACTTCTGTTCAATCGAAATGGCCGGCGACAAACCCTCGATGTGATCGATGTCGGGTTTTTCCATCATCGACAAAAACTGCCGCGCATAGGTCGACAGCGACTCCACATAGCGACGCTGGCCCTCAGCGTATAGCGTGTCGAATGCCAGCGAAGATTTCCCGGACCCAGATAGACCAGTGATAACCACCAGTTTATCCCGGGGGATATCCACATCGATATTCTTAAGGTTGTGGGTGCGGGCTCCGCGTACGACGATCTGGTCCATGCTTGTCCTTGTCTCGGGCTAAACCGCGCAGTATACGAGTAATTGCCCCGGGGCGTAACGGTCGACTGCAATCGATAGGTAACTTTCGCTCCGGGTAGCCCTCAGGCGTGTAATAAAATGAAGTAAACTGCTAACATGCCGCCCGAGAATTTCACGAGATTTTTTTAAGTTTGGACACCAACCATAAAATGAATGCACTGGAGCGGCGGGCAGTTCTGTCGTTGGGGGCCTTGTATGCCTTTCGGATGCTGGGTTTGTTTATGGTGTTGCCGCTGCTCGCGACCTATGCAGCCGATCTGCCCGGCAGTACGCCGCTGATGGTGGGGCTCGCGCTGGGTGCCTATGGCCTGACGCAGGCGCTGTTGCAAGTACCCTTCGGCTTGCTTTCCGATCGCATCGGACGCAAGCCCGTCATTGTTATGGGGCTACTATTATTTGCCGCTGGTAGCGTGCTGGCCGCCACAGCTGAGCAAACCACGGGGATTATCGCTGGTCGCGCCCTGCAGGGCGCGGGCGCTATAGCCAGTACGGTTATGGCGCTGTTGGCCGACCTCACCCGGGACTCGCAGCGCACCAAGGCAATGGCCGTTGTCGGCATGAGTATCGGTTTGTCTTTCTGTATCGCCTTGGTATTGGGGCCGGTTGTGGCGTCGTGGTTCGGTCTGTCCGGTGTTTTTACCTTGACCGCTATGCTGGCCGGTATCGGTCTGGCAATTGTCACCTTTGCAGTGCCGACCGCCGAGGTAAGCTGGGCAGCACATGCAGAGACCACCACAGTGCCGGGGCTGTTGGGCCGCAGTCTCGCAGACGGACAACTACAACGGCTCTACTGCGGTGTTTTTGCACTGCATTTTATTTTAATGGCGAGCTTTTTGAATCTGCCCGTCATCTTTGAATCGTCTTTGGCACTGCCGCGTGAAGACCACGCCTGGATGTACCTATCTACGCTGTTGTTATCTTTGGCTATCATGGTGCCGATGATGATTTTCGCCGAGCGCCTGCGCCGCGTGCGACTCATGTTTGTAGCGGCTGTCTGTATGATTGGCGCAGCACAAGCCACGCTGGCGCTGGGCCATTGGACCATCGTCAGTTGCTTTGTCACGTTGCTGATTTTTTTCGGCGGGTTCAACTATCTCGAAGCTACCCTGCCATCGCTGGTAAGCAAGACGGTTTACGCCGGCGGCAGGGGAACATCGCTAGGCGTGTATTCAACTGCCCAGTTCATGGGCGCATTTGCCGGTGGAGCAATGGGCGGTTGGATAGTTCAGACTTCTGGTCAGCAAGCACTTTTTTCGGTTTGTGCCGGAATGGCGTTGATTTGGGCGGTCTATGCGGCATCCATGAAAGAGCCGAGAAACCTTGGCAACCTAGTGTTTTCTTTTCCGGGCTCAGCCGAAGAATTTCAACGCAGGGCCGATTCTCTTGCCCTTTTGGTGGGCGTGGAAGAGCTGTTGATTGTGGCCGCGGATCAAGTGGCCTATCTGAAGATTGATGAGGCGTCCTTCGATCACGAAAATTTTGCCTTGTTGTGCACTCAAGACTAAGGTCGAGGCCCACAACGCTTCCACAGTTCTGGTAAATATGCGACACTTGTGAGTCGTGCTATCGCTTTATTTTTTATTGGCTTGGCATCAAAAATATTCTATACATTTCAGTTATTTAGGAGAGAAAGCTATGGCCAGAGGAGTCAATAAAGTCATTCTGATCGGCAACCTCGGTGGCGATCCGGAAACGCGTTTCATGCCTTCTGGTGGTGCGGTGACTAATATTACGGTGGCCACCAGCGAGAGCTGGAAAGACAAGCAAACCGGGCAGCCAGTGGAGCGCACCGAGTGGCACCGTGTAGTCTTCTTTAATCGCCTGGCAGAAATAGCCGGTGAGTATCTTCGCAAGGGCTCGAAAACCTATATCGAGGGCTCGCTGCGCACCCGTAAATGGCAGGACCAGTCCGGGGCCGACAAGTACACCACCGAGATCGTTGCCAGCGAAATGCAGATGCTCGACAGTCGCAGTGGCGGGCAGGGCGGGAGCGGTGGCTACCCGGATCAACAACCACAACAGTCGTCTACGCAGCCGGCACAAAGACCGGCGCCAAGTCAGCAGGCACAGCAATCCAACCAACAATCCAACCAACAACCCAACCAGCAATCCAACCAGCAATCCAACCAGCAATCCAACCAGCAATCCAACCAGCAGTCGGCCCAGCAATCAGCGCCGAACAGTGGTGCAGCCCCCACTAACAACTTCGATGACTTCGATGATGACATTCCCTTCTAGCTTGAGCGCTGTTTAAGCGAGGCACTAATGCAGGTACTGCTGACCGCTGCTGATACGCCGGTTGGGCTGGCGGTTTCCGACTGCTTGCTCGATCGTGGCCATAGCGTTGTTCCCTTTGACTTCGGTAGCTCACTCTGGAAAAGCGCGCGCCAGGCAGAGCGTGCAGTAAAACGCTCCGGCTGCGATTTGGTCATCGACGCTCGACTGCAATCTATGTTGGATGGCGGCGACGAGTTATCCGAAGACGACGTGGCCCGACTACAAGACCTGGCCCGTGGCTGTAGCCGGCAGGAGCGTCCTTTTATTCATCTTTCCAGTGCGTCAATTTTTGATGGCAGTTCGGAACGGCGCTATCTGGAAGCCGACCCACCCGACCGAGTGACACCAAATTCAAGTTTTCTTGCCGACGCTGAGGCGGTCATCGAGGCCGACGCGGAGCGGCATATTGTGTTGCGTCTGGCCACGGTTTTGGCCGGGGCCGGCCGCAATCCACTGACCGCTATGTTGTCGCAGTTGCAGTCTGGCGGCGCAGTGACCTTTCACGAGGACCGGCGCGGCTGTCCCGTGCCGGCACACGATGTCGCCCGCGTACTGGCGGCGATAGTGGATCAGCTTTCCTGTGATATCGAACCCTGGGGTTGCTATCACTATTGCAGTTCCGACCTCACCACTTGCTATGAACTGGCAGAAGTGGTGCTGGCGACGGCCTCCCAGTTTTCCAAACTCGATGACGAGTTCGTACAATTACAACGTCGCGGCGACCTGGCGCGGATGTCGCGTTGGGAGCTTAACTGCACCAAAATATTTCACACATTTGGCATCAAGCAAATGCCCTGGCGCGCCAGTGTGGTGGCGTTGGTGCAGCAGATATATGGGCGCGAGCTTCCCGACCACATCAATCCGGAGACGATTAATGAGCAAAGCATCTGACGAAGCCAGGGAAACGCTTGGGTTAGCCGTATTGACGGTCTCTGATACGCGCGGTGAAGCCGAGGACAGCAGCGGACGATTTCTTGCAGAGGCATTGGTGGCCGTCGGACATGCACTGGTTGACAAGCAAATTGTGATAGACGACGTCTACCGAATTCGAGCGGTGGTATCCGCCTGGATAGCCGATCCGGCGATACAGGGAATCCTCATTACTGGCGGCACCGGGTTTTCCGGCCGGGATTCCACCCCCGAGGCTTTGGCTGTTCTCTTCGACAAAGCCATCGAGGGGTTCGGCGAGCTATTTCGCCAGCTCTCTTTTGATGAGATTGGCACGTCCACTATTCAGTCCCGGGCACTTGGGGGCTTTGCGAACAATACGGTCATTTTTTCTATGCCGGGATCTACCGGCGCCTGTCGCACCGCATGGGATAGAATTATCTGCGAGCAGCTTAATGGCAGGCACCGTCCGTGTAACTTTGTAGGCGTGCTCAGTACTCGTAGCGGACAGCATTAGTGGCACTCACGTCGCTGACCGAGGCATTGGCCTCAATATTGGCAAGAGCAAAGACAATCGAAGATCCCGAACACCGGAATCTTAGCAAAGCACTGGGG
This sequence comes from Halieaceae bacterium, assembly GCA_047618115.1. Lineage (GTDB taxonomy): Bacteria > Pseudomonadota > Gammaproteobacteria > Pseudomonadales > Halieaceae > CALJGI01. Next base: position 8,440 of record JBLHKV010000013.1, on the reverse strand, counting down.
TGTGTTCTGGCTGAGCAGGTATGTGCTTCCGTGGCCGTGCCGCCAGATGATAATTCTGCCATGGATGGTTATGCACTGCGCAGCGCCGATGGCGACAGCACCCGGGAAATTACCCAGCGTATCACTGCCGGTAGCTGTGGCACCGAGGTCGCGCCTGGCACGGCCGCGCGCATCTTCACCGGTGCACCTGTGCCACCCGGGGCGGACGCCGTGATAATGCAGGAAAATTGCCAGGTGCAGGGAGCGACGCTTGCGGTCAGCGGTACGATCGAACCGGGCCAGAATATTCGGGCGCGGGGTCAGGATATCGAGGCGGGGAGTGTGGTATTTAATGCCGGTACTCGTTTGCGTCCGCAAGATCTCGGCGTACTGGCATCTGTGGGGCTGGATGCGGTCAGCGTGCGCCGACCTTTACGCGTCGCTGTTATGTCCACCGGGGACGAACTGGTAGAACCCGGCGCCGGTGCTTTGCGGCCGGGCCAGATATTTAATTCCAATCGCTACACATTAGCCGGACTTTTGCAGTCAATGGGCGCTGAAATGCTCGACTATGGCATTGTTCCAGACACAGCCCAAGCCACTGGCGACAGATTGGAGCTGGCTGCGCAAAGTGCCGACTGCGTTATCACCACCGGCGGTGTTTCGGTGGGCGAGGAAGATCACGTTAAAAGTCAGGTAGAGCTGCGCGGCACCCTGGACCTATGGAAACTACGCATCAAACCCGGTAAGCCGCTGGCCTTCGGGAGCATTGCCGGTGTACCGTTTTTTGGTTTACCCGGAAATCCCGGCGCCGTATTTGTCACCTTCAATCTGCTGGTAAGGCCATTTTTGATGCGCTGTCAGGGCGTCGCCGATGTCGCACCTCTACGAATAGCCGTAGCGGCGGGTTTCGATTGGCCCAGGCCAGGTTCGAGAGAGGAGTATTTGCGGGTGCGGGTTGAAAGAGACGGTGACAACGTTGTTGCCAACGTCCATCAAAATCAAAGTTCTGGCGTTTTGAGTTCGGCGAGCTGGAGTAACGCCCTGGCTATCCTTTACCCGGGCATGACAGTCGTCCGTGGCGATGTGTTGGAGGTGATTTTACTCAGCGAGTTTAACGCATGAACACAGACGCTCTAGATCCCTCCAAAGAGCTCTTGCAGCTTCACGAGTAGGCCTGTATGACCAGCGATGCGTTGGTGCCACCGAATCCAAAGCTGTTGGACATTACGCGTTGCAGTTTTATATCGTCGCGACGCTCGCGAACAATGGGCAGGCCCTCGGCCTCGGGGTCGAGATTTTGAATGTTCGCCGAAGCGGCCACAAAATTGTTATTCATCATCAGTAAAGAGTAGATGGCCTCTTGCACACCGGCCGCTCCCAGAGAGTGTCCAGATAATGATTTAGTGGAGCCGACCATGGGTACTGCGCCACCGCTAAAGGCTTCGCGTACCGCTTTGAGTTCCTGCATATCCCCGGCAGGGGTGCTGGTGCCGTGGGCGTTGATATAGTCAATTGCACCGTCGACGGTAGACATTGCCTGTTGCATACAACGCACCGCTCCCTCGCCCGATGGCGCAACCATGTCGTGGCCATCGGAGGTGGCACCGTAGCCGACCAATTCGGCGTAAATTGTAGCGCCACGCGACAGCGCGTGCTCCAGTTCTTCCACTACTAACATACCGCCGCCGCCAGCGATGACAAAGCCGTCGCGATCTGCGTCGTAAGCGCGAGACGCCAATTCCGGGGTATCGTTATATTTACTTGAGAGCGCGCCCATCGCGTCGAACATAAAGCTCATTGACCAGTGTTCTTCCTCACCGCCCCCGGCAAAGACAACGTCTTGCTTACCCAGTTGGATTTGCTCCATAGCGTTGCCGATACAGTGTGCGCTGGTAGAACACGCCGATGAAATCGAGTAGTTGACGCCTTTGATTTTGAAGGGGGTCGCCAGGCATGCAGAAACGGTACTGCCCATGGTTTGTGTGACGCGGTAGGGGCCGACCCGGCGCAAGCCGCGATCTCGGAGTATATCGACCGCCGCGATCTGGCAGGCCGCGGAGGCTCCGCCCGAACCGGCAATGATGCCGGTGCGTGGATTGGAAATTTGTTCGGGACTCAGTCCGGAGTCGGCGACGGCTTGCTGCATGGAGATGTAGGCATAGGCTGCCGCCGCACCCATAAAGCGCAGCTGTTTGCGGTCGATCAGCTCTGCCAGCTCGATATCGATACTACCGGCAACATGACTTCTAAAGCCCATTTCAGCGTATTCGGGTTTGGCGCGTATTCCCGATTTACCCTCGAAAAGAGCGTTTGTTACCGCGCTGGTGTCGTTGCCCAGACAGGACACAATGCCCATGCCGGTGATGACTACTCGTCTGGTCATAATTTGTTCCTGTTTTGAGGTAGAGGCTCTAGCCGTTCAGGGCCGATTGAAATAAGCCAACGCGCAGATCGGCTGCCGTATAGATTATCTTGCCGTCTACCGCCACTGTGCCATCGGCGATGCCCATTACCAGCTTGCGCTCGATAACCCGTTTCATCTCAATGTTGTAAACCACTTTTTTGTTGGTAGGCAGAATCTCACCGGTGAACTTCACCTGACCACAGCCCAGCGCGCGTCCTCTGCCGGGGTTGCCACGCCAGCCCAGAAAAAAACCGACTAATTGCCACATGGCGTCTAATCCCAGGCAACCGGGCATTACCGGGTCGGTGGGAAAGTGGCAATCGAAAAACCACAGGTCGGGGTTGATATCGAGCTCTGCATTGATCACCCCTTTGCCAAATTCTCCCCCTTCGGAGTTAATCTCCTCGATACGGTCCACCATCAACATATTGTCCACCGGCAGTCGGGCGTTGCCGGGGCCAAACAGGTCGCCGTGGCCGCAGGCGATTAACTCTTCTTTTGAATAGCTATTCTTTGGTGTCATTTGGTGTCCAGGGTTGGCTTGATTCGGGTTTACTCATGCCGCTTATTGGTCGACACGTTGAATTTGTCGAACCTGAATTCAGGAAAATTCTGCCGGGATGGGGGAATTAGCTGAGCGGATTACCTATTCTAATGACTGGAGGCTGGATGTCTAGCTATAGGCTGGGCAATCTGGTGGCTATTCGCTACCATAGCGTCCTTTTAGAAGTAACGACTCGCTATTGCGCTGTCGCCGATAAGGATTTTTTCATGCTAACACCGGTGTTGATGGCAGGGGGCGTGGGCAGCCGATTGTGGCCTGTTTCTCGCGAGGCCTATCCCAAACAGTACTTACCCCTGGCCGGGGAGCAGTCGATGCTGCAAGACACACTGGATAGACTCCATGGTGTGGAGGCCGCGGCTCCGCTAATAGTGTGTAACGAGGAGCACCGCTTTATCGTTGCCGAACAGCTACGGCAGCAGGGACGCGCAGCCGGTGCAATTATTCTCGAGCCAGTGGGCCGTAATACTGCACCAGCGGTTGCCGTGGCGGCACTGTGTGCACTGAAAACGGATCCCGAAGCTACTTTATTGGTGCTTTCCGCCGATCATGTTATCCAGAATGTCGCTGCTTTCCAGCAGGCGATTGAAATTGCGCTGCCACTGGCCGCCGCTGGCAAGCTTGCTACCTTCGGCATTGTGCCAACCAGCCCCGATACCGGCTACGGTTATATTCGCCGTGGCGAAGAGCTGGATGACTCCGTCTATAGCATCGATCGATTCGTCGAGAAGCCGGATGCCACAACCGCGACTGCCTATGTCGACAGCGGCGAGTATTTCTGGAATAGCGGCATGTTCCTGTTGCGAGCAGATGTCTATCTACGAGAGCTAGAGCAACACGCGCCCGCGATAGCCGACGCCAGCCGGAAGGCGCTCGCTGCCGCCCAAGACGATCTTGAATTTGTGCGGCTGGATGCCGAGTCGTTTGCCGCCAGCCCCAGCGACTCTATCGACTACGCCGTTATGGAACACACCCAAGCGGGTATTGTTGTCGGGCTCGACTGCGGTTGGAGTGACGTCGGCGCCTGGTCAGCGCTCTGGGAAGTGGGTGACAAAGACGAACAGGACAACGTGCTGACTGGCGATGTAATGGCCTCAGATTGTAAAGGCAGCTATATACGTAGCGGATCGCGATTGGTTGCCGTAGCCGGCGTGGAGAATCTGGTGGTGGTGGAAACCGCCGATGCGGTGCTGGTCGCAAACAAAGACCGGGTCGAAGAGGTGAAACATATCGTCACCCAACTCAAGGCAGCCGGACGCACCGAGGCCTTTGCTCACCGCCGCGTCTATCGTCCCTGGGGGTCATACGAAACGCTGATCTTCAGTGAACGCTTCCAGGTAAAGCGCATTATTGTTACTCCCGGACATAAATTGTCCTTACAGAAACACCACCACCGTGCTGAACACTGGGTAGTGGTACATGGCACTGCGGAGGTAACGTGTGAGGATCGGGTGTTTACCCTGGGTGAGGATCAATCGACGTACATTCCGCTGGGCCATAAACATCGGCTGGCCAACCCCGGGGTCATTCCTCTGGAGTTGATCGAGGTACAGTCTGGAACCTACCTCGGTGAAGACGACATCGTTCGCTACGAGGATGTTTATGGGCGAAGCAACGAAAATGGCGATGCCTGAGTGTACGCCCAGCAACTATAGATGATCAAAAACTGTAGCTAATCAAAGGATTGCCAATGCTAAGAAAATGTTTATTTCCAGTTGCTGGCTACGGCACACGCTTCCTACCCGCGACCAAGAGCATGCCCAAGGAAATGCTCCCTATCGTTAATAAGCCGCTGGTGCAGTACGGCGTTGAGGAGGCCCTCGAGGCGGGCATGAGCAATATTGCGCTGGTCACCGGTCGGGGGAAGCGCGCCATTACCGACCATTTTGATATCAGCTACGAATTGGAACACCAGATAGCAGGGACCGGTAAAGAGACCTACCTGGGTGAAATTCGCAAGGTGCTGGAGCAGGCGACCTTTACCTCCACCCGTCAGATTGAGATGAAGGGTTTGGGCCACGCAATTCTAACCGGCGAACCGCTGATAGGCCAAGAGGCATTCGGTGTAGTGCTTTCCGATGACCTATGCCTGTGCGACGGCGATGGCGTTATGAGTCAGATGGCCAAGCTGTATGAAAAGTATCAATGCAGCATTGTCGCTATTCAGGTAGTGGCCAGCAAGGATATCCATGCCTACGGGGTAATATCGGGAACGGAAATAGAACCCGGGGTCTACCGGGTCGATAGCATGGTAGAAAAGCCGGCTGCCGAGGATGCTCCCTCGAACCTGGCTATCATTGGGCGCTATATTTTGACCCCGGATATCTTTGACATCCTCCGCGACACCGCCCCGGGAAAGAGCGGTGAGATACAGATAACCGATGCCTTACTCAAGCAGGCACAGCAGGGGCGCGTCATTGGCTGTCAGTTTTCTGGACGACGTTTCGACTGTGGCAGCGTGCCGGGCTTTGTCGAGGCGACCAATTACGTTTACGAAAATATTTACACCAATCCTGGATAGACAATGAACGATCAGCTGACCTGTTTTAAGGCCTACGACGTCCGCGGCCGCGTACCCGATCAACTCAACGCCGACATCGCTTACCGCATTGGCCGCGCCTTTGCACAAATTCTCAAGCCGACTAAGGTGGTCGTCGGCCAGGATATTCGATTAAGTAGCATCGAGATCAAAACCGCACTGACCGAAGGACTGCGGGATTCCGGCGTGAATGTCTACGACATCGGGCAGTGCGGGACCGAGGAAATTTACTTTGCTACCAGTCACGCCGAAATGGACGGCGGCATTGTGGTTACCGCCAGTCACAATCCCCGCGACTACAACGGTATGAAATTTGTGCGCGCACATTCCGAGCCGATCAGCGGCGACACAGGGCTGTTTGATATTAAGCGTCTGGCCGAGGAAAATCTGTTTCCAGCGGTAACTACGAGGGGCTCATTGCAGCCTCTCGATTCTCAATCCGATTATCTCAAGCACCTGTTGAGTTATGTCGATATGGCCAAAATTAAGCCTCTTAAGCTGGTTGTTAACGCGGGCAACGGCGGCGCTGGAGCGGTAGTTGATGGTCTGGAAAAGCTGCTACCCTTTGAGTTTATCAAGCTCCATCACGAGGCAGATGGTAATTTCCCCAATGGAGTGCCCAACCCTCTGCTACCTGAAAATAGGCAACTTACTGCCGATACTGTCCGCGCGGTGGGGGCGGACATGGGTATTGCCTGGGACGGAGATTTTGACCGCTGTTTCTTTTTTGACGAACACGGCGAGTTTATCGAAGGCTACTACCTGGTGGGTCTTCTGGCAGAGAGTTTTCTGCGCCGCGATGGTCCGCAAAAAATTATCCACGACCCGCGACTCACCTGGAACACGCGCGACGTTGTCGAGGCTGCCGGTGGCGAAGCTATCCAATGTAAGACAGGTCACGCCTTTATCAAGGAACGGATGCGCGCGGAAAATGCGGTGTACGGCGGCGAAATGAGCGCGCACCACTATTTCAGGGATTTCGCCTACTGCGACAGCGGCATGATTCCCTGGTTGTTGGTGGCCGGTTTAATAGCGGAGCGCGGGCAATCGTTGTCGGCTATGGTGGCCGAGCGTATCGCCGCATTTCCCTGCTCTGGTGAAATCAATCGCGAGATTGCCGATCCCGCCGCTGTGCTGGCGGCGATCGAATCGCATTATGGCGATGCCGCTCTCGCGATAGACCGCACCGATGGCTTAAGCGTGGAGTACGCTGAATGGCGCTTCAATGTGCGACTGTCCAATACCGAGCCCGTGGTCAGGTTGAATGTCGAAAGTCGGGCGGATCCCGCTTTGATGAAGGAAAAAACAGCTGAGTTGTTGGGGTTTATGTCTTAGTGGGTGGCGTCAGGCTTGTGTCTGAATAAGTATTTTAGGAACCCGGTCGCCCGGCCTTCGGCTGCCCTCACTACGAGTCAGTTTTGGGGGTCGCGCTAACGCACATCACTGTGCGGCGCGCTCTTCGGGCCATCCATGGCCCTACGACCCCCAAAACTGTCTCTTCGTTCGGCGAGCTCCAAGGTTTCCAAAGTACTATTCCGGATACAAGCCTTTAGTTCTTACCGAGATTAGCCAATAGAATCAGGTTTTGCGGTATTGGGCAATTATGGTTTCGGTTGCCGCGTCGTAGCCTTCGCCTTCTTTACCTTCAAGACGCTTAAGCATCGGTCCGCTCAGGGCCTTACCCAGTTCGACTCCCCATTGATCAAAGGCGTTGATATCCCAGATGATCGCCTGGGTAGCGACCTTGTGCTCGTAAAGCGCCAGCAGTGCGCCCAGGGTGCGGGGGTCGAGTGCTTCCATGGTGATGATGCTATGGGGGCGATTGCCGGGTATCACCAGGTGGGGCGCCAGTTTGTCGGCTTCCTCCGACGCCATGCCTCGATCGATCAGGGACTGTCGTGCCTCGGGCAGACTGCGGCCCTGGCTTAGTGCCTGGCTTTGGCTCAGGCAGTGGGCCAGTAGCTGTCGGTGCTGTTTGGGGTCGCCACGTCGGCTGTGCAGGGGCAGAATCAGGTCCAGAGGGCACAGCGCTGTGCCCTGGTGCAATAGCTGGTGGTACGAGTGTTGACCATTGGTGCCGACGTCGCCCCAGAGTATGGGCGCTGTGGCAAAATCCAGCGCCACGCCGTGGCGGTCGACACGCTTGCCGTTACTCTCCATTGATAACTGCTGGAGAAACGCCGGCAGCAGGGTGAGGTCTTCACAATAGGGGATGACGGCGTGGGTTTGACTGCCAAGGAAATTAACGTACCAGATCTCCAGCAAGGCCATCAGCACGGGCATATTGGCTTCTAGCGGTGCCTCGCGATAGTGCCGATCCATGCTCTCGGCGCCGGCTAGCATCATCCGAAAATTGTCCATCCCAACAGCCAGAGCACAACTCAGGCCGATAGCCGACCACAGCGAATAGCGCCCGCCTACCCAGTCCCACATCGGGAATATGCTATCGGCGTCGATACCAAATTCCGTGGCGGCCTCGACATTGGTGCTGACGGCCAATAAATGTGGTGCGGCTTCGTGCGCATTTGCTATCTGTGACAATAGCCACTGGCGTGCCACGTGGGCGTTGGTCAGGGTTTCCTCGGTGGTAAAGGTTTTGGAACAGACCAGAATGAGCGTGGTCTGTGGGTCTAGTCTAGCGAGGGTGTCGCCGATCGCTGTGGGATCTACGTTGGCAACAAAATGGCAAGTCAATCCAGGGTGGGTGTCGTTGGCCAGTGCCCGACATACCATCCGCGGGCCGAGGTCTGAGCCACCAATACCGATATTAACGACGTCGGTAAAGGGTTTGCCGCTGTATCCGCAGCGTTGCCCCGCGTGGACGCTCTTCACCAGCGCTTCTATACGGTCCAGGGTGTGCTGTACCTTGGACCACTGTGATGTCAGCCCCGGATCGGTGGCGTCGCCGCTGCGTAAGAGTGTGTGTGCTACTGCCCGCTGCTCTGTGCTGTTG
>JBLHKV010000012.1:0-27817 GCA_047618115.1 Halieaceae bacterium | reverse complement strand
GTAATTGGTGCTTTTCCCTCAATCTGCTACCATCAGGCAATAACAGTGATGGCTTCACAAGGCTTTCGATAAATGACACCCTCTCGCTCTCCCAATTTGGATAATTTGCGTCTCGCGCAGCTGGCGGAGATGGGTGATTTTTATGTGCCGACCGAAGCCAGATTTTCTCGTATTACAAAAATCGCCTGCCAGATTTTTGATGTACCTATTGCCCGGATCACTCTCATTTCGCCGGCTGACGAGCCGATGGTCGCTTCCACTATTCGCAATCCTCGCGACCCTGGATTTTGCGATTACGCTGTGCTCAGAGAGAATCAGTTAGTCATTCTGGATGCTCGATTGAACCCAGAGTTTGCCAGTGATCCCGAGGTGGTGGGCCGGCCCTTCGTGCGTTTTTATGCCGGTCAGTTATTACGGCACGAAGGAAAAAAGGTCGGTTCTCTTAGCATTATTGATCAGGATGCCAGGGGTTTTTCTCCCGCGGATTGCGAAACGCTGGCGTCATTGGGGGCCTGGGTCGAAAATGAAATACGTCTGACCGCGCTGGGATTGGCCCAACACGAGTTGTTACAGCAACTGGATGAGGCGGAACGCGCCAAGCTCATCGATGAGTTGACTCAGCAGTGGAATCGGCAAGGTTTGGAACAACTCGCGCCAATCGAGTTAGATCGAGCGGTCCGACAGGGATCCCAACTGACTGTCATGGCTGTCAAGGTGGAAAATTACGAGAAGCTTCGCGCCTATCACAGCAATGAGCTTGCCGACGAAGTACTGCGCGAGGTTTGCGGTAGAATCGTTGTGGGAGTGCGGCCTCAGGATATCGTATGCCGAGATGCGAAGGATCACTTTGTAATCTTGTTGGGAGATTGTTCGCAGGAAACTGCTGTCATAGTGGCGGACCGGGTTATGAGCAAAGTGCATGCAGAGCCGGTGGTGGCCGGGGGGATTGATGTAAGGGCATCAATTGGTATTGGCAGCGTATCCAGCCTGTCGCATAAAAGTTTACAATTTGAAGATCTTATCGAAGTAGCCAATGATGCTCTCCTAGAAGCGGGTCAACTTGGACCGGGTCAAGTGCGTCTAAGGCACTTTTAAAGACTGTCCACGAAAAAATCGGCGAGCGCTCCTCACATCGACCAACTTGCGGCCTATGCCAGGATCAGCTCGATATTCTGGACAGAGCCTGGTGCGGTTCGCTCTAGAGCTGGGTCTAACGCCAGGTCAGCCCGCAGCTAAACCAAAAACTAAATCCAAAGCCAAACCTGCCATAGAGGGCATGCATTGAGTACCAACCCCACCGGTTATGGTGTAAGCACCGTTCGAGAAATTTGTGTTGCAGATTCACGACACCCGGAAATCCGCCGCCTGCGTCGTCTTGGATATCAGCCGTCATTACATGGCACCAAAGTATGGCGATCCTGCTATGCAATGATGGAGTATCTCGAGCAAAACCCTATCGACATGGGCGCACAGGTGATGGACGTTGGATGTGGTTGGGGAGTGCTTAGCGCTTACTTCGCAGTTCGATTTAAAGCCCAGGTTTTGGCCGTCGATGCGGATGCCGATCTAGAGTATTTTGTGGCATTGCACGCAGAGATGAATGACGTGGAGCTGGACTTTGTTGCAGCCAGGTTTCAACAGCTGCGGCGCGCTGATTTTACAGGTATCGATCTCTTGGTCGGCACCGACATTTGCTTTTGGGAAGAGCTCACCCAGCCTATCCTCCTTATGATAGGCAGAGCGATAGACGCGGGTGTTCCGCGCATCGTCATTGGGGACCCCGGTCGACAACCCTTTTGGCAGCTCAGTCAGAAATGTGCAAAGCGCTTTGGTGCACAGACCATTACACAGAAAACGCTGCATCCGGTACGCACCGAAAAGCAACTATTGATCATTGAAGGCCGTTGAACTCCGTTGTGAAATAGCAACTATTTCACAAAATTGTTCCGTAATATTTACTTATTTTACGCGCTCATGATGCCTAGAATACTGAGCTATAGGGCTAGAGATTTTTATGAGTATGACCATGAACAATCGAAATAACGACAGCGCAAGCTTTGTGGATTTTTTCCGCAGTGTCAGCTTTTCATCTCCGCGTACTTCGACAGCTGCGGGAACAGTGGATGATCGACATTTCTATGTCCCGCAAAAGGACAGCCGTAACACGGTTAAAAAGCCGGCTGAAGATAGCAATCTGGTTCGCAGCGATAACTGAGTTTTAGCTAGCTGTATTGCATCAAAAACAGCGCGCCAGTATGGAAACCTGTGCCTGAACGGGCCTGAATGACTTGCCACACTCTCCGTGGTCGACTAACTTGGTCGCCGTACTAGGGGAATTCCACATGATAGAAATCTTCGCCTGCTGGCCTGCCATTGGGAGGCTACTTTCGTGAGCCTTCTGTATTGCAGCGCGTTTGAAATGGGTGCAGATATTGCAGCTGGCAAGTTGTCGTCCATGCAGACGCTGGAGTTTTTTCTGCGCCGAATCGAACAATTTAATCTCGAACTCAATGTGGTGGTGGCGCTCGATGTGCAGAGAGCGCGGAGCAGGGCGGCGGAAGCTGATGCTGCGAGTGCGCGGGGAGAGTGCTGGGGACCGTTACACGGTGTCCCCATGACTATCAAGGACGCATTTTCTACCGAGGGCCTGGTTACGGTCGGCGGAATTCCCGAGTGCAGAGATCACATCCCCAACGCCAATGCGCTCGCCGTGCAGCGCTACATAGACGCAGGTGCGATCGTATTTGGCAAAACCAATGTTCCCTTCATGAGCGCGGACTTGCAAAGCTATAACGCTGTGTATGGGACTAGCAATAACCCCTGGAACCACGAACGCACTCCCGGTGGCTCCTCCGGTGGGGCGGCGGCGGCCGTGGCGGCTGGATTAACGCCACTGGAACTGGGTAGTGATATAGGGGGTTCTATTCGAACGCCCTGTCATTTCAATGGAGTTTTCGGGCACAAAGCGAGCCACGGAATCGTACCCCAACGAGGTCATCTTCCCCCCGGTGAACACACTCTGTCGGAGTCGGATTTGTCGGTAGTGGGTCCCATTGGTACCTGCATAGATGATTTGGAAAAAGCGCTTGATATCATAGCTGGCCCGCTTCCGGAGGATGCCTCAGCATGGCAGCTGGAACTGGCTGCACCAAGTTTTGCAGAGGTATCCGAACTACGTGTGGCAGTTTGGGCCGACGATGATTTCTGCCGGGTAGAGGCGGATATATCCCGGTGTATTAATGAAGCTGGAGATACCCTGGAAAGGCTGGGAGCCTTTGTGGATCGCAGCGCCAGGCCCTCGCTAGACCCCGAGAAAAACCACCATAATTACATTAAGCTGTTGATGTCCGCGATGGGCGCTGGCATGCCAGAAGCTGTTTACAGCACGGCTTGCGAAGTGGTTGCAGGCGCCGATGGCAGTGACAGTGAGGTAACCGACTATTTGCTGGCCAGTCGTGGCGTAGCATTGAGTCATCGCCGGTGGCTTAAAGAGAATGAGCGTCGCCTGCGGGCGAGGTCAGCCTGGGCGACGTTTTTTACTGACTTTGATGTTTTGCTCTGTCCCTGTACGCACGTGGTGGCCTTCCCACACGATCATGAGCACGACATGTATGCTCGGGTGCTCGAGGTAAATGGGGAGCCACGACCTTACGTCGATCTGCTGCGCTGGGCGGGACTCACGCTCAATTCCCTGCTCCCGGCAACGGTAGTGCCAGTAGGACAAAGTGGTGAGGGGTTGCCAATAGGAGTGCAAATTGTGGCACCCTTCCTAGGTGACCGTACATCATTAGCAGTGGGCCGAATATTAGAGGCGCAGCATCGTGCTTTTACGGGTCCTGCGAAGTACCAAGAGTCATAAGTTTAGATAGACTATAAGGAGATAAATACTGTGAATTTTGAATTTTCTGAGGAACAGGAGCTGCTTAGAGAGCAGGCTCAAAGGTTTCTGCGTGATCAATGTCCTTTGACCGCGGTACGCGCGGTGCTGGATGACCACACTAAAACCCACGATGCCAAAGTGTGGCAGGGCATGGTTGACCTGGGCTGGACGGCGGTCAGTATTCCCGAGCAATATGGCGGTCTTGGACTAGGTTATCTGGAGTTGTGCGTTATCGCTGAAGAGCTGGGTCGCAGTCTGGCGCCAACGCCCTACGCGTCCTCTGTTTATCTCGCTACTGAAGCGCTACTGCAATTTGGTAGCGAGGCGCAAAAAGAGCGCTATCTACCGCAGCTTGCAGCGGGGGACCTGGTGGCGACGTTTGCAATGGCTGAGGGACGAGGTCAAACCAATCCCGACAGCTTGGACACCGTTTTCGAGCAAGGTCTGCTACGCGGCGACAAGCTTCCCGTGCCAGATGGCGACGTTGCCAATCTCTGCGTAGTGTTGGCGTCTGATAACGACACCGCAGGCGGCGCCGCGACGCTTTTTTTAGTGGACCTGGAAGCCGCCGGTGTTGAAAGAGAGGGTTTGAGGAATCTTGATCCCAGTCGTTCCCAGGCCCGAATTTCTTTTCAGGGTGTCGCGGCGGAAACTCTTGGTGAAGCCGGATCCGGATGGGCGCATACACAGCGCCTGTTCGATCGCGCTGCGGTGCTTTATGCATTTGAGCAAACCGGTGGCGCACAGGCCGCCATGGATATGGCGAGAGAATATGCGATGGGACGCTATGCATTCGGGCGATCAATCGCCTCCTTCCAGGCCATCAAACACAAACTGGCGGACATGTATATTGCCAACACGTTGGCACGCTCCAATTGTTATTACGGTGCGTGGGCGCTTTCAGTAGATTCTCCGGAGCTTCCTTTAGCGGCAGCCACGGCCAGGCTGACCGCACACAGAGCCTTTACCGAGTGCTCTGCAGAAAATATTCAAACCCATGGGGGCATGGGCTACACCTGGGAATATGATTGCCACCTGTACTATCGTCGCGCTAAGTCCATGGGGGTGAATTTGGGCAGTATTAGCAGCTGGGAAGACCGTTTAGTCACCGCGCTGGAAATGAATGTTGTGAAGGAGGCCTGAGCCATGAATTTTGACGATACCACACAAGAAGCAGCGTTTCGTGCTGAAGCCGTTGCATTTCTCTCCTCTAACGCCAGCCTCAAGACGGACGCGTTAAGCCGAGGCAAAGAATCTGAAGCAGAGTACCTGGTTCGGGCCAGGGCGTGGCAAAAACTGAAATCGGAAAACGGCTGGGCGTGTCTAAGTTATCCCAGTGAGTACGGTGGACGGGGAGCGACCCCGATCGAATCGATAATCTGGCAGCAGGAAGAGGCCCGTTATGATGTTGCGGTGGGACCGTATGCCATTGGCCTGGGTATGTGCGGGCCGACTGTTATCGCCTATGCCAGCGATGAAATAAAACGGGAGCGTATTCCCCGCATGGTCGCCGGGGAAGACATCTGGTGCCAATTGTTCAGCGAGCCCGGAGCCGGTTCAGATTTGGCGAACCTACGCATGCGTTGTGAACCAGATGGGGACGACTGGGTTGTCAACGGTCAGAAAGTCTGGACTTCGGGAGCTCACTACAGCGATTGGGCTATTTTAATCACTCGTAGTGATCCCACTGTTCCAAAGCATAAAGGTCTGACTTATTTCTTTGTGGATATGAAGTCGCCTGGAATTGAAGTGAGACCCATCCGGCAGATTAGCGGTGACTCGAATTTCAATGAGGTGTACTTCACCGATGTACGGATTCCCGATCGGCAAAGATTGGGTGAGGTCGGTGGTGGATGGGGGGTGGCTCTGACCACTTTGATGAACGAGCGTTTGGCAGTGGGTGGAACCCAGGGTACAGACATACCCGAATTACTCGCACTGGCACGCCAGGTTGAAATAAATGGGGAGCCGGCACTAAATGACCGTGCGGTGAGGGCGAAGATCGCTAACTGGTATTGTGAAACCAGTGGTCTACAAAACACCAAGTACCGGGTGATCAGCGCGTTGTCCAGAGGCGAGACTCCCGGACCTGAAAATTCCATCGCCAAGGTTGTCAGCGGAAACAAAATGCAGGGGATCGGTGGTTTTGCCATCGACTTGATGGATATGGGCGGTGTTCTGGTAGGTGAGCCGGGCAGTGACGAATGCAACAGTTGGGCTTTTCAGCAAACCTTTCTCGGTGCGCCGGGTCTGCGGATTGCCGGAGGTACCGATGAAATTTTGCGCAACATTATTGCCGAACGAGTTTTGGGAATGCCCCAAGACGTCCGTCTGGACAAGGGCATTCCGTTTAGTGAGGTTAAACAGGGTTAGCGAGATCTGCCTGGTTCACTAATATCCAGGCGGTCTTGTCGACCAATCCGAGGCCGACTCAAAAGCCGCTGCGACGCGGAATACGGTTTCGTCGGCGTATGCCGTCGCTGCAATATGAAGGCCTGTCGGCACACCGTTTTCGCCAAAACCTGAAGGTATGGACATGGAAGGGCAGCGCCCCATCATGTTGAATAAATGACAGCTTGATATGTTTAAATCCCAATCTTGAGGTTTGCCGTTTACGTGGTAGATCTCGTGAGCCGGGTTAAAATCTGCTCGAAGACCGGTCGTGAAAACAGTGGGACATACGAAGGCAGCAAAGCCGGTCATCGTGGTTGCAAATTCGGCGTACATATCCACCTCTATACAGCTCGCTCGGTAAAAACCACCGGGCTCCTGCAGTCGCTTGATCCCTTCTTCCACAATGTGGATGTTGTAGTCGCACAGTTGGTCGCGGTCTGTCTCAAGTAACTTGGCCATGCCAGCGACAAACAGTGGGTCCATGTGATCGTTGTAGGCCCGTTCGAGGCCCGTCGGCCAGTTTAGCTTCACCTCCCTTACTTCCGCGCCGAGGCTCGCCAGTCGCGCTATGGCTGCGAGGGTGTTTTTTGCGATGGCGGGTTCTACCTCCATCCGCCCAAAATCTATCGTGTAGGCAATACGCGTGCCTTTCAGCGAGTCCCCGTACTGCAACGGCAAGTTAACTTTGGGCAGAGTGGAGGCAGCATCGAGTAGATGGGAGCCACTCATAATGTTCTGCATCAATGCCGTGTCCGCGACCGTTCTGGCCATGGGTCCGTTTGCGCAATAAGGTTCCATGTTGAAGGGCATCAGCGTGTCTGGAACACGGCCATAGGGTGGTTTAAAGCCCACGAGCCCACACTGAGAGGCGGGAAAGCGTATAGATCCGCCAATATCTGAGCCAGTGGCGAGGGTGGACGTGCCAGCTGCCAGAGATGCCCCTGAGCCTCCCGACGATCCACCGGGTGTGATCTCGAGGTTCCAGGGATTGCGGGTGACTCCATGCAGTCGACTATGGGTATTCCAAAGAGAGCAGAATTCTGGACAGGTCGTACGTGCATGAAAGATTGCTCCCTCGGAGCGAAGACGCCCGACCAGCGTGGCGTCTTCCTCGGCGATTCGATTTTGATAAAGTAGGGAGCCTTCCGTATTCACTTGTCCGGCTACGTCCATTTCGTCTTTAATAGCTACCGGGACACCGTCGAGGAGTCCCAGTGGACGGCCTATGCGGTACCGGTGTTCGGCTGCCTTGGCTTGCTCGAGTGCGCTGTCAAAGAAGGTGTGGCTGAATGCGTTCAGGTCGGACTCGGTGCATTCACTTTGCTCTATAACGGCCTCCATCAGTTCTACCGGTGACAATTGCTTGGAGCGGAACAGGGATGTGGCATCAAGGGCCGAGATGTAGCACAACTCATTACTCATTTACTCTAATCTCTGGTCAACTTGTAAGCATCATGCATGACGACCCGTTGTAGAGTCAAAACCCAACGGTTAGCGACGTATATTGCGGTTCATGCCCGTCGCCTGTAGCATCGCATCTTCTCGCTAAGATCGGATATTTATGAAACTCACAACTGAAGTTCACTCTTCCGTACTGGATGAAATTGGCAATACACCCATGCACGAGGTCAGCCGTATTGACACCGGTAAGTGCCGCCTATTGTTGAAGCTGGAAAACCAGAATCCAGGAGGTTCTATCAAGGACCGTATAGGCAAGGTGATGATAGAGACTGCGGAGGAACAGGGTCTATTGTCCGCCGGTGACACTATCGTTGAAGCTACTGCGGGTAACACCGGCCTGGGACTGGCACTGACTGCGGCTCAAAAGGGCTACAAGTTGCTGATCGTAGTGCCAGACAAAATGGCCCAGGAAAAAATATTCCACCTGCGGGCTATGGGCGCAGAAGTCCGTACTACCCGTTCGGATGTTGGCAAGGGTCATCCCGAGTACTACCAGGATATGGCTGAGCGCCTGGCTAAGGAGTATGGCTTTTACTACGCGAACCAGTTTGGTAATCCGGCTAATCCGCTGACCCACGAGACCACGACGGGTCCGGAAATTCTGTCGCAGTGCCAGTCCATCGATGTGGTGCCAGACTTTATAGTGTGTGGGGTCGGGTCGGGTGGAACCATGACTGGGCTGTCCAGATTTTTCGCGCACGCCAGCCCCGAAACAGAGATGATTCTAGCCGACCCGAAGGGTTCCATACTCACAGAGTATGTTGAGACCGGCAGGGTTTCAGACGAATCCGGATCGTGGATGGTTGAAGGGATTGGCGAAGACTTTTTACCGCCCATACTCGATTTGTCCCGAGTAAAGACTGCCTACAGCATAGATGATGCTGAATCGTTTGCCGCGGCCAGAGAATTGCTCGAAAAAGAGGGGATTCTCGGTGGCTCCTCCACCGGTACTCTCATTGCGGCTGCGCTCAGACACGCCAGAGCGCAAACCGAACCGAAGACCATTGTCACTTTTGTCTGTGACAGCGGTAACAAATACCTGTCGAAAATGTTCAATGAATTCTGGATGGTCGACAATGGCTTTATTCAGTCACCGTTAAAAGGCGACCTCAGAGATCTGGTTTCGCGCAAGCACGCGGAGCGACAGACCGTCACCGTTAGTTCGGCTACGTCGCTTGAGCAAACCTACAAAAATATGAAGTTACACAGCATATCCCAGATTCCAGTTATGGATGATGGCGCCTTGGTCGGTCTGGTGGACGAAGAAGACCTGTTGCTGCATGTCTATAGAAGCGGTGGCTTTACCGGTTCTGTCGCAGATATCATGGTGAAAAATCTGAAGACGGTTGACGCCGATGAAGATATCGACAGCGTGCTGTCCATCCTGACTCGGGGCATGGTCGTCCCTGTCGTTCACAAGGGTGAATTCCAGGGGCTGATCACAAAAATTGATGTTTTGAACCACCTGCGCCTCGCGCAGAAGTGAATGGAAAATCACCATGAATAAAGATAAGAAGCAAGGTTTTGCAACTCGGGCCATCCACGCAGGGCAGCAGCCAGATCCGCTGACTGGAGCTATTATGACGCCTATCTATGCCTCATCTACTTTTGTTCAGGAAAGCCCGGGGCAGGACAAGGGCTATGATTACTCGCGTGGTGGTAATCCAACTCGCAAGGCGCTAGAAGCCTGCCTCGCGGATCTGGAGAATGGTGAGGCGGGGTTTGCCTTTGCATCCGGCATGGCTGCAACAGCACACGTTCTCGAACTACTGGACCACGGCGCGCACATCGTCGCCGGCGACGATCTCTATGGCGGCACTTATCGTCTACTTGAAAATGTAAGGCGTCGGTCGGCAGGATCCAACTGCAGTTTTGTGGATTTTTCCGACCCCACAGCCGTAGAAGCGGCCATCGGCCCTGAAACGAGAATGCTGTGGGTGGAAACTCCCACCAATCCGTTGCTCAAAATAGTAGATCTCGAGGCCATCGCCGAGATCGGCAGACGCCATAATCTGATTACTGTTTGCGATAATACTTTTGCATCACCGTATTGCCAGCTGCCGTTGGATCTGGGAATCGACATCGTGGTGCACTCGGCAACTAAGTATCTTAATGGACACTCCGATCTTATCGCTGGTGTCGCTGTTACTTCCGGCAACAGTCCACATGAAGGGTTGGCCGAACGGTTGGCATATTTATGTATGTCTGTTGGTGGAGTGCTTGGGATTATGGATAGCTATACCCTGTTACGGTCCTTGAAAACCTTGCCGCTTCGAATGGAACGACATTGCAGCAATGCACAGATTATCGCAGAGTGGTTGCAAGCTCAAAAGGGCATAGACAAGGTCTATTATCCTGGGCTGAAGTCTCACCCCGGCCACGATATCGCCGCCCGTCAGATGTCTGGTTTTGGCGGTGTTGTCACTGCCGTGCTCGCTGGGGGACTGGAGCCCGCTCGCCGTTTCCTGGAGCGCACCGAACTATTTGCCCTCGCCGAGAGTCTGGGAGGCGTTGAAAGCTTGATCGAACACCCCGCAATAATGACCCACGCGTCGATCCCGCAACATATTCGCGAGGCAATTGGCATTGAAGACGGCCTGGTGCGCTTGTCTGTTGGCGTAGAAAGTGTTGAGGACTTGATCGACGATCTAGATCAGGCGCTTGATAACTGAAGGGTAGTGAGACCTGAAAGTTAAATGAAAATACTGCTTTCATTGCTAGTCGGGCTGGGGATTGCAATGCTCCTGACACCGCAAGGTGGCATTGAGTCAACCGGATTTCCACAAAAGCCTGTGACATTGATTGTTCCGTATTCGCCCGGAGGAGCCGTTGACACCATAGGCCGAACCGTCGCCAAGTATATTGAACAATATCTCGGTCAGCGCGTAATCGTTCGGAACAAACCAGGGGCGGGCGGTGAGATTGGCTATCGAAGCCTCTCGAGTTCAAATCCCGATGGCTACACGATGGGCATGATTACTGCGCCACCAATTCTGATGCTCCAAATGATTCGAGAATCGAGCGCCAGTGATATTTCAGGTTTCGAAGTATTGGCCAGTATACAGAAAGACCCTGTGGTGCTCGCCGTTGCTGCCGATAGCCCCTTCAAAACACTGATCGAATTGCTCGAGGCTGCGCGCAATGTTGAGGCTGGTGTCATTAATGTTGCCGGCGATGGCCCGCTGTCGAATAATCAACTACAGCTCGTGGTGGCCGAGAGCAAGTTTAATGTCGATTTTAATTTCGTGCCGTTTAGCGGCTCTGGTCCGTCGATATCTGCTTTGGTGGGAGGGCAGGTGCATGCCGCAGTTCCTTCAGCCAGTTCGGTTACAAACTTTGTGAACCGTGGTGATGTCAGGGCGCTGGCCGTTTTCTCGCCCGAGCGTTATGAGTTTTTACCCCAGGTTCCAACTGTATTCGAGGCGACAGGCGTAGAAGTGCCGGACATCGGCGCGGCGGTGCGCGGTATCGTTGTTCCTGTGGGTTTACCAGTGCGTAGCAAACAGCTCTTGATCGATACAATTGAAAAATTGATGGTCGACGCTGAATTTATAGCGCACGCACGGAAGGTCGGTATACCTCTGCACTACATGTCCGCGAGCGACTTTACACAATATCTGGTCACGCTGGAGAGTCAGTTGGGTGTCTATATGCCGCTGTTGTCCGATAAATTGGAACAAGCGAATTAGCAATGCTTACCTTCGTGCGTATCAATCTGTTTTCTGTAATGACTATGTTGCTGGGTGTTTTTTGCTTCACTGTCGCTTTGCAATATGATGGAGACTCGTCTGCCTTTCCCCGCGCTATTGCAGTATTCCTGTTGGCGCTCACGATGGTAGATCTCATTCGTAGCGCCAGAGTTCAGTCGCCGATAGAGGGTATATCTGAGGGCGTATCATTCCCCGGTAATCGAAAGTATCTGATTCCAGCACTACTCGTTTTTCTGAGTGCGCCGGTATACGTTTTTTTGGCCAAGCTTTTCGATTTTGAGATAGCGACATTTATATATCTGGTTCTCGGTATGTATTCGCTCGGCATGCGAAAGCCCATCTTGATCGTCGCGATTTCGATCGGCGTGTTGATCGCCGTCAAAGGCTTGTTCTTCGTGCTGTTGGATGTCACTCGCGCTTCGACGTTGATATTCGGCACATGAACAGCGGCGGGCAGCAATAATGTTTGAAGATAGCCTAATAGGCCTTACTGCCTTAATGGATCCGGTAATGATTTTCGCCATTGCCATCGGAGTCGTTGGTGGAATATTGATTGGTATTCTGCCCGGTTTAACTAGCACCTTGGGCGTCGCGCTGGTGATCCCGATAACATTTTCGATGCCTCCTCAGGTTGGCCTCGCGATGCTCGGTGGTATCTACGTTGCCTCGACCTATAGTGGTGCCATTACGGCTGTTCTGCTGAATATCCCGGGTACGCCGGCTGCTGTTGCAACACTCCTTGATGGCTATCCCATGAGCCAGAATGGCAATCCTACGCGAGCTTTGGCATTGTCTACGTTCGGGTCGGCAGTAGGAGGACTGGTCAGCGTGCTCGCTTTGCTTTTTCTCGGACCGATGTTGGCTAAGGCTTCATTACTGTTTGGTCCTCCAGAATATTTCTTGCTGGCAGTGTTCGGAATCACTGTCATTGCCTCTCTTTCGGCAGGTGCAATGCTAAAAGGACTGATAGCCGGTAGCTTGGGGCTTCTGATGAGTACGGTCGGATATCATCCTCTGACTGGGGACCTGCGGTTTACGTTCGGTTTTCCAGCTCTTTACGATGGCATCCCACTGGTTGCAGCGTTGATCGGCTTTTATTCAATACCCGAAGTTATTGAAATGATTACGCGCCGCGAGGACAAAACTCCTGAACCAGCCGAAGTGGACCAGGCTAATCCATACAGTTACATTTGGGAGGTCCTGGCGCAGTGGAAAAATCTGATTCGATCCAGTTTTATTGGCGTCCTTGTGGGGATCATACCCGGTGTTGGAGCCAGCGTCGGCGGGTTTGTTGCCTACGACTCTGCAAAACGGAACTCTAAAACACCAGAGCGATTTGGCAAGGGATCATCCGAGGGTGTGTTGGCGTGTGAGACCGCCAACAACGCGGTAACCGGCGGTACTCTTGTGCCTTTGCTGACGTTGGGTATTCCAGGGAATCCGGTAACCGCCGTGATGCTGGGTGGATTGATGATTCACGGTCTTCAACCCGGTGCAGAACTGTTTACGGCCAATGCAGATATTGTATTTGGTTTTATCTTCAGCTTGTTTATATCCAATATCTTGCTGATCCCGATAGGTCTCTTTTTTGCAAAGTATTGCGTGCGAATAGTTTGCGTACCCAAAGCTATTCTGGCGCCAATTATTTTATTGTTGTCGATAGTGGGGACATACTCCATTCGCAGTTCCTTCGACGACGTTTTCATTATGTTTGCTATTGGCGCGATAGGGTTTTTCTGCCAGCGATTCGCCGTGCCCAGGGCTCCGCTGGTTCTAGGCCTGGTTCTCGGGCGGCTTGCGGAGAGTGAACTTGAGCGGTCTCTCGCGCTCGTTGGTGGCGATACTGGAGCATTCCTGGTGCAGCTCGTTAGCCGACCGATTTCACTCGTTTTGGTTCTACTGTCGCTGTACGCTATTTATCAAGGCTATGTACAGCACAAACGGCATTCGAGATTATTGGACAACTAGGAACGATGATGACACCGACGAATGTGATTGAGCCCCAGAAACCGGCTGTGGAAGTTAAATACTGCCCTATCCGAACCGTTGGTGGTGGAGCGCCGCATCATTTCTTTGGTTACTACAACAAGAGTACCTGGAACAAGAGCGGGCAGTATTTTTTGTCAAATCAGGTTTCTATGATGACCGGTGATCTCAACGGAGAGCAAGTATGTTCCTTAGGTTTTTTTGATCTTCTGAACGGTGATAGCTTTCATGAAATCGGTCAAACCTCGGCTTGGAATTGGCAGATGGGCTGTCAGCTACAATGGATAGAGTCCGACGATCGAACGAGGATCATTTACAATAAGCATGCTGAATCATCACTTGGCGTATACCCTGGTTTCTGTAGTGTGCTCCACGATGTCGATAGCGGGGAAAGTCGGACGTTGCCACTCCCGATTTACGTCGCGGCACCGAACGGTCAGTACGCCCTGTGTGTCGACTACTCGCGCTTCCAGGTGACTCATGAAACGATTGGTTACAGTACGATTGGACCCGAACCTGAACTGGATAGTGCTCCAGCGGTTGACGGAATTTATTCCATGGATATTGAAACTGGCGATTATCAGCTCTTGATTAGTTTAAGGCAATTGACCGAACATCAATCCGTAAAATCCATGGAAAAAGCTATACACTGGGTTACCCATTTGGAAATCGCTCCAAACGCCGAGCGGTTTCTGTTTCTGCATCGCTGGACGGAACGGGTTGAGGATGAAACGTGTTTCTTACACCGTCTGTACTCAATGGCAGCGGATGGGAGCGATCTACGACTGTTGGAGTGCACGGATCATCCGTTGCCGCAGCTGGCCGATAGTTTCGATGCTGCGGCAGTCGGGACGTTCGATTACGAGAAATCTGAATATCAGATCTCCCACCCCGCCTGGAGGGATAGTGAATCGATTGTTGTGTGGGGACCGCATAATGGCAAAATTCACTACCACCTTTACGATGATAGGACTGGTGTTGCGCAAATATTGGGAGCAGAAACCTTAACGGAGAACGGGCATATGACCTATTCTGCGGACGGACGGTGGTTGCTAACCGATACCTATCCGGACAGCGAGTCGAACAAGCGCGACCTCATTTTGTATGACGTAGCTAACGACACGCCTTACATCATAGGGCAGTTCTTTACCCCGCCCGATCTGGGGAAACACAATAGATGCGACCTACACCCGAGGTGGAGCCCGGACAACAAATTTGTGTCCATCGATTCGGTGCATGATGGATCCAGACAGCAATACATTATCGATGTGTCTGCGGTGGTGTTAGCCATCAACTGATATCTAGGGCTGAGTAATCACCTCGCTGAGCGAAGTCAGTATTGGGTCCGTGGGGTTTGACTTGTACTTCTCGGCGAGACCTTCCAGACCTGGCTGGACCTTTTTACAATAGGGGCACCAACTCGCCCAGAAGTGAAGTATCAGGGGTGAGCCCGCGTAATCTGCCAAACTCCGCTGCTTGCCCTCCGCGTCTGTTACAAGCTAGTCGATCTTTTAAAGATACTGTGTTCATATGCTTATCTAGAGTCTATCCAATAGGGACACGAATCCATCCGCCAAGTTCCCCGAAATGTGAGTTTGGCTGGTACACTCGCAACATCAATTAACCGGTAGTGGTTCTGCTCGAGGGAAAGTGTGAACAGTCGATACAAGTTTTTGTTGGTAGTTCTGCTATTGCATCTACCGTTATATGCCTATCCGATTCTGCGCCTGTCTCAGTGGTTGGATCTTTCGGCGATTGTCACCGCCGTAATTTTTGTCCCGCTTTTTTTCAGTCAAATTATTGCCCGAGTCTATTTGCGTCACGCAAATTCCGGCGCTGTATTCTGGTTGCGACGAATAGCCGATTTATGGCTGGGCATCAGTCCCCTTTTGCTCTGTGCACTGCTGCTAGCTGAAATTCCAGTTGCCCTGGAACTGATAGCGCCATCGGTGGCAGCAATCTGTCTGATTTCTCTGTCCCTGACATTGACGCTGTACAGTGTGGTCAATGCCTATTCGCCGTCGATTGTAGAGGTACAACTGACTAGCCCTAAGTTGAAGTCGCCGTTGCGTTTTGTACAGATCACCGATGTGCATATTGGTTCGCGCAGTTCTGGATTCCTGCAAAGGGTAATGCGTAAGGTGAACAGCTTGGATGCGGACTTTCTCTGTATCACCGGCGACTTTATCGACGCCACAGGGATAGCGGAAGAGCAACTGGAGGCCCTGCGTGAATGTCCAATACCCATATACTTCAGCATTGGGAATCACGAGCGTTACGAAGACCTGGACGCAATTCTCGAGCGTTTAGAAAGACTGGGAGTAAGGGTGCTGAGAACCGAAGCCGAAGTTAAAGACGGGGTTCAGGTGATTGGCATCGATGATAGCGATCACCCGTTACAGGTAGAGCGAGAACTTAGACGGCTGGAAATCGATACCAATTTGTTTGTGTTACTTTTGTATCACCGGCCGCGCGGTCATGAATCGGCAGCCGCTGCCGGGGTAGATTTGATGATCAGCGGTCACACTCACAACGGTCAAATCGTACCGTTTAATTTTGTGGTAGGGCGTGTTTTTGAGAAAATAGTAGGTTTGTTCAAAGAGGGTGCGACTCACTTATACGTTTCTCCTGGTACCGGGACCTGGGGGCCAATTATGCGCCTGGGCAGTCGTGGAGAAGTCACTTCGTTTGTCGTTCAACCGGAGTAGTTCGAATGCAATCAGCCCGTTTACCGATGAGTTATCGGGGCTTGGGACAACGAGGAACAGGTAATGATAAAGCCAGCGGGAATCGATCATATCGTGCTGAGGACATCTCAGTTAGAGGCGATGCGGGCATTTTTCTGCGGTGTTTTGAATTGCACAGTGGAGAGAGAAACTTCTGCAGATATTGGGCTGACTCAACTTCGCGCCGGTTACGCGCTGATCGATCTGGTATCGGTCGATAGCGAGCTGGGAAGAATGGGCGGTGGGCCGCCGACTAAATCAGATAACAATCTCGATCATTTCTGCCTGCAACTACAAGCTATATCAGAGCAAGATATCACTGCCCATCTGCAGGCTCACGGAATAGCCGTAGCTGAATTCAAAAACCGCTACGGCGCCCAGGGTTTCGGTAGGTCAGTGTATATTAACGATCCCGATGGCAACGTGGTGGAATTGCGCAGTGTGCAATAGAGCCACTGGGAAGTTTTTAGTGTCGCCGGTACTGGTCGTAAATTTTGATGTCTGGGGGAAGGGATGTCCCATCTTCCCTGGCAGCCTGAGTAGCGGCCTTAATATCTTCATCGATCCAGTGTAGCCACGTCTGATCTGCTGAATTGCTGTATTTGACGTTGAAGTCTTCTGGATACTTGACCCAGCGCCAGTGGGCTACTCGGTAATAGTCACGTGCGGCACCGGGTACAAAGGCTGCGTAGTCATGTAGAAGTTGGTACATTTGATGAGAGAGCCCAATCATTTCTTGTTTGCTCTCGGATAGGTCATACGCCTCGATTAGCCTGTCCATCTCGGGTAGGGCAATACCCTCATAGTTGTTGGTTTGAGGTTTTGGTTTGCGGTCTGGATTAATGGTTCCGTCCGCAAGATACGGTTTGTCGTAAGCGTTGGAGGAGTGTGCTCCCTCCCAAAATCGCGGATACATTTCCAGAAAATTCGAAAACCCGGTGTATTGAATCTGATGCTTTTTCTCCTGGACTTTTTTCCATGAGGCTGTGGCGTCAAGTTTTTCCAGACGGAGTTCCATGCCTGCTTTCAACGCTTCCTGCTGCAGCAAAGTCAACAGATCTTCGTTGCTGTTGGCTGAGTAACTAACGTTGAAACTGAGTCTCTTGCCAGCTCGGGTGCGCAGTATTCCATCTGGGCCAATTTGATCGTAGCCGGCCTTGGCGAAATACTCCCTGGCGCGAACCAGGTTGTATGGTCTGGCTTTGATGGTCGGGTGTGTGAATGGGCCATAGCCATCGGCCCAGGAGTTTACGCGGCGATAGTCTCCGCGGTAGAGCTTATCGATGATGAGTTGCCAATTGCTGGCAAATTGAACGCCCAGCCGAACGTCCAGGTTGTCCAGTGGCGCGCGTTGAACATTAAGATACAAACCATCTATCGAGAATGGGTGCTGATTGTAAAATTGAATTTTTTTGACGTAACCCAGGCTAATAAGAGGTTCGGTGTCGGGAAATTTCTCATACCAGTCGCTGGCTCTATTGATGCCTATTTCATCCAATTCACCGCGGCGGAATGTTTCCAGAGCTTTGGCCCGGTCTCTAATAACCTGCAGATGCACCCGGTCGGGATTGAATCGATAGCGATAATACTTCAGATCTTTTGCCCACCAGTCTTGGATCCGCGTTAGCGTGATCGAACGACCCTTCACGAGATCTCCCTCCCTCACTTCGTAGGGCCCGGTGGTAGGCCAAGGTGTCCATTGAAAATTCTGGACAAAGTTCTCGTCCAATTCACCGAAGAAGCTATGCGGAATGGGCGCCATATTCATAATCCACCCGGCAAAGTCGGGCTTGGCAGCTCTGGTTGTAATTGAGAAAGTCAGGTCGTCATAGCGGGTGATTTTTGCAAAAAGCGAGCTGTAAAAGTTGTTCATCCACGGCGAATGTATGTGTTCGCTTTTGTAAAAATACAAAGCATAGAGGTAATCGTCGCTGGTTACGGGATTGCCGTCTGACCACCTGGCATCGGGCCGAAGTCGGATATATAGCGTACTTTCCTCTCTGGCGACTGCCCACTCCTGCGCCAGTCCCGAGTAGATCTCTTTGGTCTCGGGGTGAACTCGACCCAGATACATCATAGTGTCGTCCAGCAAATAGCGTCGGAAGTGGCTATTTGCGTCGGGACCGAACCAGCGGGTAGTTCTGGGGAAGTCGGCCATATAGGCGTGCCAAGTACCACCTTTTTTGGCGTCGGGTGAACCTAACTCGGGCTGATCCTGGCCGTCTTGCCAGGTCAGGTCGGTGGGGAGGTCGTCGAGGGATTTAAAAAGGAAAAAGTCGGGGTTGGCTGCATAATAATTATTTACACCTGCCAAGCTAGCCGGTGCCGATGAGTCTTGATTTTCGGTGCTGGGGCTTTCGTCCCCGCAGCCGCACAGACCCAGTGTGGTGATAAGAACGGCGACGAACATCAGTAGTCGCAGCACGGAAGAGGATAAGGACATCGAGTTCTCCTGTATTACATTACTCTTGCATGATACGCGCCAGTCGCTCCGGTTGGCGCCAGACACCGCCGACCAAGCGCGATAGGTAAACCCCGGACATCAAGATGATAGAGAACACAAACAGCACCCAGGAAAATTTTGGCCCATACTCCAGATACACGATGACGACTACCTGGGCAGCCAGCATCAACCAGCGCAGCGAGAGTGAGGCCACCATCAGCCAGCGGGTATCGCCAGCGCCACGGAGTACCGCTCCCGCTACGATTGTCACCGCGTCGGCAACCATGTAGCAGCCCAGACCCACCATCATAAAGCTACCAATCTCTTGAATGACGGTAAAGTCCGCACCAGAACCAGAAAATACGTTAATCAGTTCGACGCGAAACACCACAAAAATTATCGCTAGCGTGGTGGCGTAAGTGATGGCAACAACAAAGCCCGCCGTCATAACGCCATTGGCTCTACTCATGTCGTTGGCCCCAACGTAGCGCCCAATCAGACTGATGATACCGATATTGAGGCCAATCATTGGAATGAAGGACAGCATGTCCCAGTTGAAGACAATTGCAGCAGCTGCAGCGTTATCGACCCCATATGACTGGAACAACAGTAAAAATAGATTGAAGGTAGCGATGGCCATAAATAGCTCAAAACCCGATGGAAATCCTAGCCGCGCGTAGCGTCGCATGATGCCCCAGTCGACCTGGAATGAGGCCATAATGTTGAACTTAATACGGTGACCGCGGGAGAAATAGAACGCTAGGTATATCGCCAGTGCGAGCAATGAGGCTAGAACCGTCCCGAGAGCGGCCCCTTCGATTCCCATTTCAGGCAAGCCCCAAACACCAAAGATCAACGCGTAGGACAGTGGAATGTTAAGCAGTACGCCCATTACGTCGGCGATCATTATGACGCGGGTGCGGCCAATACCACTGAAATAGGATGCTATGCAGGCTTTACAAAGACTGAAAAAAGCCATACACATGATGATTCGATAATAGGCTTGTTCCAGTACCACCAGCCTTGGGTCGTGGCCCATCAGATTGAACAGGTGATAGACGAGAACGGCAATTACGGCAATGACGGGTAGACACATCAGTGCCATAAGCACGCCCTGAGTGACGACTCTTGGGCACTTTTCGTACTGCTTTGCACCATAGTATTGAGCAACGATAGCATTGGCATAGGCCATAACACCCTGGAACAGGGCAATGCTAAAAAATGAAGCTACGCCACCACCCATGGCCGCCGCGATGTAGACTGGGTCTATCAGCGACAAAAATAATCGGTCAAAGAATATCATGATCGCGAAAGAGCCCTGGGATATCACCATTGGTAGGGAGATATTGAGCAGTTCGCGAAGATCAGCGCGGTTTAATGTCAGATGTGTTTGGGACATGAGGATGGGCAATATCTACTTCCCAAGTCTAGATTGCAAGACCCCTTTTGTTCAATTTGGGTTGGGCTGGTCAGCTACGCATTCGGTCGCCGTTGGGGTCGAACAATGCCCGCAGGGATGCTCGGGCCGAGTAGCGAGTGGTTGCTACTTCGATTTCAAAGTCGGCGCCTGCAATGGCATCGGCGTTCAAACCGGGGTAGTTCACGTAGCCCATGCCGATTGCAGCCCCCACGCTGTGACCGTACATTCCAGAAGACAGGTAGCCTACGACCTTGTCGTTCATCACGATGGGTTCGTTGTGGTAGAGCAAAGGGGTGGGGTCGTTCAGCATAAACTGGACCATGCGCCGATCGGGAATACCGTTGGCCTTCGCGGCCAGAAAAGCGTCGCGACCGATAAAGTCTGAGGCATCGGGTTTGGCGGTGAAGGAGAGCCCGGCTTGCTGAAGGCTGTCTTCCGCAGCAACATCGTGTCCCCAGTGACGAAAACCTTTTTCCAGTCGCAGACTATTCAAGGCGTGGAGTCCGACGTTACACAGGGAATACTCGGACCCGGCTTCCTGTAGTACCCGGTACACGGCAGCTGCATCTTGCGCCGGGATGAACAACTCCCAGCCCAATTCACCGACGTAGGACAATCGCTGCATCCAGACCCGGGTGTTTGCCACGAGGGCATAGCGGCCGGTGCCAAAAGCAAAGTCAGCTGCCGAGAGGTCGGTTTCACTGATCTTTTGCAATAGATGGCGCGCGTTGGGTCCCTGTACCGACAGACAGGCACTGTCCATCGATACGTCGAGAACCTGGGTGTCTGGGGCGGCGTGCTTTAGCAAGCGCCACCAGTCTCGATTGAGTGAGCCAATGCCGGTTGTCACATAGAACCGATTTTCTTCGAGCCGCGCAATGGTCAGGTCAGCTTCTATGCCGCCGCGCTCATTTAACCACTGAGTGTAAACCACCTTTCCGGGATGCACGTCGATGTCCGCGCAACTCAAGCGCTGCAGTGTGGCCAATGCCCCAGGTCCCGACACTTCAAATTTACCGAAGGAAGAGATGTCGTATACGCCGACGGATTCTCGCATTGCCAAGTGCTCGGCGGCATAAAATTCGAACCAGTTCTGGCGTTTATAGCTGTATTCGTACTCCGCTTTAGCGTCGTCGCGAGCAAACCAGTTTGGTCGCTCGTAGCCGCCTACTTCACCAAAGCATGCGCCTTGTTGTTGCAGGGTATCGTGCAGGGGAGACTGAATAAGGTTGCGCGCCGAGTGGTACTGATAAAAGGGCCAGTGCATGGCATAGGTGTGTCCCAATGCCTCGGGAATTCTCGCCTCAACATAGCTCTGGGTGCGTTGTACAGCATTGTTGCGACGAACGTCTGTCTCGGTGATTTCACCTGAGGGATGACCGTCTACTATCCAATCGCTTAAGATTTTCCCCAAGCCACCCGCCGCAGCGATGCCCTTGGAGTTCATGCCGCATGCAACCCAGAAGTTGTCTATTTCCGGGGTGGGTCCCATCAGGTGCAAATTGTCGTTTGTGAAACTCTCCGGCCCGTTGAAAAAGGTTCGAATGCCGGCCTCGCCGAAGAAAGGGAGTGTTTCCATTGCTGCCATCAGATGGGGTTCGATATGCTCCATATCGGTTGGAAATTCATCGAAGCAGAAATCTTCAGCGATGCGCGACATGGGACAGCCTATGGCGTTGCGCTCAAACCAACCGACCAGTAGCTTTCCGGCGTCTTCCTTGAAATAAGTGCCCCGATCGAAGTCGCGCAGGACCGGTCGCTTGGTCAGGCCTGGTATAGATTCGGTAACCACGTAGTAGTGTTCGCAGGCGTAAAGCGGTAGCTCAACACCAATTTTTGCCGCAATGTCGCGAGACCAAAGGCCACCCGTAAGGATGACTTTTCTGGCCTTGATGTCGCCGTGGGAGGTGCTAACCCCTACTGCCTTACGACCGTCCAGTAGGATATCGTCGACTTTGACGCCCTCGATAATCTGAGCGCCACCCATGCGAGCGCCGCGCGCCAGGGCCATAGTCGTGTCGATTGGGTTTGTTTGGCCGTCTTTCTCTATATAGAGGCTACCAATGACGCCAGCTGTGTCGATACCGGGGTAGAGTTCTTCGACTCGTGCTGCGTCGATCATTTCCGATTCAACGCCGAACACTTTAGCCATAGAAGCACTGCGGCGCAGCTCCTCCAATCTGGCTTCCGTGCGGGCCAGCGAGACGCTGCCAATGCGACGGTATCCGGTGGCCTGCCCGGTTTCGGCCTCCAGTGAGGCGTACAACTCGTGACAATACTTGGCGAGATTAGTGAGGGTTGGGGTCGGCCACAGCATGGATACCAGGCCCGCGGCATGCCAGGTAGTGCCACAGGTGAGTTGCTTTCGCTCCAAAAGAATAACGTCTTTAACACCGCGCTTGGTGAGATGGTAGGCGATTGAGGAGCCAACGATGCCACCGCCGACAATGACAATCTCAGCCTCATTGGGCAATGTAATGTCGTCACTCACGACTCAGTCTCTCAGTTTTTCGTTCATGGGGTCGTATAAGGCGTCCATTTCTACGTGGCACTGTCTTAAACCGCAGGTTGTCAGTACTTGTAGCTTGGTGTCCTGGACGACCATCTCGGGTTTCACATAGGCAAATGCCAGGCTTCTACCCACTCTGTGCCCGTACGCTCCGCCCGTGGTTAGGCCAATGAGATCCGTACCTGAGTAAACTGCCTCGTTGCCGAAGCACTCGGCAGCGATGTCGTCGTCGAAGGCCAGATACGCCAGCTGAATATCGCCACCTTCAGTCTGGCGTTGTTTGATGCTATCGACGCCGACAAAATCTCTGCTGGTATCGATAAACCTGCTCATTCCGGCCTCTACGCCACTGATTTCTTCAGTGAATTCGCTGCCCCAGGCGCGATACATTTTTTCCATACGCAACGAGTTGAAGGCGTAGCCACCAAAATCTTGCAGTCCCATATCAGTCCCCACCCGAAACAGTGATTCGTAGATCGACAACAGTTGGTAGGTGGGCATGTGTAACTCAAAGCCGAGCTCTCCCGCGTAGGAGACACGCATTGCTCTGATCCGTGCACTGTCGAGTGTAATCGTTTTGCAGCCAAGCCAGGGCAGCGCAGAATTTGAGAGGTCATCGGCGCTGAGTTGCTGCAAAATGTCCCGCGATCGAGGTCCGGTAATCAGCATTGCACCGATCTCGTCGGTGCAATTTTTGATCTCTACTTCAAATCCATCGGTGTGAGTTTCCATCCAGTGCTGGTCGCGGTGTTCCGAAACGAGTGGGCCAACTAAATAGAACAACTCTTCGTTGATACGTGTAATCGACTGCTCCGTCATGATGCCGCCGTTGGGAGCGTGGAACAGAGTAAGTCCGAGACGACCATCCCGGGCGGGCAATTTATTGCAGGACAGATGGTCGAGAAATGCGTAGGCATCTTTCCCGCTGATGGTGAATTTGGCGGAGCCGGAAATATCGATGACGCCCGCCGCATTTTGAACGGCCATACACTCCTCGGCAACGGCCGGGTGCGCTGCGCTGCGCTCCCATGTAGAAGTTTCACTGCGGACATCGTCGGTCTTGAACCATTGAGGTTTTTCATAGCCCTGGGCGACGATATGAACAGCGCCTTTGTCGGCAAGTATGGCGTATAGGGGGCTGGTCCGACGCACTCGACCGTGCGGGCGGTTTTCATTGGCACCCATTTCTGTGTACATCACTTCGTAAGACTCGATGCCCTTGGTAATACAGTAATTGCGGTCAGCCCAGCTGCCGAAGCGACGACTATCCAAAGGCGCCATATTCAGTTCTGTCTGCCCATGGACCATCCATTGCGCCAGATATTTACCGATACCACCTTGCGCGATGCCGATGCTAGAGCCACACAGGTTCCAGAAATTTCTCAGGCCCGCCTCGGGACCAACCAGTGGGTTGTCATCGGGTGTATGGGTGATGGGCCCGTTTATTACAGTCTTAACCCCAACTTCTCCAAACAGCGGCATGCGTTCCATGCAACGATCCAAAAATGGCATCAGCCGCTCCAGGTCGCCCTGAAATAGTTCGCGATCAAAGCTCCAGTCCATACCTTCCAGCGCCCAGGGTTTAGAACCGAAGGTCTCGTAGGGGCCTATTAACAGTCCCTTTCCCTCCTGGCGCAGATAGGACGCGCAATATGAGTCGCGAACTACAGGAAGCTCGAAATCGAGCGCCTCCAGAGCGGGATGACTGTCTGTAACCAGGTATTGGTGTTCGAGATTGACCAGCGGCACACTCGCGCCGACCATCGCTCCCACCTCGGGCGCGAAGCAGCCACCCGCATTCACGACGTGTTCTGCAATTACCGCGCCCTGTTCGGTCACTACTTCCCACTCACCGCCAGGAAGCTTGTTTATATCTGTGACACGATTGAATCGGCTAATGGATGCACCGGCCGCGCGCGCCAGTTGAGACAGTGGCATTGCGACTGAGGATGGGTCGACGTGCCCATCGTTTGGAGTCGAAACGATGATGCGGGCCTTGTCAAAGTCCATGAAGGGGTGCAAATTTTCTGCTTCAGCCTTCGAGATAATATTGAATTCACAGGGGACGTTTTTCGAACGGCTTTCAAGGTTTCTAAACCACTCTTCCTCCAGCTTGCTGTAGCCGATTCGCAGGCTGCCTGTCTTGTGGAAAACAGAGGGGTCGCCAGTTTCCTGTGGCAGAATTTCATCGTATAGCTTGATGGAGTATTCGTGAATTTTGGCGACTGTCATATTGCCGATAAAGTTGGAACAAAGACCTGCGGCGTGCCAGGTTGAACCGCTGGTGAGCTCGCCTTTTTCGACCAGAAGAATATCTGTCCAACCCTCACGGGTCAGGTGATAGAGCAGGCTGATACCCAGTGATCCGCCGCCGATAATGACGACTCGGGCGTGTGACTTCATGGCCATATTTTATTCCTGTTGATGAAGCATCGCTGGTTTTAGCGGCCCATGGCCTCTTTGCTCAGAAAGATGGGGAACTCAGCTCGGATCTTATTATCGGTTTCGTCGCTGACGTGCTTAGGAAAATGCGTAGTCAGAATTTCTTTCTTGCGCGCTATTGCCAGTTCCAGGGGTTCCGGTTTTCCAGCATCCATCCAGTCGTTGGGGCTCATCCTGTTAAACATATCGGGATAGATGTACTCGGTTTGCATTACGCTGAGCGTTTGGTCCGAACCTAAATAGTGGCCTTTGTTATTCAGGCAAACATCTTTGAGCAAGTCGAAAGCCAGGGTCTCCTCATTTACCGTCACACCCTTGGCCATGCGCATGCACGCACCTAGGACATCGTTATCAAGTAACAGGCTCTCGGGGCAAGTGCTCAGCAGGCTCGCATACATTCCCGCTGATTCATAAACGATATTTGCGCCGGAAAGTGCTGTGATCGCGGCATTCGACGCGTGTTCCGCGCCACCCTGGAAGTCTGGTAGCTTGGCATCAGACATGCCCGCACCGGTGCCCATGGGTAGGCCAAAGTGTTGGCCCATCTGCGCGCATGCCGACGACAGGATGCCCTGCTCGGGTGATCCGCCACTCATGGCGCCGGTTCGCAAGTCTGATACGAACGGCCAGGTGCCCAGAATTGCCGGTGCTCCCGGTTTGATTGCATTAACGTATACCAAACCGCCTAAACACTCCGCCCACGCCTGGGACACGGTGCCAGCCAGACACGGCGGTGCTGTTGCACCAGCCTGGCCGGCCGATAGCAGGAGTACGGGCATGCCGCCCTCAACCGCAATGCGAAGACACTCCAGTGACTCCTCTGCAAACTTCATCGGCGGTACGACAAAACAGTTGGACTGACTCATAAAGGGTCTCGCCCGCCAGGCCTCTTCACTGCCGGCCACAAGGTGCAACATTTGGAGAGTTTTTTCCAGGTGGTGAGCCTCGGTCCAACTCGCTGCAACGTGTTTGGTTGTTCCCATAACGCAGTTGTAGGCTGTGTTTAAATCCATGGCGTAGTTGTCTTCGATATCCCGCAGCACACAGGTGCGCTGAAACATGTGGATGTGTTCGCAGGTGTCGGTGATTCGAGCCATGTCGTACAGGTCCTGCGCCTGGGATTCTCGATACGTCTTGTTTACCGGATCTACAATCATTACCGCAGCCCCGGCGGTGGAGAAGTGAACTCTGCTGCCGCTTATCTGCAGATCGTGGCGGGGTTCTTGGCCGTACAGGACGAGTTTTTTATCGGTGTCCTGAATGGCTTTCTCGACGACCTCTCTGGGCATCCGCAAGCGACCGTCGTTGCCCATAACCGCACCGTAGGCTGTGCAGACATCTATGCAATGGGGTGTGGCTTGATTAAAGCCAATTTCCTCGAGGATTCGGAAACAGTTTTCCGTAACCGCAGATACGTCCTCATCGCTCAGGGGACGGTAATAACCAGAACTTTCTCCGGGATGTACGGGTTTCATTTCTTCGGTCAGCGGGGCTGTTCTTATCGCCACTCTGGATTTGCGACCACCACTTCTTCTCGACACGGGCTGCACTCCTGATTATTGATGTTATCGAATTGCTTTGGACCAAATTCTGACTAATTCCAGCAATCGCGACAAGCAAGATTTATTGCCGATATACATTAGAATAATTTGTGTATAACATGACCGGAGAACATCAATTGGAACTGCTCACATGGCTCGCAAGCTACCGCCTTTAAATAGTCTGCGAGCCTTTGAGTGCGCCGCAAGACACATGAGCTTTACTTTGGCATCGGGGGAGCTCAATGTAACGCCGGCCGCGGTCAGCCATCAGGTGAAAGCGCTGGAAACCTTTCTCGGAGTCGCCCTGTTCACCCGCCTTACCCGCAAGTTAGTACTCACTGGGGCAGGGGAGAGTCTACTCCCCGAGGTAAGCGAGTCCTTTGATCGCATCAGGGATGCCGTGGGAGGGATCAATACCAATGTTGTCAACCAGCGCCTGACAGTGCGGCTGGGCCCCTCCCTTGCTGCCCGCTGGTTGTCACCGCGGATGCACTTGTTTTGGCAGCGGTATCCAATGATCGATTTGTGTCTCTATCACTCTAATTCTGCGGTTGATTTTGATCGTGAAGATATCGACCTTGCGATTACCTACGGGACGGGACGCTGGCAGGGGGTAGTGGCAGCGAGATTACTTGAAATAGACTATTTTCCGGTATGCAGCCCCAAGTTATTGGGCAGTGAGTCCTCGGCCTCCGGCGTATCTTTATTGCTCAACCAGACACTGCTGCACGATAGCGGGTATGGAGACTGGGAAGCGTGGTTGAGCCAAAACGCAATGTCACAAATAAATTCACATCACGGCATCGTTATCGACGACACCAATGTGCTTATCCAGGCGGCTGTGGATGGTCAGGGGGTAGCCCTTTGCTCGACGCTGTTTGTGCAAGACCACTTGGATGCCGGTCGTTTGGTGCGGCCATTTCCCACCGATCTCACCAGCGAGCTCGCCTATTATATCGTTTGTCCCCGGTCTCATTTGCGCCGACCGGCCGTGCAGGATTTCAAGGATTGGCTACTATCGCTCACCTGATCGCGGTTCGCACCCCCTTACGCGTTACAGGAGAGTTGCATATACTGCTTTGTAGACCAAATTGTAGGATTAGAATCGATGTGTAGATTTCGAATTTTATTGGCTATTTTCACACTGTCATTTGGAGCCAACATTATGGCTGATGCCAAGGTAGTTACGGCCGATATCGCATCGACACTGGATAGCTTTCACGCTGCAGCGGCAACGGCAGATCTCGATGTGTATCTGAGTCTGCTGACGGAGGAAGTGGTTTTTTTGGGGACCGATAGCACTGA
>JBLHKV010000011.1:0-30185 GCA_047618115.1 Halieaceae bacterium | reverse complement strand
GTCGGCCTTGAAAGCGGATCATTTATCGTCCTGTAACTGATGTTCCTGGCAACCGAGTATAGAATGGCTCGCTGAGCCCGCCA
This sequence comes from Halieaceae bacterium, assembly GCA_047618115.1. Lineage (GTDB taxonomy): Bacteria > Pseudomonadota > Gammaproteobacteria > Pseudomonadales > Halieaceae > CALJGI01. The sequence continues at coordinate 30,102 of JBLHKV010000011.1, read as the reverse complement.
ACTTTGCGACAGAACCCTGTAAAAGCGCTGCATAAGAAAATAAAATAAAGCAAAATAGCGCAAATGGAAAACCATCGGGCTAGTCTGCTATTTTTCGCGACGCTAGGAACAATTCCATCGAGCCAACTCAATGGCTATTTTGGCTACTTCACCTTTCCTGTCTTTAGGCCAAAATAGCATAATGTCCGAAATTGTGATTTCGCTGTCGGAATAGGACATTAAAAAAATAGTTCCCCACTATATTATACAGGGAGTGTTGTATTGATGTGAGAGGCTCTCAGAATGGTATTTGACTACGACTACCTGGTAGTCGGCAGCGGGTTCGGTGGCTCAGTGTCTGCATTGCGCTTGGCCGAGAAGGGTTGGCGTATAGGTGTGGTCGAGCAAGGGCGTCGAATCGGCCAGGAAGAGATCAAGGCAGGAAAGAGAAGCATCTTTCACCTGCTCTGGCTCCCCGGCTTGGGTATGCGGGGGTATTTTACCCAGCGAGCCCTCCGTCACCTGACAGTCCTAGGTGGTGTCGGTGTAGGGGGTGGTAGCCTGGTGTGGGGTGCGGTGATGCTTGAGCCGAAGCCGGATTTTTACCGTGACCCGAAGCTGTCCGGCTTGGGGGTCGACTGGGAATCGGAATTGGCGCCGCACTTTGTTACTGCTACCCGGATGCTTGGGGTCGCGACCAATCCGCGGCAAACGCGTCAGGATGAGATTTTGCGGGCGACAGCCGATAAACTTGGTGTCCCCGATACGTTCTCTGCAGTCCCGAACGCTGTGTTCTTCGGTAAGCCCGATGACGACCCGCACGACCCTTATTTTGGTGGCGAGGGGCCGGAGCGTCGGGCCTGCAGTTACTGTGGTGGCTGTCTGACCGGATGTGAATTCGGCTCAAAAAACAGTCTCGACCTCAACTATTTGTGGTGGGCCGAGAAGCGCGGTGCGAAGATATTCTCCGGGCGCAAGGCCGGTCGGGTTGAGCCTCTCGATGGGGGAGGTTATCTCGTCACCCTAGTATCTCCAGGTACGGGTAGAACAATAGAAATCCTAACCACACGTAATCTTGTGGTCTCTGCAGGTGTTTTAGGGACTCTGGAGCTTCTTTACAGTAACCGGGACCGGTATAGGAGTTTGCCCAATATCTCGGCGACGCTTGGGCAGGTGGTACGGACAAACTCCGAGGCGATTACCGCGGTGTTGCATCCGGCCGGGGAAGATATGACCGACGGCACTGCAATCTCCTCCGATTTCCACCCGGATAAAAATACCCATATGACCCAGAACCGGTTTGATCGGGGTTATCGCTTCATGCGCTACCTGATGGGACCGATGGTGGATGACCCTCGTCCAGTGCGTCGCGCATTGAAGACAGTGCTCAAGATACTGTTCAGCCCTGCGCTTATGGCACGAAACTTGTTCAGCCGCGACTGGGAGAAACGCATTACCGTGTTTACGGTGATGCAGGATCATGATAATCACGTTCGCATTCAGTACCAGCGTAAGTGGTGTCGGATGTTCTCCCATGCCCTGGTATCGCAGAGCAGTCCCGGGCACGAGCTCCCCAGCTATATGGCGGTGGCCAATCGAGCAACTCGCGCCTATGCAGAAATATGTGGCGGCTCGCCTATGAGTACCCTGTCTGAGTCGATGCTCGGTATGTCGACAACCGCACATATATTGAGTGGTTGTTCCATGGGTGCCTCTGCGGAAGATTCGGTTATCGATACTAATCACGAGGTTCACGGCTACCCGGGGCTCTTTGTAGTGGACGGGGCGAGTATCCCCGCTAATATTGGCGTTAACCCCAGCCTGACCATTACTGCCATGGCCGAACGGTTTGCTCACCTGCAACCCGTGAAAGCGATTATCTGATTGAAGCGGGCAGCCCTGCGGCTCGATTCGGGGATTAAAGATGAGCGCGATTAGCAATAAGCCATATTTGAACCTAAGGTTGGGGCGGCTTCTGTTGGCCGTTCTCGGTCTGCTGTTGGCCCTGTTCGGCTCCAGGTTGGTACAGACACCGCAACGGGATGGCGAGGTACTGGCCTGGGTAAACCACCAGGCAGTCACCCGGGAGCAACTTGTCTTCGCTCAGGGCAGGCTAATGGGTGGCGCCGCTAATACCCCGAGTGCGGTGCAACGTCAGTCGATAATCAATCTGCTTATCGACGAAGAATTGCTGTTGCAGCGCGCAGAGGGCCTGGGCACCTATTCTTCCGATCCCGGGGTTCGCAAGGCCATTGTTCAGGCAGTCATCGATGAGGTCGTCGAAGAGCACAGGACCCAGGTGGCAGGCACCCAGGAGTTGAAACGTTTTTTCGAGCGTCACCAGGCGGTTTTCGAGCGGCCTTCCAGGGTGGCGGTCGAGGCGCTTCGGTTTGAAAGTCAGTCGGATGCGCGGCAGGCGCGTGCCGCTATACGTGCAGGGGCGGAGTTTGCACAATTTACTCGCGATAAAACAGTTGGCGCTGTTTCACAGCTTCCTTCATCGCCCATGCCCTCTCACATGTTGCGCCGTTACCTCGGCACAACACTTACCGATGTTGCGCTAACCCTGGAACAGGGCGAGACCAGCCTGCCGGTGGTACACCAGGGTAGTGTCTACCTGCTCAGGGCAGCTGCGGTTCAGACTGCCGAGATACCAGCATTTGAAAGTGTCCGGGAAAAGGTCCGAGTTGAGTACCAGTTCAGGGGCCGCGAAAGAGCATTGGAAAATACAATTACACAACTATGGAGAGCCGCTGTTATCGATATCAATTACGACGCAACAGGCGGCATCGCTGACATCGAGGGAAGTTTCTGATGGGAATCAGGCGCCTGACCGGACTCATCGTCCGCAAGTTGGTACTGGTCTCACTGGTAGTACTGGTAGTTGTTCTGATCCTTTATTTCACCATTATCCGGGTTCCCGACCCCAATGGGCTCTATGAGCAGAGCCCCCTGGATCCGGGATTGGCGACTGGCATCGCTACACCGCAAGCCGCCCTGACAAAGAGAGAGCAGCTGCAGGCAACGGCTCGTGAAAAAGCTGCAGTTGATTCATCGTTCCCGGCGGGAAACAGCAAACAAATTCTCTTCGGGGACGCGCATGTGCACACCACATGGTCTTACGACGCGTTTATGTTTTCCCTGCCGGTTCTTAATGCCAGCACGGGGGCGAATCCTCCGGCCGCAGCCTGTGACTATGCCAGGTATGTCTCACAGCTGGATTTTTTCTTTCTCACGGATCACGCGGAAAGTTATACCTCCCGTCGCTGGAGAGATGCCCAGGCCGCCGTGCGGCATTGTAACGCAATATCCGGCGACGCTGAGAACCCGGATCTGGTGGCCTTTCTTGGCTTTGAGTGGTCACAATTTGGCAAAACGGCCGACAGCCATTACGGGCATCACAATGTCCTGTTCAAGGATATTGAGGAAGAAAAGCTACCGTCCCGGGCGATAGGTGCTGCAGGGCTGGCCAGTGATGCCCTGAGAGGAAGTAGTGGCGGCACCGGCGGCCTGGGAATGCTGCGGTGGCTGGATGTGGGTAATCGCTCTTACTATGAGGCGCTCACCACATTCACCCGTGAATTGCGCGAGGAGCCGGATTGCCCGCTTGGTATAGATAGCACGCAACTGCCCACCGATTGCTACGAGTCAGCGGCTAACCCCGGCGAGCTGTACGCCAAGCTCGATCAATGGGGCTTTAACACGCTGGTGGTTCCCCACGGATCGGCCTGGGGCATCTATACGCCCCCCGGTGCGAGCTGGGATCACCAGCTGAAACTCGAGTACCACGACCCCGAGAAGGGCCGGTTGATCGAGGTGTATTCCGGTCACGGTAACTCAGAGAACTATCGCGATTTCCAGGCCCGCTCCTTCGATCCCGATGGCAAGCCCTACTGTCCGCAACCACTACCGAATTATCTACCCAGTTGCTGGCAGGCGGGCACGATTATCCGGCAGCGCTGCCTGGCTGATGGTGGCAGCGATAGTGACTGTGAGCAACGTGCCGTTGAGGCCCGGCAGAACTATGCAGATGTCGCGAATGTGGGTGGCTGGTTCAGTGTGCCGGGAGCAACAGCCGCTGAGTGGTTGGACGCCGGCCAGGCGAGAGATGTGTTTCTTCCTGCGTTTAACTATCGGCCAAAGAAATCGGTTCAGTATGGGCTGGCATTGCGTAATTTTGACGACCCCGAAAACCCGCTGGGTTTTAAGTGGGGGCTGATCGGGTCTTCAGACACCCACTTCGCCCGGCCCGGCAACGGGTTCAAGCAAACGCCGCGAATAGGCACCGGTGACACCGGGATGCGGGGTGCCCGCAATGCATTCTGGGACTGGTTGATCTATCGCCGGAATGAGGAACAGCCAGAGAGCCGGTCCCGCAAGGTAATCAAGGTGGCGGGAGACGACAGTGAGCAGGAGCGAAAGATGTCGTTCCTAACTGCTGGTGGCGTAGTGGCAGTGCACGCCACGGGTCGGGATAGAGAGTCTATCTGGGGCGCCATGAAGCGCAGGGAAGTGTATGGCACCAGTGGTCATCGCATGCTCCTCTGGTTTGATGTGCTTAATGCTGGTGAGCATGCACAGCCGATGGGAAGTGAGGTTGCAATGAGCGGGCCTCCCCAATTCCGGACAACTGCGATTGGTTCATTCAAGCAGTTGCCCGGATGCCCCGAATACGTTCGCCAGTCACTCGAGGAAAAGCGCCTGCAGAAACTGGCCAAGGATGAATGCTATAACCCCTCTGATGAACGCTATCTGGTTGATCGTATTGAAGTGATTCGCATCAGGCCGCAGCTTGTGAAGGATGAACCTGTGCAGGGCTTGATTGACGCCCTGTGGCGAGTGTTTGAATGCAACCCCGACCCTGCCGGGTGCACGGTGGAATTTACTGATCCTGATTTTGAGGCTAGCGCTAGAGATGCTGTGTATTACGTGCGCGCCATCGAGGAGGCCAGTCCCACCATCAATGGCGATAACCTCCGGCCGGAACGGGATGCCTCTGGCGCCGTGACAAAAGTAAATCCCTGCTACGGTGATTTTCGGATAGCGAGCGACGATGACTGCCAAACTCTCCTCGGGCAACGGGCCTGGTCGTCACCCATCTTTATCAATTTTGACTCCAGCGCCGTGAAGGTGCAGTAGCTGCCATGTCCGAGCCCACCGATGGAAAGCCCCGTGATATTCGCCGCCGATCTATTGTTCTGCTGGTAGTGGGAGCTTGTGCTGGGGTGTTGCTGGGCAGCCTCAGTGCTTTTGGCTGGTATGGTGTGGATATCTTAAGCCCTGCCGTGGTTGCCAGGGTTAATGGTAGAGATATCGAAGCGGCAGAGTATCATCGAGCCCTACACATGTTCGGCAGTGAGAAAAGAGAGGCAATAACAGACGCCGACCGCGCACTTGTCCTGAGACGAATGATCGAGGAGGAGTTGCTACTGCAGTTCGGCGTAAATTCCGGGCTAGTGCGTAGAAATAGTTCAGTGCGAGAGGAAGCCTTGAAGTCGATTCTGACGAGCCTGGTGGTGGAGCTGGACGCAGGTCTTGCGCCGGAGTCGAATGCTTCTCCTGGTAAGGCACACGATTCGCTGCTCACTGAATATCTCGGCCAACTCAAGGATGAGGCCAACATCCGCCTAGTGGAGGGAGGCATTTGAGAATGAGTCCCTTATTCAGAGTCATGATGACCGGTCTGTTGCTCATTTCAACCCTAGTTTTTGGTCCCCACGCCTTGGCACATAATCGCAGCCAGTCTTTTTCGTCCTGGACAATTTCTGATGGGGCTGCAGAGGTGCTGTTCACCGTGAAATCCAGGGAGGTGACTCGGCTACCCCCGCTGGAGGGAAACCTTCTATCGCTGGATGAGCTGTTCACTGCGCACCTGGGAAAGACTGTGAGTGTGGCAACACAGCAGGGCTACTGCCAGGCCGCAGGTGCGCCGCGGGCATTGCCGGCGGCCCCCGGTTATGTTCGAGTAAAGTGGGGTTTTGATTGTAAAGGTGCCGACAGTACGACACTGCAAATAGACAGTTTTTTTACTGTGGCGCCCAGTCACGTGCATTACGCACGTATCGCAATCGATGATGGACTGCCGAGGGAACTCCTTTTTACTGAAGAGAAACGCGAACAGACTGTACGGGCGCGAATCAGCCAGATGGACAGTTTCTATCGAGCCTTCGTGCAGTATCTGGAGCTTGGCGTTGAGCATATCTTTGGCGGCGCTGACCACATCGCTTTTCTGCTGGCACTGTTACTTCTTTTTCGACGCCTTCGGGATTTAGTCTGGGTGGTTTCCGGTTTCACGGTAGGGCACAGCATCACCCTTAGCCTGGCCGCACTGGGACTGGTAGTGCCGGATGTGTCCGTCGTCGAAGCCATGATCGGTTTTACCATCGCACTTGTAGCGGCCGAGAATATTGGGGCCATTACCGGCACTAATCGACAGTTCGGCTACGGCCTTGCTATCGTGCTACTAACGATGGCCCTGGTGTCTCTAGTGTGGGGCAGGGGGCTACCACTGTTGGCCTTATGCGGTCTGCTAATTTTTACGCTCGCCTACATGCCCCTATCGGGCGACAAGCAATTCGCGATCAGGATGCGCCCTTTGCTGACCCTGGTGTTTGGCATGATTCATGGCTTCGGGTTTGCCAGCGTGCTGGTGGAAATTGGCCTGCCGCAGGATCGTCTTCTGGCCGCGTTGGCCGGTTTCAATATCGGTGTGGAGCTTGGGCAGGTCGTGATCGTGAGCACTGTCTGGTTTTCCAGCCGCTGGATAATCAAATCCGGGCTGGTCCGGAGTTATCGAACTGCATTCGATTCCGTTTCGGCTGCTCTTTGTGGGTTGGGGTTGTTCTGGTTTGTGTCACGCAGTTTTGTACAGCTGTAGGTGTGCTCATTGTGAAAACAATAATTAGATTGATGGGGTCGAGCGTATGAAAAGTGTTGTATTGTGGATATCCGGATTATCATTGCTGGTGTGCGCCTGGGTATTTACCGGCACGGCGCCAGACTCGGCATACCGTGTTTTCCCCGGCTATATTCCCGATCCGCAACAATGGTGGGCCGAAACGCCGCTTGATCCAGTGACGGAGACGCCTGTTCGATTGCCAGGGGAAGTGGTACTGGCAAGGCAGGAATCTCAAGTGACGGTTCGCGATCAGCTGACTGGGCCCGAGGAGAAGCAGATATTGTTTGGGGATACCCACGTTCACACCACCAATTCGGCAGACGCGTTTATGTACAGCCTGCCGTTAATGCACGGGGCGGTCGGGGCATTTCCTCCCGCCTATGCCTGCGACTATGCCCGATTTATATCGCAATTGGATTTTTACTTTTTGACGGACCACGCGGAAAGTTTTACGTCGTCCCAGTGGCAGGACGCCATCCGCTCCGTGCAGCAATGTAATCGTATTGCCGGAGTGAGCGGAAGCCCCGATCTGGTGGCGTTTATCGGCTGGGAGTGGACCCAGGTTGGCGCTACCGCGGAAAAACACTATGGCCATCACAATATTCTCTTCCGGGATGACGAGGCCGATCTTCTCCCCGCCCGACCAATCGCTTCGCGCGGGGCCGGTGTGGCCACGGTGGCCTCGCGGTCATCGGGTTCAAAGCTGCCATCGGCGCTTGGCCTGGTCGATCCCAGGCATCGCAACTACTACAAAAGCTATAATCGATGGATAGAGATGATGGCAGCGACGCCACCGTGTGACTCGTCCCTCCCCAGCCCCTCACTGCCAGCTGATTGTTTTGAGAGTGCGGCAACACCCACTGAGTTATATGAGAAGCTGGATCAATGGGGCTTTGACAATATCATCATCCCCCATGGCAGTAGTTGGGGTTTCTATACGCCTCCGGGAGCTGACTGGCACCATCAGCTGGACGAGGAGGGTAGCGAGCCAGGAAGATCCAGGCTCATTGAGGTGTACTCCGGTCACGGTAACTCGGAAGTCTTCAGGGATTTTGCCGCTAGACGTAGGGATCCGGAAGGTAACTGGTATTGCCCTGAACCCCAGGACAACTATCTTCCCGCCTGCTGGCAGGCGGGAAATATCATCCGCCAGCGCTGCCTGGATGAAGGGGCAGCGATGTCAGAATGCGAAAGCCGGGCGGAAAAAGCGCGTCACAATTACGTCCAGTTTGACACCATTCACGGGTTTATGACGGTGCCTGACAGTAAATCGGAGGAGTGGCTGGACGCGGGTCAGGCCAGGGATGTCTTCCTGCCAGCGTTCAATTATCGTCCGGGAAAATCAGCGCAATACGGCCTCGCACTGCAGAACTTCGATGACCCGGAGGCGACCAAGCGTTTCCGCTGGGGCTTTGTGGCATCCACTGACACCCATTCCGCTCGCGCCGGACACGGTTTCAAGTCAACACCGCGCAAGCGTGCAACGGATGCCAATGGTGTTGCCGGACCATTCTGGGAATCGATCTCCAGAGGGGCGGTGGAAATCCCCACTGCCGGGGCTCATTCACTTTCGCGAGATCAGGTGGATCCGATGAGCGCCGGGCTTTACGCCACGGAATTTGAACGCACTACGTCTTTTATGACCGCTGGTGGAATTGCCGCGGTTCATGCCCGGGGGCGAAGCCGTGAGTCCATATGGGAGGCGCTGAAGCGACGGGAGGTATACGGTACCAGTGGGCATCGCATCTTGCTCTGGTTTGATCTGGTCGATGAGAACTTCGAGGAGACATTGAGCCCAATGGGCAGCGAAGTGGCACTGAGTGGAGCTCCAAGTTTTCGCGTGAATGCGGTGGGCTCGTTCAAACAGCTGCCCGGTTGTCCTTCCTATGTGGTGGACGCTCTGGAGAGCCGGAAACTTGAAAAGATGGCGGGTGGTGAGTGTTACCATCCCTCCGACGAGCGATACAATATCGCACGAATCGAGGTAATTAAAATCAGGCCGCAGATAAAGCCTGGTGAAGAGGTCGCGCCGCTGATCGAGGATCCCTGGCGTGTATTCGAATGTTCACCATCGCCCGATGGCTGTGTGGTGGAGTTTTCTGATCCAGACTTTGCAATACAGCGCAGGGAGGCAGTTTACTATGTTCGCGCACTTGAGGAGCCGGCATCGGTTATTAACGCAGGGAATTTACGCACCAGTTTTGACGACAGTGGTGCGCCAATCGCTATTTCGCCCTGTAATGGCGATTATCGGACACCCGTTGACGATGACTGCGTGGAGGATATTAATCAGCGGGCCTGGTCTTCCCCGATCTTTGTCAGCACAAAAGAGCTCCGAGCTGAAAGAGGTCTTTAAGAGGTTGCCTCTCTATAGAAGCCCACTGTGCGTCCGGTCCACTGCTTGAAGCTAAGATAAAATGATAGCGACTCGGCGTGGCCCAATTCGTGGGGAATCTGGTCGAAGCCCAATGTGGTGTTTTCCGCGTTGAGCTTACGCTGTAGTGTGCGACTGCTCATGTTGAGTATATCTGCACTATGTTCGTTGTTGGGCTCTCGTTCCTTCAAGGTGAGGCGCAAAAGATTTTTGTCAGCCTGCGGCACGGCTAAATCGAGTAGTTCCTCCCGAAAACGGATGCCGCTGAGGCCGTGGTTGAACCGGGGTTAGCAACCAAAGACATCGATGAAATCCTGAATGAGAGCCGGATCCTTCGGAGCTGATTGTTCAAGCAACACGCAGTCGGTCAGGCCCGGATCTAGATGCATAAAATTTCGAAGGTAGGTGTCTCAGGAACCCATCACGCTTTCGATGACATGGCGCCTTACTATTGGGTTGGTAAAGCGGCACTCCCAGCGCTGTAGTGCGAAGCCCTTTTCTATTTCAGGTCATGACGCGCCCATATCACCCACGATTTTTTCAAAAATAGCAGTTTTAGCCAGTGTTTCCCTCAGCGTCGAGCAGTGCAAACCGAAACAGGGGTCACCGGTGGCGGGAATCAACAGGTCATGCAGGCGCTCCATCGCTCTATCCGGAGGCGTTTAGCGTTGTCATCCAGTATCTCGTGATAGATGTTGGCCGCGACGAGAAGAGGGTAAAAGTCCACGCCGCAGACCACAGCGCCGTGGAGGTATTGTTTGATAGCGAGCAAGGGCTACAACCAGGTGTGTCCTATTTCGAGGGAAAAACCCTGGGCCCCCACCTTGATCACCTGAACCACCACTCAAGTATGCGAACTGCTGTGCCGTGATACCACGGGGCAGACGGGTCCTTATCCGGCAACTGGTACTGCCGGCGAAGATTATTCAGCCGTGATTTAAGTTCTCTCGTGATATCCCCGTAATCCGATTGACCGTACAAATTTACCTGATCTTGGGGGTCTTCTACCAAGTCGAACAACTCCCATTCGTCGTTGCGGTAGTAGTAAACCAACTTGTATCGATCCGTGCGCACGCCGTAGTGACGCGCCACCCCATGGAAGCCGGGGTTTTCATAAAACTGGTAGTAGAGGTCTCGCTTCCATTCCACCGGCTCGGATCCGATCAGCGGCAACAAGCTTACGCCGTGCATGGGTTTCTCAGGTTTTACTCCAGCAGCGTCCAGCAGTGTTGGTGCATAGTCGATGTTTTGCACCAGGCCCGAAGTGGATGTTCCTGCGCGAATATGACCCGGCCACTGCATCACCAGGGGTACACGGGAGGACACTTCGTCCATCCAGCGTTTGTCGAACCAGCCGTTCTCACCGAGGAAGAAACCCTGATCTGATGTATAAACAATCAGAGTATTTTCCATCAGGCCGTTCGCCTCCAGATAATCCAGCATGTGGCCAATTTGCCGGTCCATGCCTTCCACCGAGGCTCGGTAGGTTTTGACGTAACGCTGGTATTTCCAGCGGATCACGTCGTCTGCGGATAGCTCAGCCGCTCTGAATTCGCTGTTGCCCGGTGCAAAGGCAGCCTCCCAGAGTTTCGTCTGTTGGGGGTTAAGGTATTTGCCCTTGCTTAACTTGACGTCCTGATCGGTCATATACTCGGAAATCGTCATCCTTGCCTGCCGCCGTCCCTGTGTCAGAGAACCCAGGTCGCGCAACAGACTGGGCGGCTCCTCCACGCGCTCATTCTCATCCCAATTCTCCAACTCCTGGGGTCCCGGCATCCAGTCACGGTGAGGGGTTTTGTGGTGATACATCAGCATAAATGGCCGATCATTCTCTTTGACGGTTTTTAGCCAGGCGATTGCTTTATCCGTTATCAGGTCGGCCACATAGCCAGTGGTTTCCTCCACGCCGGCTGGGCTTCTGAACGATGGGTTGTAGTAGGTGCCATGCTCCATAGCATTGGTAAGTACCTCCCAGTGATCGAAACCCACCGGGTCACTATACAGGTGCCATTTGCCGACTACAGCGGTCTGGTAACCAGCAGCTTGTAACAGCCCTGGAAAAGTCTGCTGCTGACCGTTGAACTCGCCCGACCATTCGTTGCTGTAAAAGTCGTTACCATGGCTGTGCAACCCTGTCAGCGCGGTCGCCCGGCTCGGACCGCAAATGGCATTGCCAACGTAGGCGCGATCAAAGCGCACACCGTTAGCTGCAATGCGGTCGATGTTGGGCGTCGCCACCAGAGTGCTCCCGTAGGCGCTGACAGCTCGTACAGCATGATCATCCGACATGATAAAAAGAATATTCGGGCGTCTATCTTCAGCCAATAAAACATCACAGTGCAATGCGAATAGTATGGTTACTGTCGTTAAGATTGGCTTATGAAAAAAAGTAAACATGGCCTTCTCTGCTTTATAAAAATCTTTACAGGTTCTGCGGTGATCGCTCGGTCGGTCTGAGAGACACCCGCTTAAGGTAAGCCCAGTCGACAGGTTCGCTTAACGAAAAATTTCCGTGCCGATCTGGCTAATAGACTGACCGTAGCACGACTCGAATCCGTCCAAAACTAGGAAACACAATAAACTCCCTGGATGTCTGAATCTGCCACAAGATTGGCGGGGATGGACAGCGGGCGGACAAACAGCCCCGTTATAATTTGCCTAAATCTTAAGACCATACTGTCTGATACTGAGACATAGTTGGCGGACACGGACAGTGGTTGCTGATGACGACTCGGTATAATCCACTCTAACTATTGCTCCAACAAACCAATAAATACTATGAGGTTCCTATGCGTTTTAACCGATCTACCCTTGCAGTTGCAGTTTCTTTGGCGTGCAGTGTCACGCTGAAAACCCATGCCGCGGGAACGGGCGCCCTAGAGGAAGTGATAGTCACGGCACAAAAACGCTCCGAAAGTGTGCAGGACATTGCACTTGCAGTTACGGCAATGAGCGGTGACATGCTTGATGAAAGGGGGATCACGGATATTGCCAGCATGGTATCGTCGGTCCCCGGTATGCATTACGGTCAGGCCGGTTCGAGTACTCGAATTACCATACGCGGCATCGGATCCGAGCAAACCACGGTCACCGGCGACCCGGGCGTGGCGTTTCACATCGATGGTGTCTATCAGGCGAGAGCTAGCGCCGGCTCTGCCTCGTTCTACGATCTGGCGCGAGTCGAAGTACTGCGCGGGCCTCAGGGTACGCTCTACGGTCGTAACGCCACGGGCGGCTCGGTCAATCTTATTTCAAACGCCCCCGAGGAAGAGATAGGTGGCAAGCTCGAGGCCCAAATCGGCAACTACGATCAGCAACGTCTGCGCGGCGTGTTGAACCTTCCCCTCGTGGAGGAGACGTTGTTAATGCGTCTCAGCGCACAATATGAAAGCCGTGATGGCTTCTACGAAAACCTGACAACTGGAGCGGATGATCTGCAGGATGCTGACACTCTGGACATCCGTACCCAGTTGTTGTTTTTCCCCACTCCGGATATTGATGCCCTGTTGAGTGTGAACCACAGCACCAGCCAGGGCGCGGGTTACGGTGCGGCCGGTCTCGGGGACTATCCCGCTCCCCCGCCGTTTTTTGTTAACTCCAAATTCGCAACCGCCACGCCCAATCCGAGTGATCCCTGGGAAACTCGCACTAACGCCCGTGCTGACAGGGACAATGAGCGTACAGGCGCCAGTTTAACCTTGACCTGGGATCTGGAAACGGTCGCGCTAAAATCGATTTCGGCCTGGCAGGACAATGTTGTCGACACGTTTCGGGATACGGACTTTTCCGATGTTGACATCTTCAACGAGAGCTCCGTTCAGGACAGCACGCAATATTCCCAAGAGCTACAATTGAGCTCAACGGGCGAGGGCGAATTGCAATGGGTGGTCGGCCTGTACTGGTTATCGGAGGAGACCGACGCGGATTTTTGGTTCACTGATGAAGGGGAAGGATTGAGTACTTTTCCATTCTTTCCCACCATCGATGTGGGGCTGGCCGATCCGGCACTGTTCGGTAATGCGAGCACCACCGAATCTGATTCCTTCGGTGCTTTTAGTCAGGCCTCTTACTATTTGTCTGAAGCTCTGAAACTGACTGCCGGGCTGCGCTACAGCAAAGACGAAAAGACGGCAGATATTGATCGTAAGGAGTTTACCAGACCAGCCAGCGTCCAGTTTACGAAAAAAGACGACTGGGACAGCATCACCTGGAAGCTGGGTGCGGACTGGTTCGTAACGGAAGACAGTATGTTGTACACATCTGTATCCACCGGCTTTAAGTCCGGTGGCTTCTTGCAAACTGTCAATTCAGATCCCTACGATGAAGAGGAGGTTCTGGCCTGGGAAATTGGTTCGAAAAACCGTTTTTTCGACAACCGCTTTCAAGCGAACATCAGCGCGTTTTACTATGAATATAGCGATATGCAATTACGCACCATACGTGACCTGGCGAGTATTGTGACCAATGCCGGTGAAGCGGAAATCAAGGGTATCGAGATCGAACTTGTCGGGCGTCCGACTGAAGCGCTCGACTTAAGTGCGAGCTTTGCTTTCACTGACGCAGAATTTACGGACTATTTCGATGACGACCCCCTGGATGGCGCTGATGAGTTTTTGGACCTGTCTGGAAACACTCTGGCCCGTTCTCCTGATACCACGGTCAACGTGTCTGCGACCTACACCTGGGGCTTCGATGCCGGCGATCTCACGGCGAACGTCACCTATTATTGGTCGGATGAAGTGTACTTCACTGCATACAACCGCGACCAAGATTTTCAGGACAGCTATCACAAAACCGACGCCCGCGTGGCTTTCAACAGCGCTGATGGCAGCTGGTATGTGGCGCTGGCTGCGAAGAATATAGAGGACGAGGAGATTGCAAGCCAGATTTCGCTGGCCTCAGCTCAACTCGGTGGCATTGATACGGCCCAATGGCAGGCTCCCCGGACCTATACACTCACCTTCGGCTATAACTTCCAGTAACTCAGGTTGACGTATTATCGCTGAGTTGGTGATTCAAGCCTGTTCACTGGCTCGCGACAAACTGGAACTTTGTGAAGCGTCTACGATTCGGGGTTAATCCGCTATGTTGAGAATATTGCTGGAGAGTCTCGAGGTAGTTTTCTGGCACTACTCACATCGTTCTACATCGTGGGAAAAGGCTGGTTAGTAAATTAGTGGTCAGACCTTTCTCTAACAGAGGAGGAACAGATGAAGATTTTTGGTTTTTACATCAATGCGATAGCCCTGGGTATACTCACATCCTTAACACCGTTAGTTGATGCGAAAGCACTGGACAATAAGATTGATCAGTTGCTATCCGAAATGACTTTGGCGGAGAAAGCTTCTCTTACTTCCGGTGCCTCCATGTGGAGGACCAAGCCCGTCGAAAGGCTCGGTATTCCCTCTATCATGATGACCGATGGTCCCCATGGTGTGCGTAAATCCATAGACGGCCAGTTTGGCTCTCCCGCGCCGGCTACCTGCTATCCCCCAGCTGTTACCCTTGCCTCCACCTGGAATAGTGATCTGGCTTACCAAGTAGGTGCGGCCCTGGGTAAGGAATCCCAGGCTATGGGGGTCCAAATCCTGCTGGGTCCGGGTACCAATATCAAACGTTCCCCTTTGGGCGGACGCAACTTCGAGTATTTCTCCGAAGATCCAATTCTTTCTGGCAAATTCTCCAGTGCCTACATTCAGGGCGTGCAATCACAGGGCGTGGGCGTATCCCTCAAGCACTACGCGGTCAATGATCAGGAGCACGAGCGCATGACGATCAGCGCCGAGGTGAGCTCCAGGGCAATGCACGAAATCTACCTGCGCCCCTTCGAAATGGCAGTCAGGGAAGCGCAGCCCACCACCGTGATGAGCGCCTATAACAAGATCAACGGAACCTACGCCGCCAGTAATGAATACCTGCTGGATGAGGTGCTTCGCAAACAGTGGGGCTTCGAGGGTATGGTTGTCACAGACTGGGGTGCGGTCGATGACCGGGTTCAGGGCATTCGCGCCGGCCTGCACTTGCAGATGCCGGCCGACGGCGGCATCAATGACCAGAAAGTTGTTGCCGCGGTAAGTACCGGCGAATTAGCGGAGTCGGAGCTCGACGATGTGCTCCACTCCACGCTAGCGGTTACCTTGATGCTGGATGAAAACAAAGGCCGATACGATTCCTATGATCAGGAACAACATCACCAGCTGGCCTATAAAGTCGCCTCGGAAGGTATCGTGTTACTCAAGAATGAGAACAATATACTGCCGCTGGATAAAAACGAAAAAATCGCCGTTATTGGTAATTTTGCAAAAATTCCCCGCTATCAGGGCTCGGGTAGTTCCCTGGTCAATCCCACCAGGATGGATAACCTGATCGACAACCTGGACGCCACCTTCGCGCCGGGTTACGACCTGGTGGGTAAAACCAGCGCCGCACAGCTTGATGAAGCTAAGCAGATTGCCCGGGCAGCAGACAAGGTGGTGGTAGTTATCGGCCTGACCTTTCTGGAGGAGTCGGAAGGCTTCGACCGAGCCAGCTACGGCATCGCTCCGGGGCATCAGCAATTACTGCAAGCCGTTATCGCCACCAATCCCAATGTTATTGTCGTATTGCAGAACGGCTCTCCCGTGGCAATGCCGTGGATTGACCAAGTGGACGGCGTTGTTGAAGCCTATCTGGGCGGACAGGCGGGGGGGCGCGCGCTGGCGGATGTACTCACCGGCAAGATTAACCCTTCGGGTAAATTGGCAGAAACATTTCCGGTAAGAATCGAGGACAATCCCACCTATATCGCTTGGGCGGGAGAAGAGGGCAAAACCTACTATAACGAGGGTGTATTTGTAGGTTACCGCTACTACGACAAAAAGAATCTTGAACCGCTGTTTCCCTTCGGTTATGGACTCTCCTACACGAGTTTTGAGTTTAGTGATATCAGCGTGGACAGAACCGCCTTTTCAGAGAACGATACGGTTAAAGTAAAACTTACAGTCAAAAATACAGGAAAGATCGCCGGACAGGAGGTGGTGCAGCTGTACGTAAGGGATCAGGATTCTTCGGTCGGGCGTCCTGAGAAGGAGCTCAAACATTTTTCCAAGATATTTCTCAAGCCGGGCAAAAAGAAAAGCGTTGCCTTTGAACTTTCGAATCGGGACTTTGCCTTTTACAGCGCCCGACACCAGCAGTGGATCACCGAGACGGGGGACTTTTCCATAATGGTTGGGAACTCCTCCCGAACTCTTCCCTTGCAGCAAAAGATTAGCCTGTCGGTTCTCAATCCACCAAAACAGGTATTCACCAAATATTCCATGATCAAGGAGCTCAAGGGGCACCCCGTTGGAGATAAGATCATCGCCGATGTCGTAATGAACCTCGTTGGTGCGTCTCGCAAAAGCGAGCCACAAGAGAATTTGAGCGAAGCGGCCAGGGTCGCCATCATGAAACGAGAAATTCTGATGACAAATTTGGTGGCTGACATGCCTATCAAGAATGTCGTTCCATTTTCCAATGGACAGGTGAGCGAAGCCGATCTGGATACTATGTTGGCTGAGTTAAACGAATGACTACAGACCAGAATATGGAGGCAAAACAGGGAACGATACTCCGAATTACCGCTGTGGCTGCGCTGGGTGGCTTACTGTTTGGCTACGACACGGGGGTCATCGCCGGCAGTCAGCTTTACTTTACCAAATATTTTGGGTTGTCTCCCGGCGAACAGGGCTGGGCTGTGAGCAGTGCGCTCTACGGTTGTCTATTTGGTGCATTGGCAAGTGGTTACCTGACCAAGCAGATCAGCCGAAAATATACCCTAATTATTGCAGCATTTTTGTTCACGATTTCTGCCTATGGCTCGGGTATTGCTGATTCCCTGACTGAACTTGTGCTTTACCGTATTGTTGGTGGTCTTGGTGTCGGTATGGCGTCAATGGCCGCTCCCATGTACATCGCTGAAATTGCCCCCCCGAAAGAGAGAGGACGCATGGTTTCCTATTATCAGCTAGCGGTGGTAGTAGGTTTCTTTGTGGTTTTTTTGGCCACTTATTTCATTGGCGGTGGAAACACCGAGGGCTTATCGGCAGAAGCGCTCGCAGCGGTTCACGATAACAATGTCTCCAGGGGATGGCGTGTGATGTTTTGGTCTGAGCTATTGCCCGCTGTTCTATTTTTTATCCTGCTCTTTTTTGTGCCCCATAGCCCCCGGTGGCTAATGCTTAAATCGAGACCTGACGATGCCAGGAAGGTACTGGCAAGAATTACTGAAAACGAGCAAGAGGCCAGGCGAGAATTTACGGAAATCGAAATTTCGCTTTCCGACACGCAAAAACACCACAGCGTAAAACTCTTTTCTAAAAGCATGGGACTAGTGCTCTTCATAGGGGTGATGCTGTCCATCTTCCAGCAGGTGACGGGTATCAATGCGATACTCTACTATGGAGCCGAAATTTTTAGTAACGCACTCGGATACGGTCCTGAAGATGCCTTGAAACAGCAACTTTGGCTGGCTGCGGTTAATCTTGTGTTTACCTTTATCGCGATTTACAAGGTTGACAGCTGGGGCCGTAAACCCCTGTTAATGATTGGCACAACCGGTATGTTTATCGGGCTCAGCGTACTGGCTTTGACAATCTATACACAACAAATGGGCGTCATTTCCCTACTCGCGATTCTCGTCTTTATAGGTTCGTTTGCCATGTCTATGGGACCCGTCGTCTGGGTCATGTTGTCAGAGATTTTTCCCAACAGAATTCGCAGTGTCGCAATGTCTATTGCGGTCGCAGCACAATGGCTTTTCAATGCTATTGTGGCGAACGCTTTTCCGATGGTTAATGGCAGCACGCTTAACCAGGATAGTTTTAATGGCGCCCTGCCGTACTTCATATTTGCACTGTTCTGTGTAGTCACAATGGTCTTTGTCTGGAAGCTGGTCCCGGAAACCAAGGGCAGAACACTAGAGGAGATGGAAGCACTCTGGGATGACAGTATCACAGGGTATGATGATTTGATCGAAGCTGCTCCAGGTAAAACCTAGGATATTTATTGCGAATACTACCGGGTAAGTCTTCGCTACCCCAGAGGGACTAAACGTGTGGAACAAAGCTACAGGAAAGCCAGAGTGTTTTATCGATATCTCTTCGTGATCACGATTGGTTCGAGTTCCCGTCTAACGATACTTCTGGTCAAAAGGATTGCTCGCTATGATTAGGAAAATCTTATTCAGCACCTTGTTGTTGGTTTTGTCGCTGCTGGCCTTGTTGCATGTTGTGGGTAAAGGCTGGTTAGGCGAACCCTGGAGTTCTAGACCTGTTGTTAAGGGGCCAAGGCCTGCTGTGACGGTCACAAGCGACAAGCCTATAATTCACCACGAACCCGAAATTCTTTTCGGCGATCTACATGTACATACTAACCACTCTATTGATGCGTACGTGTTCAGCACATCGCTGGTCAAAGGTGGGGGAGTGGTCACACCTGCAGATGCCTGTGATTTCGCCCGCTATTGTTCGTCTTTGGATTTCTGGAGTATCAATGACCATGCCGAAGGACTGACCCCGCGTGTATGGAACGATACCGCTAACGCTATCCGCGATTGCAATGCGCAAGCAGGTGACCCGGGGTACCCCGACATGGTGTCGTTTCTGGGATGGGAGTGGTCTAACGGCAGTAAGGACGATGTGGCCAGCCATTACGGCCACAAAAATGTGATCTTCCGTGCTTGGGAGCCAGGGCAGATACCCACCCGACCCATCGCGGCAAGAAAACAGTATGGTTTGACGAAGGCGCCTCCATTGTTATTTGGCCTGCTAGGCCTTTCTGATGGGGTTGGCGAAGCCTCCGATATTGGGTGGTATATAGAGGAGTCTAAATCGATTCCAGTTTGTCCGGAAAACATGCCTGCTGATCAACTTCCGTCCGATTGTCGGGAAGTCGCACTGACGCCTCGAGTCCTTTATCGCAAACTGGATGAGTGGGGCTTTGACGCCATGGTCATTCCCCACGGTCTCGCCTGGGGCAACACCAATCCACTGAGCGGAGATTTCAAGGATCAACTCGACGAGCATGAGCAACGTTACCAGACACTATTGGAGGTGTATTCAGGGCACGGCAGTTCCGAGTTGTTTGAGGATTTTCAGAGGATTGCCCACAGCGACGATGGCCAGTCGTCGTGTCCTGAGGCGACAGAGAACTTCACCCCTTGCTGTATTCAGGCCGGTGCCATTACGCGTGATCGATGTGAAGATCCGCTGTCCGAAGATTGCGATCGAGAAGTGGGTGCAGCTATCCAAAAATTTTTGGAGCGCGGCGCGCCCGAAGGGCGAAAAACCATAGCCGATGCTACTTTGAACGACTGGGCCGGCTGTGGCCAACTGCAAAATACCTTCCAACCCAGTTCTATGTATGTGCCTCGCCTGAGCGCACAATATAATCTGGCTCTGGGATTTGATGAACGTGGCGAGCCGAAACGTGCCAGGTTTGGATTGATCGGTTCGAGTGATGGCCACCAGGGTCGGCCGGGCAGCAGCTATAAAGAAAACAACCGCCTTCTTTACACCGACCACAAAGACGTTGGTCGAAAAATACTGCGTTCCGATTTTGGCAAAGCAGATAAAGAATCCGGAGGCTTCTATTACACGGGTGGTTTGATAGCTGCGCATACTCAGGGGAGAGACCGGGACGCGATTTGGCAGGCTATGGGTAGCCGAAACGTATACGCCACATCCGGTGATCGTATGCTCGTCTGGTTTGATCTTGTCAATGGTCCCCACGGTGAGATGCCCATGGGTAGCGAAGTCTCAATGACGCAGACCCCTCGTTTTAAGGTGCGAGCGCTAGGCGCTCTTGAACAGCAAGATGGCTGTCCCGATTACGCTGTTGCGGCTCTGGGCCGAGAGCGGCTGGAGTCTCTGTGCGGAGGTGAATGTTATTACCCCGGGGGCGACAGAAGAAAAGCGATTACCCGGATAGAGATCGTGCGTATCCGCCCCCAGGTTACACTCAATGAAAACCTGGAACCCTTAGTCGAGAATGAATGGAGAACATTTGAATGCCCCGGGGATGGCACCGGTTGTGAGGTCGAGTTCGATGATCCGGATTATCGTACAGGAGGCCGCAGTAGTCTTTACTACGCTCGCGTAATCCAAGAGGCAGAGCCGTTGCTAGTAGGGGACCCCTTCGGTTGTGAATACGATGCCGAGGGCGTTTGTGTCAGACGTACCTACTGCATTGGTAAAAATGCAAAACGGAATATGAATTGTGTGTCCGAGGCTGAACCCCGAGCCTGGAGTTCTCCCATCTTTGTTGAATATCCCTGAGGAATCTTACTGGTGAAATTTTTCTATTTCGTGTTCGCTGTTCTTTTCGTGGGAGAGGTTAGCGCATCCGCTGCAAACCGACCCAACATCTTACTGCTGATGGCGGAGGACATGAGCTCACGCGTGGGTGCCTTCGGCGACAAGGTCGCGGTCACGCCCAATCTCGATGCCCTGGCCGGGCAGGGAGTTAGATATACCAATACCTTCACCGCCGCCGGTGTTTGCGCTCCCAGCCGTGCAGCGCATATTCTGGGAATGCACCAAATATCTACCGGCGCTCAACACATGCGTGCCAGCGGCAGGCGACAGGGTGGTTATTACGCTGTACCACCGGTGGAGGTCAAGGCCTATCCCGAGCTATTGCGCGCAGCCGGTTACTACACCTATACCGACCACAAACTGGACTATCAGTTCAGCAGTGTGCGATCCGGCAGCG
Source organism: Halieaceae bacterium (assembly GCA_047618115.1). Classification (GTDB taxonomy): domain Bacteria; phylum Pseudomonadota; class Gammaproteobacteria; order Pseudomonadales; family Halieaceae; genus CALJGI01. Next base: position 9,118 of record JBLHKV010000011.1, on the reverse strand, counting down.
GTCCGTTTACTATCTGGGATGCACAAGGGGATGCCAGCTGGCAAGACAGGAAAGAGGGTCAACCCTTTTTTGGCTTCGTCAATTTTGAAGTTACGCATGAGAGCGGCATCTTCAGGCCCCTGGGTAGTGCGCCACACAGTAAAACTCACGCCATGCTGCAGCGTCTTCGCGCGCGGGCCTTCGAAGGAGTCAAGGCGAAAGTCGTGAGTCCCGATGCAGTGGTTCTCCCTCCATATTACCCCGACACTCCAACGGTTCGAGCGGACATCGCACGCCACTATGACAATATCGCTCATATGGACAAGCAAATAGGAACTATCCTGAAGCAACTGGAGGCAGATGGTCTGGCAGAATCCACCATCGTGATCTGGACCACCGACCACGGCGATGGTCTCCCTAGGGCCAAGCGCGAGCTCTTTGACTCTGGTCTCAAAGTACCCATGATCATCCGTTGGCCCGAGGCCTACCGCCCTGATGGTTTTGCCCCAGGCGGTCTTGACCAGCGTTTGATCAGTTTTATTGACCTGGCGCCCACTGTCCTAAAACTGGCGGGTGTTGCTCGCCCGGATTATTTGCAGGGCCAGGATTTTTCGACACCGGGAGAACCATCTCGCCACTATATCTATGCCTCCCGAGATCGTATCGATGAGGTACCCGATCGGCAGCGCGCCGTGCGCGATGGTCGTTACAAGTACATTCGCAGTTGGTATCCCACTCAGCCCGAAGGTATTGAGCTGGCTTTCCGTGAGAATATCGACATGGTGCGCGAAATGCGGCAGCTCTATAAGGCTGGAAAGCTTAATGCAGTGCAGCGTCAGTGGTTTGAGGCGCCCGGCGAGGAGCGATTGTTTGATCTGGAGCGCGACCCGTTCGAACTCAATAATGTGAAAGATGATCCCAAATATCAACAGGATCTGATCCGCTTACGCGAGGCTCTCGACACCAGATTGGCAGACATCGGGGATTGGGGTGAGGATCCCGAGTCAGCCATGGTAGAGCGGTTTGCTCCCGGCGGTGTGCAACCTGTCACATCGATGCCAGTAGTTGTGGTTGCCAATGACACAATGACTCTCAAGGCAGTGGACCAAGGCAGTTCCACCGGGTATCGAGTGGACACAGGGCCATGGGAGCTTTACAGCAGACCGGTTGACGTGTCTGGAGCCGAACGTGTCGAAGCTAAGGCCGTACGCTACGGTTGGAAAGAGAGTGAGGTGGTCGTTTACGACCCTGAACCGGAAATTACTGGACGGTAAAAGTCGCTGTTCTTTAAATCAGCTTACGCGGCTTGCCCTGTGATCACTTGAATCGCCCGGTAGCTGGGGCGCAAGCTTTTGTACATCTTGCGATACACGCGATCATAAAGTTGATCGTATATGGCCTGATTTTCAACCACCGGAGTAAAACTCTCCCCCGGATGAGTCATATTGGTAACGGCGGATTTAAAATCGGGGTAGATTCCAACTCCCACAGCCGCGGCGATGGCCGCGCCCAGCCCGGAAGTTTCGAATGTGTGCGGGCGTTCCGCTGTCATGCCGAAAATGTCAGCCGTAATCTGCATTACCTGGTCGCTCTGGGCGCCGCCGCCAGAGACTCTGAGCTGCGTTATCTGGTGCCCGGAACGTTTTTCTTGCAACTCCTTGCCCTCACGCAAGGCGTAGGTAATTCCTTCAATCATGGCCCGGTAGATATGAGCGCGGGTGTGTACCGCACTGAAACCGATGATGGCGCCCTTAGCTTCTGGCCCGGTGTTGTTCGCCCCGGGAGACCAATAGGGCTGTAACATCAATCCCATAGCGCCAGGAGGTACGGCCTTTAGCAATTCATCAAACAGCAACTCCGGTTCTACCCCTTGTTCTGCAGCCAACCGTTGCTCCCGCAGGCCGAACTCCTTCTTAAACCAACTCACCATCCAGTAGCCACGCTGAACCATCATTTCAGGATTGAAGGTGTTGGGAACAATCCCCGGGTAGGCAGGATGACTGGCATCCGCCTCCATATATTTGTCAGTTGCGATGTTGAAAGTGGCGGTGGTGCCGTAACTCAAACTGCCCGTGCCTGGATCGAGACAGCCAGCACCCAACACTTCGCAGGCCTTATCCGAGCCAGAGGCAATAACGGGCAGGCCGACAGGAATACCCGTTTCCTCAGAGGCTTCCGTGGTGATATGTCCCAAGGTTTCTCCGGCTGGCAATAACTCAGGCAGCATCCCTCGGTGAAGGGGTAATGCTTGCCACTTCCAATCGTTTTTATCTGCCCACCGGTGACGTTTGAAGTCAAAGGGCAGATAACCCACCTGACCGGCTATCGCGTCGGTGTATTGTCCCGTCAATTTGAAAGTGTGGTAACCGGATAACAATAGATATTTATGCACATTTTGCCAAATATCCGGTTGTTGCTGTGCTAACCAGTTTGCTTCGGCTTGAGCGTAAAACTCATTAACAGCGCCCCTGGCTCTCAATAAGCTGATAGCAATGGAATTCAGCCACCCCAACTTGGGTTTGGTGTCTACCCGACGTTGATCCAGCCAGCTGATCGCTCGGTGCACCGGCTGACCATCGACATCGACCGGTACCACAGTGCCACGTTGGGTGGTTACCGAGACAGCCTTGATGTCTGTCGGGGAGAAATCCAGCTTGGGCCATAGCTCCTGGCAGGCCTGGCACAGCGATGCCCAAAAATATTCGGGGTCCTGTTCTGCCCAACCGGGCTTAGGTGACACATAGGGCTCGATATCTACCTTGCTCTTTGCCACCAGTTGTCCTTCTTGGTCAAAGACCAAAGCCCGTATGCTCTGGGTGCCATTGTCAATCGCCAGAAAATATTGACGTTCAACTGCTTTCATTAATATCACCACGCGCAGGTAAGGAATAGTGGTTGTGCAATATAAGCCGATAGCGAGTCAATTCTCGCTCCCATTGCGGTTGGTCCCAGCCCAATTCATCAGCGCAAATATTCTGCAAAGCGTCAAATAGCTGTTCCCCTCCGTTTCTCAATAACAACCCCAGCCGGGTGCGCCGCAGCAATAGATCATCAAGATGGTGTACCGCTTCATGACGTAGCGCCCAGCGACATTCCGCGAGGCTAAAATTCGTACCGTCTATGCGTTGCTGCTCCTCGAGTTTCGTCCCATCCAGCAGATCCCGCGCGACTGCGCCATAACGTCCCAGCAGACGCTGTCCCAAGGTTGCGTCTGCAGGTATCAACGCCTCCGGCGTTAAGTCCGGCGCGCTAAACACACGCTCGTCATCGCTCGTTCCAGCATCGGGCAGGCGCGACTGTGCCGCAGCCAATGCGTCCAGTGCGATCAGCCGAAAAGTCGTCAGCTTACCTCCGCTAACAGTGATTAGCCCCTGATCTGACCATACCGCGTGGTCGCGACGCTCCCTGGATGGGTCCTTGGATTTTTCTGAACCAATGACTGGACGAACGCCTGCCCAGGTTGAGATCACGTTCCCGCGAGAGATATTCTTCTGCGGAAATTGCGTGTTTACTGCTTCTAGCAAATACTCTACCTCCGCCTCGGTGATACTCGCTTCGGAATCAAGGTCTGGCTCGTGATCCAGGTCAGTGGTGCCAACTGCGGTCGCACCTTCCCACGGGAAGACAAATACGCTTCGCTTGTCCACCGGGTGGAAAAATGACAACACCTCGGGCACGGGCAAACATGCCCTAGGCAAAACCAAATGGCTGCCACGCAACGGGCGCACCCGTTTTTCCTTGTTCACATGATTGCGCAATTTGTCAGCCCAGGCGCCGGTGGCGTTTATTACTACCGGGGCCCTCAATGACAGCATCTCGCCCGAGCTATCCTCAGTGTCTTCGACAACGACCCCGCTTACTTCGCCATTTTCGACAAGCAGCTTATTCACTCGGGTGTAATTTATGGCGTTGCCGCCACTGGCGACACTTTCTTGCAACACGCGCAACACCAGTCGCGCATCGTCAGTGATGGCATCAGCATAGTAACAAGTGCCTGTTAGGCCCTCCGCCGCCAAACCTTCGAACTTCTTCTGTGACTGTTCGCTGTCGCAAAAACCAAAACTCTTGACCCCGGCTATACGATCGTAAATCCAAAGCAAAATTGAGAATGACCAGCGTCCTGGAAATATGCCCTTGCGCAGCGCGAAATAAAAATCTGCCCGATCGACCAGACCCGGAGCCTCCGTCAGCAACCGTTCACGTTCCTTGAGTGAGTGTCGGGTCAGTTTCAGGTCACCGGAACCTAGGTATCTCAGGCCGCCGTGGACCATCTTGGAGGAGCGACTAGAGGTTCCCCAGGCGAAATCTTTCTGCTCTATTAGCAGTGCCCGGTAACCCCGTCTTACGGCTTCACGTAGTACACCCGCACCAGTAATGCCGCCACCGACGATAATGATATCCCAGTCGCAAGCATCGCCGCTGCGCATCCTGGCAAGTAGATCACCGCGACGGGTAAAAGAATGATTCGGAGTTTGCATCAGGTCAGTCCTGGCGGGTTGTTGAGAAGGCTGAGAGCCAAGGGCGATGCTTATCGTTAGCATCAATTGTGTCTAATCAGCATCGGGCAGTAATTTCCCGGGATTCATTTGCATCTTGGGATCAAATAGCTGGCATAGACTACGAATAGCAGCAATACCCAGCGGGCCTTTTTCGGCAGGAAGATAGGCCCGGTGATCGCTACCGACACCGTGCTGGTGGCTGATGGTACCGCCGCTGGCCACGATGGCTTGAGCGCCAGCTGTTTTCAATTTGGTCCAGCGATCAAGCGTATCTTCATAACTGTCTGCACAGCGGAACAAGTAGGTTGTATAGATACTGGAGCCCTGGTTGTATACGTGTGACAGGTGAGTGTAGACATGGACCTGTTCGCCCAGGTCGGCGCCAGCATCGCGAATGGCGCTCTCCAGGGCGTCCACAGACTCTGTCACACGCACCCAGTCAACGGCAGTTTCCATCGTGTCCACGGCATACCCTGCCATCAGCAACGGATCGCGCAGATAGGGAGCGCGAAAGCGTCCGTGAGCCCATTTTTTGCCCAATTCGCTGCCACCCTCCACGCCACCGAGGTCGGAGCATATCTGTTGTGTGATTTCCCTGGCAGACCGGCATTGCTCGACGGAACCGGTGGCGCCAAAGGTCATCATCACCTTGCCGTCGGATACGCCCTGTTTTGCCAACCTACTTTCCAGATCCGCCAGAGCATGGGTGTCACCAACTTGCAGCAGGCTGATTGTCTCCATCTCGTTACTCAGGCGCACCATCGACAGTTGCACTTTGCGCTGTGCAAGTTGCCGGGCCGCTGACAAGCCGGCGTCCCAGGAAGGGAAAAACATGACATGAAAGGATTCCTGCTCCGGCAGCGGTGATACCCGCAGTTTGACCTCGGTGATAATCCCCATCCGTCCCTCTGAACCAAGAATCATTTCGCGGATATCTGGCCCCGCTGAAGAAGCGGGAATGGAGGAGATCTCCAGAACTCCTACAGGCGTCTCCATCTGGCCACCGGCGAAGAGTTGTTCTATGCGACCGTAGTGCAGAGATTGCTGCCCACTTGAACGACTGGCGACCCAACCGCCAACTGTCGACAGTTCCCAGGACTGGGGAAAATGTCCCAAGGTATAACCTTCGCTCTGAAGTTGTTCCTCCACTAGCGGCCCAGGCGTTCCCGCGCCAAAGGTGGCAATCTGGCTCTCCTTATCCAGCTCGATCAATTGGTTCATGTTACTCATATCAATAGTGAGAACAGGCTTCTCACCGGCCTCCGGATTGATGTGCCCCGCGACTGAAGTTCCACCACCGTAGGGGATCACCGAGATGCCATTTTTCTCCGCAAACTGCAGCAATTCACGAACCTCCTGGCTCGATCCCGGGAACGCGACACCATCTGGAAAGGTATCCATCTTTCCAGCGCGCATTGACAATACATCCGGCAAGCTTTGTCCCCGTGCATGACGTAAGCGAGTCTCACTATCGAGTTCAAGTAGCGGGTGTTCAGGAAGCCGGGTTGCCGGTACTTTGGCGATGGCTTGTTCCAGATTGGCACTGGGTAGTGGCGTTGCCGATCCTATCAGAGCTTCCACCATTTTTAGGGCCGCATCACCAAATTCGGTTGTATAAGCACTGTTTTCTACTCCCCAACCATTCCAATGTCGCATTTTTGCTACCTCTTCACTGTCTACTTTTGATGGGGCGGCAAACTTCAATAATTCCACTTACCGCTGTTGCTTTATCGCCAATAAAAACGCCATTGGGCATGGCGACGGTAACCGGGTGTACACTACAATCATTGGTAACTTTTTCACTGTCACAAAACGACATTACCATCACCGATTCGGCCAGACTTCGACAATGGAGAGCAATAGGATGGGTATGAGCGATTATGGGTTTGCTTCTGTTCCAGCAGTTAAGCAATATCTGCTCACGGCAGAGGCCAGCGGTATCGACTATCATTCCTTGTTAGATCGAGCCGACATCGATCCCGTACTACTCGAAAACAATAATAAACGCATCCCTGGAGCGGCGATGGAGCAGCTGTTGGCACTGCTGATTCCAGCCAGTGGAGACCCCTGTTTCGGCTTGCATTCAGCGCGCTTTGTCGAGCCCGCTTCCTACAGTGTACTGGGTTACATTTCGATGAATTGCTCAACCCTTCGCGAAGCGCTGGCTAATACGGCGGTTTACGAAAAAATTGTCGGTGATATGGGGATATCTTCCACCCGAATAGAAAATGGTTATGTACTGCAACAGTGGGCATGTCAGTTTACTAATGCCGAGGTACGGCGCCACGCGATTGAAAATGTGCTTGGATCCTGGCAGACCTACATTCGCAATTTTTTGCATCTCGATACGGGATTGACGGAGAGCATTTGGCTTGAACACAAAGCCCCCGAAGATTCAGGGCTGTTGCAGGACTACACCGACGTTTTCGGCTGCGACGTGCTGTTTGATCAGCCAGTCAGTGGCATTCGTTTTTCGGAGGAACTGCTCGATATTCAGCTCCCTCAGGCCGACAAAAAGCTACTGCGGGCACTGCTGGATCACGCAACCCAGATCCTGGCAGAAATTGATCGGGACCAGCCTGTAACCCTTCGGGTAAAAAACCTGCTGCGCCTGACACTCAAAGAACAAGAGCCCAATAGTGCACGAATTGCCGAAACACTGAATATGAGTAGCCGTACACTACAGCGTAAATTAAATGCAGAAAACACGCGCTATAACAGCCTCTTGAACGAGGTTCGTCTGGAAATGGCACTTTACTATCTGGAAAATACTTCGCTGAGTCTCGATCAAATTTCTTACGAGTTAGGTTTTGCGGAGACTCGCTCTTTCTACCGCAGCTTCAAACAGTGGACGGATCGCACGGCCGGATCCTATCGAACTTCCCCGACTTAAACCCTTCCTTCCGTGAGTTGTTTCTGCTCGCTTAGCCGAGGCGAGAGCACCGAATTCTGTGGGTCAGCATGCTTTACTGGGTCTCCAAATCTCTTCCAAGTGGTTGTATACACCATCCATTTTAAGGTCTTGCCGTGAGTGTCAATCGAGATTGCCCCACAGATTTCGGTACTCTCGTTATGATGATGAAATTGCTGAACTTGTACCGAAGTACACCGATTATGATTTATTCAGCGCGTTGCCCGGTGCCGGCCCGGGTTCTGTCGCGAAACCGGCATTGCTGGCCTATCAAGCTATAATTCTGCGCGTGAAATTTAAATATTTGGATAAACCGTGATCACTTTTAAAGGCCTCCACCATCAGCAAGATATGATCTTACAATGCGTCCGATGGTATGTTGCCTATTCGCTCAGCTATCGTGACTTGGAAGAGCTGATGCAGGAGCGAGGCTATGAAGTTGATCACAGCACCATTCAGCGCTGGGTTGTTCATTACGCACCACGCATCGAACAAGCGTTCCGTAAAACCAAAAAACGCACGGGTCTTCGCTGGCGGCCTGATGAGACCTATATTAGGATCAAAGGCGAATGGAAATATCTCTATCGCGCCGTCGACAAACAAGGCAACACCGTCGATTTCCTACTGACAGCCAAGCGTGACAAGAAGGCTGCCAGGCGTTTTTTGAACAAGGCCATTGGCTCCAACGGCAAGCCCAGCTTTATCAACATCGATAAAAGCGGAGCCAGCACGGCAGGTATCAAACAGTACAACGCAGACGAGAACAAGCGTAGCAAGATTCGACAATGTAAGTACCGCAATAATATTGTAGAGCAAGATCACCGGTTTATTAAACGACGAACGCGACCGATGCTGGGCTGCAAGTCGTTCTGGTCTGCCCGGGCTACTTTAGCTGGAATTGAACTCTGGCGGATGTTGAAGAAGGCTCAAAATAAGAGTTCACTGTCGCCATGGGAGCAATTGTACGCGTTTGCAGCTGCGGGATAATTGTGTTTGACGAGTACTGTTTATTCGGATTGGGAAAAGCTCGCGACAGAGCCCGGCCATATCGGGTACATACGATGCGTGATCATCAGACGCAGCCACCGTGCTACTACCAACGCGTAAACGGATGACTGAAAATCGTGGATTAGTACCATGGCAATTTACTCGACCTTTTGACTAACAACGGCCAACCAGGGTTGTTCCGCGCGAGGCACCCCGGCTGGACGATAATAGTGATTGAGTACTTTAAACCCGGCAGACTGCAGGTAGGTCTTTGACGTCTCGAATTCCATAAAGTGACCATAGCGTTGGCCAGACCAGCCCTCACTACTACCGCGCGGATTTGAGGAAAAGAAAATACCGCCGGGACGCAAGGTGCTGCGTAAATCTTGCAAAACGCGTGGCAATTCCTGACCTGGTACGTGAAACAACGATGCGTTCGCGAAAATGCCATCATAGCCTTGGTCGGGGAGTTCCAGGTTCAAGAACTGCTGATGTAGAATCTGGCAGCCGGTATTTTCACGCGCCATGTTACAAAACACTTCGCTGCCGTCCAGTCCGACAGGCCGGTGTCCAATAGATTTAAAATAGGCAAGGTCTCTGCCGGGGCCGCAGCCCAAATCCAGAATATCAAGCTTTTGGGCGGTCGGAAATGTGCTTAAAAATGCCTGGTAATTTTGTGTGACATCGTGATCTTTTGTCCCTTGCCAGAAAGACAAAGCCCTATTTTCGTAATGACCCAGAG
>JBLHKV010000010.1:0-31957 GCA_047618115.1 Halieaceae bacterium | reverse complement strand
TTCAATCCCGCATCCTGTGCCGACACCAGTACTTTAACGTGCTTGAGTGGAAGTGAGGAAGAGCCGGTAGATTACAATAGCAATGGTAGCTACGACGGCGCGAACGGTATCTACAATGGTCTGTTGTGCCCCGAAGGTGCGCCGGCCGATGTCTGCACGAAAGAACTGGTTCACGTGCGAGCCAACAGGACTATTATTTTCTCGTCCGGTATTCAGGAGCAAGTGCTGACTCGTGACGGTGCCATCTATGTCGCTGATAATCCGGCACTAGGCTTGAATGCGGAGACGGAAGGGGGTAGCTTCACGGTTTATATCGCCGATAGATTTAATAATCCCCCGGCAACCGACAGCGTCATTAGTTTCGAAAGTGGTTGCAAGTTGGCAGGAAACGACTCGGTTATTGTTCCGCTCTCTATTGTGCCAGGTGCACTTGGGGTGAGCTTTACGCTTGTGCCGAATTTTGACAATGAAGAGGCCATAAGCGATGCAATAACCATCACCGTTGATACACCCAATGTAGCACCTAGCAGTGTGTCCTTCAGTTGCTTTGATCCAGCTAATGTGCCGGCACCCTGATAACATTACCCCGGCGCTTGACCGGCCGGGGTAATCATTCAATAAACCAGAGTTTCAGACCACTCATGGCCAGCAGCGAGCTGCGTTACCCTTTTTCAGATCCTCCCGAACCCGGCTGTGTTACGCAAGTAGCCCCAGGTGTTCTGTGGCTGCGTATGGCGCTGCCTATGGCCTTGGATCATATCAATCTGTATATGATCGAAACCGCTGAGGGCTGGTGGATCATCGATACTGGCATGAAAGTCGGAGACACCAAAGAGCGCTGGGATACCATCTTTGAACGGCACTTGGGCGGCAAGCCGGTGATCGCCGTGCTCTGCACTCATATGCATCCCGATCATTGTGGCCAGGCGGGGTGGCTATGCGAGCGCTGGCGGGTGCCGCTGTATATGACTCAGGCCGAATATCTCTCGGCTCGAAATTTTTCCAAACTGACCAGCGACGACCTGACCTGGACTTCAGAAGAGTTTTACCAGCGCGCGGGTCGGCCGGATTACTCGCTAGAGAAAATGAAGGAGAGTTACTTTGGGTTTGGCAATATAGTCGAGCCGCTGCCCAGCGCCTATCGAAGATTGGTGGACGGTCAGATGCTCGCTATTGGCGACCAGCGGTGGCGGGTTATCATCGGCTCTGGACACTCACCAGAGCACGCTTGTCTCTATAGCGACTCATTAAACGTATTGATCGCCGGCGACCAGGTAATCCCGCGTATTACCTCAAACGTCAGTGTGGTGGCTATGGAGCCCGAGGCCAACCCCCTGCGCCAATGGATGGATTCTCACTACAAGTTCCTCGATCAGCTACCCGCTGACGCGCTGGTGTTACCCGCCCACAACACGCCTTTTTATGGATTGCACAACAGATTGCGGACGCTGCTTAATCACCACGAAGATCACTTGTTGGCCCTGGAAGAAGCCTGCGTTGAACCCAGCACGGCCTGGGATTTACTGCCGGTCTTGTTCAAGCGAAAACTGGAAGAATCGCAGCAAGGTCTGGCCCTGGGCGAGTGTATCGCGCACCTGCATCTGCTAATGTACCGCGGGCAAATGCACCGGGAGCTGGACAGTTCCGGTTGTTATCTTTACACGTCGATCGATGAAACACTATCGGTACGTGCCCGCCCCGGAACCCATGTTGCCCTCGATGGACCTATGGAAGTTTAATAAATGCGTATTATCACCGCCAATACCAACGGCATCAGAGCTGCGGCTCGCAAGGGTTTTTTTGATTGGTTACCGCAACAAGACGCGGATGTCGTGTGTATCCAGGAAACCAAGGCTCAGGTAGATCAGCTTTCGGATCCTGTTTTCAGCCCGGAAGGACATCACTCCTATTATTTCGATGCTCAGAAAAAGGGTTACAGTGGTACTGCCATATACTGCCGGCACAAGCCTATTGCGGTACATCGCGGCCTGGGATGGGATCCGCTGGATTCGGAGGGACGATACCTGCAGGTCGACTTTAAGGGTTTGAGTGTCATTTCTTTGTATATGCCCTCGGGTAGCAGCGGTGAGGCGGCCCAGGCGAGAAAAGAAATTGTCATGGAACGTATTATGGAGCACTTTATTGCGCTGCGCCGGAAGCGCCGCGAATTCATAATATGTGCAGATTGGAATATTTGTCACCACAACATCGACATAAAAAACTGGCGTGGCAACCGAAAAAATTCTGGGTTCCTTCCCCATGAACGTGCCTGGCTGGACCGGTTGTATGACGAAGTAGGCTACGTCGATTCGTTTAGAGTGATAAATCAGGAAGAGGATCAGTTTACCTGGTGGTCAAATCGCGGACAGGCCTGGGCTAAGAACGTGGGGTGGCGACTGGATTATCAGGTCGTGACCCCCGGCCTGCGCGACCTTATCGTCGGAGCCAGCGTCTACAAGGATGAGAGGTTTTCGGACCACTCACCACAGATCATGGATTACGCCATGGATATAGAGTCCTAAATTGCGCGCCCCTCGCAAACGCGTTACATTAGCCGGCGATTTTCTCACATTCATACTCACATACGCAGGTACTATCATGAGTTTTTTTATTGCCGAAGCCAACGCCCAGGCCGCCGGAGCGGCAGCTGGCGGCAGCGATCTGTTTCAGGTATTTTTCCTTATCGGATTGTTCGTTCTGTTTTATTTTATTGCCATACGGCCACAGCGGAAGCGGCAGAAACAACACGGCGATATGGTGGCCGCGTTGGGAAAGGGCGATGAAGTGATTACAACCAGCGGCATGCTGGGTAAGATTATGAAGCTGGAGGATAACTACATCGTCCTGCAGGTCGCTGAAAAAGTTGAGCTAAAATTTCAGCGATCCTCCATCAGCGCAGTGCTTCCCAAGGGAACTCTGAAGTCGATATAGGTCGAATTCAATCTGTATGAGTGCCCATCCTTCGCTGAACTATCCGCGAAGGGTTGGCCTCGCGCAGCTGCCCACTCCGCTACAACGTCTTCGTTATCACCCCTTCCAGAATCCTCAAGCTCCGCGCATATGGGTCAAGCGAGATGATCTGACCGGGTCTGTTCTCAGTGGCAACAAAGTTCGCAAACTAGAGTTTGTGGCAGCTGCCGCCCAGGATGCGCAATGCGATGTGTTGATTACGACAGGGGGAGTTCAATCCAACCACTGTCGTGCAACTGCCCTGGTAGGTGCTCAGTTAGGCATGGCGGTTCACCTGATTCTGCGTGGCGATGAACCGAACCAGCTGGATGGGAATTTACTGCTCGGTGAACTTAGTGGCGCCAGCGTTAGTTACTATCCAAAACCGGGGTTTGCGCGGCAGTTGGATGAGCGTTTCGCATACTGGCAAGCGCACTTCGAGGCTCGGGGTCGCACGGTTATGTGCATTCCCACTGGAGCAAGCAATGGGGTGGGGCTGTGGGGATACATTGCGGCGAGCGAAGAGTTACTTATCAATTTCAAGGTAGAGGGAATTCGTCCCAGCCACATAGTCACTGCAACCGGCTCTGGCGGCACGCAGGCAGGGCTCACCTGTGGGATGGCCTTATTTAAACCGTCGATGAAGGTTTGGGGGGTCAACGTTTGCGACGATGAGGCCTGGTTCCAGGCAAAAGTCCGCGAGGACGTCAAAGACTGGCAACAGCGGTATCCCGAAGTCGAAGGTCCACCGGAATTGTCGGTAAATATTATTGATGGCTATGTGGGTCAAGGCTACGGTCGAGCGAGCTCAGAAGTATTTGATACTATTGTCGCCGTCGCTCAAAGCGACGGCCTCGTGCTCGATCCCGTGTATACAGGCAAGGCATTCCACGGCATGTGTAAAGAGATTGAGGCGGGAAGGTTTGATGGTGCTGCGGATATTGTCTTTGTCCATACAGGCGGCGTGTTCGGTCTGTTTGCGCAGCGCGAGTCACTTGCACGGCACCTTAGGCCAGCGTCTATCCAAGACGGTGGTGAGGGTTTATGATAGCTCATGCCAGAAAGCCACCTACAACCACTGATTATAGCCATATCCTCTCGGGCACTGTTCAACCTGAGTGAAAGCCATCACGTTTATGAAAATGACGGGCTGGAGGCGTATCGCCGCTATCAGATCGCCCACGAGGACGAGCCGCTACCACCCGGGGAGGCGTTTCCGCTTGTTCATAAATTATTGGCCTTGAATGAACGATTGGGCGGTGAGCGCCGGGTCGAAGTGATTCTGCTGTCTCGCAACAGCGCCGATACGGGTTTGCGTATTTTCAATTCAATTCAGCACCATAATCTGGATATCAGTAGGGCAGCTTTTTGTGGTGGAGAGAGCCCATATCGCTATATCAACGCTTTTGGTAGTCACCTGTTTCTTTCCAACCACGCTGAGGATGTGCGTAGCGCTCTAGAACACGGTGTGGCAGCTGCCACATTAGTATCCAACCAAGGCCGTAGTAACGATGATGCTACGCTGCGATTTGCATTTGACGGCGATGCCGTGTTGTTTTCCGACGAAGCCGAACGCATCTATAAGCAGGAAGGTCTCGACGCTTTTGCTGCCAGTGAGCGCGCGGCTGCACGCGATCCACTCAGTGGAGGTCCCTTCAAGGCATTCTTGGCGGCATTGGAGCATTTACAAGGACAGTTCGCGGCAGAAGACAGCCCCATACGAACCGCTTTGGTAACGGCCCGGTCGGCGCCTGCCCACGAGCGCGTGATTCGAACATTACGGGCCTGGAACGTACGTATTGACGAGTCAATTTTTCTCGGTGGCCTCGATAAAGGTGCCTTCCTGCGCTCTTTTCGCGCAGATGTTTTCTTTGATGATCAGGAAGCTCACTGTGAATCTGCCAGTTCCCACGTAGCCACTGGCCACGTGCCCCACGGGATAGCGAACCAGTAAGCGCTTGGCAAGCGGGCAACTAATGGCTATATTTCATAAGTAGAGCAGTTTTTATAATCAATCGGGCTTTTATGGAGCCGGAATCATGAAATTACAACAACTCCGTTATATATGGGAGGTGTCGAGGCACGATCTGAATGTGTCGGCCACAGCACAGAGCTTGTATACCTCCCAACCCGGGATCAGTAAACAAATTCGCCTGTTGGAAGATGAGCTGGGCGTAGAGGTATTCTCGCGCAGCGGCAAGCATCTGACCCATGTCACGCCTGCTGGAGAGGCTATTCTTAAAGCCGCGGGAGAGGTGCTACGTAAGGTCGAAAGTATCAAACAGGTGGCGCAGGAATTCAGCAATGAAAAAAAGGGGAGTCTTTCCCTAGCAACAACTCATACCCAGGCACGCTATGCGCTGCCCAATACAATAAGCACCTTTATCGACCGGTATCCGGAGGTTTCCCTGCATATGCATCAGGGCACACCTATGCAAATTTCGGAGCTGGCTGCCGATGGCACGGTTGAGTTCGCCATCGCTACCGAAGCGCTGGAATTGTTTACGGATTTGGTGATGATGCCCTGTTACCGGTGGAACCGCTGTATTATCGTACCTCGGGATCATCCGCTGACCCAAATTTCGAACTTGAGCCTGGCCGATGTAGCCGAGCATCCGCTGGTAACTTACGTGTTTGGTTTCACCGGTCGCTCCAAACTGGACGAAGCCTTTGTTCGACAGGGCCTGGAGCCTCGCGTGGTGTTTACCGCTGCCGATGCTGATGTTATCAAAACCTATGTGAGACTTGGCCTGGGAATTGGAATAGTCGCGAGGATGGCCTACGACGAAGAAATGGATAAAGATCTGGTCGCACTGGACGCGAGTCATTTGTTCGATAGCAGCGTTACCAAGATTGGCTGCCGAAAAGGTACCTTCCTGCGGGGATATATGTACGATTTTATTGAGCTCTTCGCGCCCCACCTGAATCGTCAGTTAGTCGACGACGCGTTCGCATGCCACTCAAAACACGAAATTGACGAGTTATTCCGACAAATTGAACTGCCCGTACATTGAGGGTTTCTCGCTGGATGGCAGTGGAAGACCCCGTAATTTTCTATTAGAGTGAGCCGTTTTTGGGAGGGCTGTCAGTGGAATTGGCTTGTTTAGATCTGGAAGGTGTACTGGTTCCAGAGATCTGGATTGAATTTGCCGAACGTACCGGTATCGACGAACTCAGGGCTACCACTCGAGATATCTCCGATTACGATGTGCTGATGAAGCAGAGGCTGCGACTGTTGGATGAAAATAAGCTGCGCATTGAAGACGTGCACGCCGTCATTAATGAAATGCAACCATTGGATGGCGCCCTCGAATTTGTAGATTGGTTACGCGAGCGTTTCCAATTGATTATTCTCTCCGATACTTTTTATGAGTTTTCACAGCCCTTAATGCGCCAGCTCGGCTGGCCAACGCTTTTTTGTCATCGACTTCAAGTCGCACCCGACGGTAGAGTCTTGGATTACACGTTACGTCAGGTCGACCCCAAACGCGCTTCTGTGAAGGCCTTGCATGGTTTGAATTTCAGGGTGATTGCCGCAGGGGATTCCTATAACGATATCAGTATGTTGTCGGAAGCAGATGCGGGTATTCTGTTTCACGCGCCCGAACACGTAACTAAGGAATTTCCCCAGTTTCCCTCAGTGCAAAGTTATGCGGAGCTACGTCAGGAGTTTATCAAAGCGAGCGCCCGGGATTTAGGCTAGCCCCTTTAGGCTTAGTTGCCGGTTGCCCCAAACTGGTCCTGAAGTGCACGGAGCAGATTACCTACTTTGTCATGTGTCTCTCGGTACTCCAACTGCCAATCGGAGTCGGAGACTATCCCACCCCCACCCCAGCAGCTGATCTCGCCGTCGTTACACTGTAGTGTACGAATTGCGATATTGCTGTCCATGTTTCCGTCTGCGCTGATGTAGACCACCGAACCGCAGTAGCTACCGCGCGTATCGTGTTCCAGTTCGTCAATAATCTGCATTGCACGATGTTTCGGAGCCCCGGTTATCGAGCCACCGGGAAAGCATGTCTGCAGGAGATCCAGCGCAGTTTTACCTTCTAGCAGGTCGCCGCTAATGGTGCTGACGAGGTGGTGGACGTTGGGTAACTGCTGTAGCTCAAAAAGTTTGTCTACCCGGATGCTTCCCGGTGTGCAGGTCTTGCCCAAATCATTGCGGAGCAAGTCGACAATCATCAGGTTTTCCGCTCGATCTTTGCTGGAGTTTCTTAGTTGATCCGCAAGGATTTTGTCGATCTCTGCGCTCTTACCTCGCGGATTGGTACCCTTAATGGGGCGGGTTTCGACCCGGTTGCCACGCAATCGCACAAACTGTTCCGGGGAGACGCTCAGAAGCGCTTTTTCCCCCAGATCAATAAATGCTGAGTAGCTGACAGCGGCCACCTTCCGGAGGTGCAAATACGCCAGCCAGGGATCTCCCAGGTAGTTCGAGCTGAAGCGCTGGGCGAAATTGACCTGGTAGCAATCGCCGGCCCTGATATATTGCTGTATTTGGGCAAGCGCGCCGCGATACTCGCTTTCCTGCAACTCGGCCTGGAACGGTTGGATCAGGGTAAAATCCATTTCATGAGTGCTGTCCAGCAGCGGTTCGCGGAGTAGATCTAGCACTCGTTTCCGAGCTGATTTTTTGCAGTGCGGTAGGGCCACGAACAGGCAGCGTCTCAGCAAGTGGTCCTGCAAAATACACCAGGGATAAAACCCGATATTAGACTCTACCAACCCCGTCTCCAGATTGCCTGAAGGCGCGAGTCCCTCCAGTACCCGGCCGGTGTCATAACTCAGATACCCCAGCAACCCCCCACAAAAGGGTATGTCTTCACTGGGGTTTACCACCGAGCCACAAAATTCGTTATGTGCCTTCCGCAGTTCTTTGAAAAATGCGTCGACGTCTGCTGCTTGACCGGTGGCGTATGGGTTAAAACTAAGCTGGAAAGTTGGATCTGCAGCCAGAATATCGTAGCGCCCCTCGGTACTGAACGGGTGAGCGCTGTCGAGAAACACCGCGCCCGGCATCACCCGAATTCTCTCAAACAAAGTGCTGCTGTCGGGAGAGTAGGGCAATTCTTCCAGATGAATAGTTTTTATGGTTGGCATGTGCACACCGATAACATCTTGATTGTTGTTATTCGTATATATGTTTTATTTAAAATACGCATAATGAACCTTTTAACTGATAATTCTATCTGTATTGAACAAATGCTAGACTCATGAGCGACTGATCTCAGATTGACATTTATTGCGCCAGCCCGTATCTTTACGGCCCAATATGGGTCGTCGATAGCATCGAACTATCGCGATTACTTAGCGCGATGCTGCGGTGTCGTGCCGAAGCAGACTACTAGCATATAATAACCGTGTCACAACTCGCTGCCGAGAACTATCAGGCGATAAGCCGATATAGTCAGCGGTGTATCCCGGCTAAGCAGCTTACTGAAATTATTTAACCGATTTTCGAGTGCAAGGGGAAATAGGAAAAATGCCAATGAACGATAAAGTCCAGCCGAGTCTGGTCAACCCTTTTGAGCAGGTGGACTCTGTCGAATTTTCTGTTCCCGGGCAAATAGGCTACGAACCCGGTTTATATGAAGAAACCCTCAAGCTGGGACACGAATTGATACAGCGGCCTCGAAAAACTGCTGGGGTCAAGAGTACCGAAAAACAGCATCAAAAAAAGCGGATGACAATCTGGGAGCGGATCGAAGTCCTAACGGACGAGGAGCCGACGATCCTGTTCCAAAACTGGGGTAAGAACTTGGATGGTGCTTCGCTCGTTACTGCAATTATCAAGGTAAATGGCCGGCAGGTTGCGCTCTACGGGCATGACTTCACAGTCCGAGCGGGCTCCATGGATGCTACAAATGGCAAAAAATTAGCCCGACTTTTTGCTATGGCTGGAAAGCTACGTATTCCCTTGGTGGGCTTGAATGATAGCGCTGGTGCTTTCATACCAGCCGGTGTGGGCGGGCTGGATGGTTATGCTGAGGCCTTTACGGCACTGCGTAAAATTAGTGGTGTCGTCCCCAGTGTGATGTGTATGTTTGGCTTTAATGCCGGTGGGGGTTCGTATCTACCGAGGCAGGGAAGTTTCCTGATCCAACCGAACGACACTTTTTTCGGATTGACCGGTCCGGGTGTCGTAAAGTCCGTGCTCGGCGAAGATGTTACCCCGGAGGAATTGGGTGGCCCTGGCGTTCATAGCCAATCGGGAGTAACCGACTTCGTCGTGCCCGATGAGTTAAGTGCGCTGAAAAAGGTTAAAGCTCTGCTCAATTACCTACCCGACAATAATGCCACCATGGCGCCGTTTCAGGCCACCTCCGATCCCGTCAGCAGAAAAACCTGGGATATCGATCTTTTACTGAAGAAGGCCTTTAATTCTCCCACCGGATTCAATACCCCGATCGATGTCAGTATTATGATTCAACAGCTGTGTGATCACGGTGATTTCCTAGAGATTCAGCCGGACCGAGCACGCAACACCATCACCGCACTGGGTCGGATGGGTGGCAACGTTATCGGATTTGTCGCCAATAATTCGTCCGTGGCATCGGGTCAAATCGATATCGCTGCCGCTTACAAAAACTCGCGCTTCATTCGTTTTTGTAATCTCTACAATATCCCCATGTTATTTATGGAGGACACCACTGGGTTTTTGCCCGGGCGCGAACAAGAAGCGGGCGGCATAGTACAGGCAGGCCGTGCCATGTTGGACGCGATCATCGATTTGCGAACCCCGAGGTTTTTGTTGCTGATTCGCAACGCGTTTGGTGGCGCTTATGCGTCTTACAATAACTACCCTACCGGAGCAGACCTGGTAATTGCGCTGCCGACAACGCGTGTTGCTGTAATGGGACCCGCCGGGGTCGATTATGTGTATAAGCAAGAATTGCGAGAAATCCGCGGTAGCGTTAAATCTCGAGTCGAAGAATTGATTGCACAAGGTCGCAGCGATGCCACCGCGGCAGTCGGCGAATGGGTCAAGGCCCAGGAAGCGGCTCTCGCCCAGCGCTATGAAGCTGAACTGATGAATCCTAATGAGGGACTGAGCCTGGGTTCAATTTCCCATATCGTGATGCCAGCTGATTTACGCCGGGTTATAACAGAGAACATGGCCACCCATCTGAAACACTATGAACCGGTACCACTGGCGAGCGTTCAACGAGAGTTTCACTAGACAGCGTCGTGTATTGCCTCAACTAAATTTCAATTAAGAGATAACACTGTGTCCAATGACTGCTACCTGAACAACCCCCTTATCCACAGAGATCGACACCTGGCCGGGCACGCCTCGCCATGGGTGCGTGGATTTGCCTGCGACGAAATTTCGCCATTGATAATTTGCCGTGGGCCCATTCGCAAAGAAGCAATGGATGTGTTCGATGAAATGGGCATCAAGCACTACGGTATCTTGTTGTCCGAGAAAGATTCCATCGTATACCAAAATGCCCTGGCGCCCGAGTTACGCAAACTCACCGATCCGGATCGGGTGCACCGGGTGCCGGATTACAGTGGAGCGAACAAGGAAGAGCGCAACCTTCGTATCAAGCAAATTATTAGTATCGCTCGGGACAATGGCTACAACGCTATCTTTACTGGCTACGGTTTCATGGCTGAAGACGAGAGCATGGTAGCGGCTATGGAGAAAGCGGGTTTGAACTTTATTGGCCCCTGCTCCAGGACGGTGCACGACGCTGGACTTAAAGATGAGGCAAAGCGAACGGCGTTGGAAGTTGGCGTGAGTGTGACGCCGGGTGTCGACAATGGCACTGTGCTGACACTACTGAAAAAATACCCTGATATCGCTGCGCTGCAGCGCTTGGTAAGCGACGAAGGGTTGATCGTCGACATCGGCATTTTTACCGATTCCGATGTAAGTCTTGAAACAATTGCAGTCAAAGTACTCGCGGCGTCTTACGAAAAAGGTATTGATCTTTATACAGTGGAAGAAATGTCTGTCACCTTGCAAGAAGCGGTGGTGGGTATGTTCAGAAACTATCCTGAGAATCGTGTCCGACTTAAAGCCATCAGCGGCGGAGGAGGTAAGGGACAGCGAATTTTAGCGGCTCCGACCAGCTACCAGGGAAGCGAAGAAGAACGGCTTGAACAGGCGGCGTCGAAAACGGCCTCTCTAGTGTTGGAAATTCTTAACGAAGTTAAAACAACAGGACAAGGAGACAATAAAAATATTTTGGCTGAGCTCAATATTGAAACCACCCGGCACCAGGAAATTCAGGTTATTGGCAACGGTGATTGGACGCTTGCGATGGGCGGAAGGGACTGCTCACTGCAAATGCACGAGCAGAAGCTCCTGGAAGTTTCGGTAACACAGGAATCTCTTGTGCGCGCTCTCGAAGCAGCCGAACAAGCTGGACAAACCATCGAGGCGAAAGTGCTGGCGCAGGATCTCAAGACGCTCGCTGCCATGGAGGAGGAGTCTGAAATTTTTGGAGCCGCGGTCGGCCTGGACTCTGTATCAACCTTCGAGTGTATCGTCGATGGAGATAAACACTTTTTCATGGAAATGAATACTCGAATTCAAGTCGAGCACCGCGTGACCGAACTTTGCTACAGTTTGAAATTTACGAATCCGGAAAATCCTGCCGACTTTTTTATTGTGGATTCACTGGTTGAGGCCATGGTATTGCTGGCTGCCCATGGGCCGTACTTACCTAAACCAGAGCGCCTGACTCGATTCAATGCGACTGTGGAGGCCCGGCTCAATGCCACAAATAGTGCCTTGGCACCTCACGCTGGTGGCATCATTGAGTATTGGTCCGATGCCCTGGAAGGCGAGATTCGCGACGATCAGGGAATCAGTCTGCACAACCCAGACACCGATGTCTTTATGAAGTACACGCTGGCCGGGGCCTATGACAGCAATATCGCGCTGTTATTGACCACCGGCGATGATCGAATGGACAGTTATGAACGCATGTCCGAGGTGATACGCCGCACGCGTATGACGGGACGGGATCTGTCCACCAACCTTGAGTTTCACTACGGTTTGGTCAATTGGTTTATCGGTCAGAATATCAATGCGAGGCCGACTACCCGATTTATTGTGCCCTATCTCACGGCGGTCGGCCTGCTGAGGGAATCGGCCAGTAATATCGATGTTGGTTTTTCCTACAGTGAAATACGCGCGACTGAACTGGCAACCGCCGGTGATGATGAGGCGTTCAGCCGCGCAATCTCTGAAGCGTTCAGTCACAAACAGGGGCTGTTACTCAGGCCTCTAGAGGTGCTGTTAGCCGATCCACATAAATTGTCCGGGTGGTTGAGTCTGAATCGAGACAGCTACACGATGATCGAGGGTCGGCTTGCCTGGAATGAAAACCCGATTGAATTGTTGGCAGACACCTACCATTATCTCAACATGGACTATGTTGCAGGCGAACCAGCGTCCTCCATGATCTGGGATCACGATAATGACTTACTGCAAACTGCACTGGATTTTTACGAGGAGCTGGGGCGACGCTCCGATATCGAGGACTGGCTGGAGTTAACCACCGTCCTAGCTGGAGATGTTGTACCTGAAGGCCTTGAAGCAGATGACTGGGCTGCTGTGCGTTCAGCTCATTTGGGGTATCAGGCTGGTGTTGATATTTTGGCCCTACTGCCTTTTATCGCCGAGCATACCGACTTTTTCGAACTGTGTGTTAATAGCGACCTCACTATTGCTATTCCCGATCGCCTGCTGGATGAGCAACTACAAAGCGATATGAGAAAAGTATTGGTGCCTCCGCTCATTGCTAAATCCGATGAAGTATTAGCGGCCAGTGGAGGCATGTTCTATTCCAGGGAGGCCCCCGGAATGGATGCGTTCGTTTTCGAGGGATTTCATTTTGAGGAGGGAGACGCGCTCTACATCGTTGAAGTTATGAAAATGTTCAACAAAGTTTATGCACCATTCTCCGGAACCATCGACCAAGTTCTGGTTGAAGGCGATGGTCTTATCATCAAAAAGGGCCAACCTCTGTTTAAGATTACTGCGGATGAGCAGCGCATTGAGGAATCACCCGAGACTATCGTGGCTCGTCGACAACGCGAGACTGCAAGCTTTCTGGCTACGGTATTGGGGGTATCCTCATGATTACCGCGCTCGATCATATCGCCATAGCAGTCCCAGACCTTGAGGCAGCGATTCAACGCTTTAGGGAGGATTTCGGTTTGCCCTACGAGGGCATAGAGGCAGTTGTGTCGGCGCAAACAACAACTGCATTTTTCCCCTTACCTCCGACCAGTATTGAGTTGGTGCACCCATTGGATGGCAAGGGACCGATCGCCACCCATCTGGAAAAAAGAGGCGGCGGATTGCATCACTTGTGTTTTCGCACGGACGATATCATCGCCGATGTCGCCATGCTTAAGGCGAAAGGTTATCAATTTTTGTCCGAGGGTCCGAGTCTGGGTGCGCATGATTGTCAGGTTATATTTATTCATCCGAAGAGTTGCGGAGGCGTCTTGATCGAGTTAAGCCAGCCACCAGCTGAGCATTGAGGGCAGGACATGACTGATTACAAGTACCAACCGAAACCGGCGAGCAGGGATGAGTGGCAGGCGCTCGCCGAAAAGCAGTTACGTGGCAAGCCACTGGAGGACCTTACCTGGAATACAGCTGAGGGAATTCCAGTAAAGCCATTGTACACAGCGCAAGACGTTGAAAATTTACCCTACACGGACACGATGCCGGGCATGGAGCCCTATATTCGTGGTCCGCAGGCGACCATGTACGCTGGTCGGCCATGGACCATTCGTCAATATGCTGGATTTTCGACGGCGGAGGCCTCCAACGACTTTTATCGCAAGGCGCTGGCAGCCGGTGGTCAGGGTATTTCTGTAGCCTTCGATCTGGCGACTCACCGGGGTTATGATTCCGACCATCCCCGAGTGGCAGGTGATGTGGGAAAGGCAGGGGTTGCCATTGATTCGGTAGAGGACATGAAGATTCTCTTCGGTGGCATTCCTTTGGATAAGGTCTCCGTGTCTATGACTATGAATGGCGCGGTATTGCCTATTCTCGCCGGTTATATTGTGGCCGCAGAGGAGCAGGGTGTAAGTCAGGAAACGCTTAATGGCACCATTCAAAACGATATTCTCAAAGAGTTCATGGTGCGCAATACCTACATCTATCCCCCCGCACCAAGTATGAAAATAATTGGCGACATCATCGCTTATTGCACTGAAAAAATGCCTAAGTTCAACACCATTTCTATTTCCGGTTACCACATTCAGGAGGCAGGTGCCGATGCTGCACTGGAGTTGGCTTATACACTGGCAGATGGAAAAGAATATATTCGCACCGCGCTGGCGGCGGGTCTCGACATAGACCAATTTGCTCCACGATTGTCTTTTTTCTGGGGCATTGGTATGAACTTTTATATGGAGATAGCCAAGATGCGAGCGGCGCGCCTACTATGGGCGAAAATCGTCGGTGAGTTCAATCCGCAGAATCCCAAGTCATCTATGTTGCGAACCCACAGTCAAACCTCCGGCTGGTCGCTGACTGAACAGGATCCATATAATAATGTAGTGCGCACCACGATAGAAGCCATGGCGGCCGTTATGGGTGGCACCCAATCATTACATACCAATGCACTGGATGAGGCTATTGCGCTGCCGACGGAGTTCTCAGCTCGGATAGCCCGCAACACCCAGCTTGTTATTCAAGAGGAGTCAGGTATCACTCGCGTGGTGGATCCCTGGGGTGGCTCTTATATGATGGAGAGCCTGACTCAAGCTATGGCCGATCGTGCCACAGAGCTGATCGACGAGGTCGAGAAGGCTGGTGGTATGGCCAAGGCGATAGAGACGGGTATGCCAAAACTTCGCATCGAGGAGTCCGCCGCTCGTAAACAGGCCCGAATCGATCGCGGTGAAGATGTGATTGTCGGCGTCAATAAATATCAACGCGAAGAAGAGGACGATGTCGATATTCTCCAGATCGACAATGACGCGGTGCGTGAATCGCAGTTGCAGCGTCTGGCGACTATTCGCAACGAGCGCGATGATGCTAAAGTTGAGGCCACGCTGGAAGCGTTGTATCAATGCGCCGCCGGGGGCGAGGGGAATCTGCTCGCGCTGGCTGTTGCAGCAACACGGGCGCGCGCCACTGTAGGTGAAATCAGCTATGCTATGGAGCGAGAGTTTGGTCGCTACAAGGCCCAGGCGCAAACGGTGTCGGGTGTATACGGAAGCGCCTTCCAGACGGATGAAAACTGGATGAAAATCAGTGCGGACATCGACGAGTTTGTGACTAAACAGGGTCGTAGACCGCGTATGCTTGTGTGTAAAATGGGGCAGGACGGGCACGATAGAGGAGCGAAAATTATCGCTACCGCTTTTGCCGATGTTGGGTTTGATATTGATTTATCTCCCATGTTCAGTACCCCGGAAGAGGTTGCTCGCCAGGCGATAGAAAACGATGTCCATATTGTCGGCGCATCATCTCTGGCAGCAGGCCACAAGACTTTGGTTCCACAGCTGGTTGCCGAGCTGAAGCGGCAGGGCGCCAGCGATATTATCGTCATCGCTGGCGGTGTAATCCCCAAGCAGGACTACAAGTTTTTGTACGATGCGGGCGTGAAATGTATTTTCGGACCGGGAACGCCAATACCGGTTGCGGCGCGCGAGGCACTCGAAGCGGTAAAAGCGCATCAGCGTTCTCCATCTGCCGATGGCTGATATCGACGCAGAAAAGCTTTGCGCGGGAGATCGCCGTACTTTGGCGAAGGCAATTACGCTGGTTGAGAGCAAGCTAGATCATCATCGCGACGAAGCACAAAAACTTTTGGAGTCAGTACTGGCCCATTCCGGCGCGAGTATTCGCATCGGTATTACCGGAGTGCCCGGCGTCGGTAAATCTACTTTTATCGAAGCCTTTGGCCTGTATTTAATCGCACAAGGGAAACGGGTGGCGGTGTTGGCGGTCGACCCAAGTTCGCCTATCGCCGGTGGCTCCATTCTTGGTGACAAGACGCGAATGGAAGAACTTTCTCGCAGCCAGGCGGCTTTTATCAGGCCCTCGCCTGCGGCCGGAGCGCTGGGTGGCGTCGCGCAGAAAACGCGAGAGACGATGTTGCTTTGTGAAGCGGCCGGCTACGATGTGATTTTGGTAGAGACAGTAGGCGTCGGCCAGTCCGAGTACGAAGTAGCGGGTATGGTAGATTTTTTCCTGGTTCTGATGCTACCCAATGCAGGCGATGAGCTGCAGGGTATCAAACGCGGCATCATGGAGTTGGCGGATGCGTTGATAATTAATAAAGCGGACGGCGAGAGTCTAAACCTTGCCAGCCAGACGATGAGCCACTATCAAGCGGCTATGAACCTGCTGCGACACTCATCTCCCTGGGCTCCCAGAGTCATGACCTGCTCAGCCTTGAACAATGAACACATCGATGCAGTCTGGGGGATGGTGGTTGATTACTGTGTACAGGCGAGAGAGGAGCATAGCTTTGAGAGTAAGCGAGCCTTACAGCGCCGGGACTGGATGGAAAAATTGGTACACGAATTATTGGATCGCAGATTTAAACACCACCCCGCCGTGGCCGCGGCACTGCCTGCGCTGGAGGCCGCTGTTACCGACGGTACGATAACTCCCTATGCTGCGGCGAGTGAATTACTCAGTCATCTCGAGTGACGTTTCCAGGGGCTGTCTCAGAGACTGTCCCAATGACTTCCTGGCTTTAACCCCTCGGTCTGGATGATCAGTGAAGACTCCGTCCACACCCGCCGCAAAGAAAATTCTGAGCTCCTCCTCAATGTCACCGTATTCTGTCGGATTGTTCCCCTTTTTCAATGTGGGAGCCTGGAACGCGTTTTCGGCCCGGAATGTGTAGGGATGCACCAGCAAGCCGGCCTCCTTTGCGTCGCGGAGAAAGTCGGTGGGCTCACCCCATCTCCCCTCGTTCTCCAGATACTTGATAACCATCGGTTTGTAAGGCCCCACGCCACTCGCATACTCGGCGACCTTGAGCAGGCCCTCAGCAGTAGCCATTTGCTGGTAATCGGTGCCGGCTTCCAGGCCCTGTTGATCGAAGGGAGCCCCGCTGATGTCGAGCAATTGTACGAGGGGAATGTTGGTGAGTGTGGCGAGTTTTTTTAAATTTCCAATCTCGAAGGATTGGATGAATGCAGGGCTATGTTTGTCGTAGCCGGCAAGATGGAGAATTTCTACCAGCAGTTCCTCAATGGCCAGGCCCTGTGCGGCAAAATAGCTGGGGTGTTTGGTTTCGGGGTAGAGTCCCACAGGATGGCCAACAATCGTTTCCAGGGACTGGGCCAACTGGATAATTTCTGCAAGGGTGGGAATCTCGAATTGGTCGTCGAAGCGAGCGTTGCCTGGTCTGAGTGTAGGTAGTCGCTCTCTGGCACGCAGGGTTTTGATCTCCTCCAGTGTAAAGTCCTCACTGAACCATCCCGTAGCACTGATACCGTCGACGAGCTTGGTGGTTTTTCTAGTCTGATATTCTGGGTGGTTTGCTACATCTGTAGTGAGGTTTAGTACGTTGTCGTGTCTAGCGATCAGCACGCCATCCCGCGTCATAACCAGATCGGGTTCAATGAAATCAGCGCCTTGCCAAATCGCCAGGCTGTAGGCTGCCAGGGTGTGCTCTGGCAGGTAGCCACTGGCGCCACGATGGCCGATGATCAAGGGTATGGCCCCGACAGCGGCCACGGGTTTATCGACAGAGCCACTACAGGCTATGAGGGTGGCAGAGCAGGCGACGATGCCGCAGGCCAGACTGCGCAGGCTGAGAGATTGGGAACTGAGCAATGTCATGATCGAATGTTGCCACGGTTGTATGATTGGTGCTCAGAATATAAAACTCTGAGCGAGGCGTACAGGGGTGATTCGTTAGCGCCCGATTAAGATTCTGCAGTGGACCTTCACAAAATCTGACATTGAGTTACTATTTGGCGAAAGCGCAGCGGATTTTCTGCTGCACCGTCTGGCTGGGAAATACGAAAGGAAAAGAATTTGCAGCACAGTAGATTGATTGAGTCAGCTAGAAATTGGGTGGAGACCGTCGTCGTGGGACTCCAGCTATGCCCCTTTGCCAAACGCGAGCTTAGCAATGATCGGGTGCGATTCGCCGTAACTGATGCCAAAACCGCAGAGGAGTTGGTGGTGGCACTGGCAGAGGAGCTACGTCAATTGGATGAAAATTCGTCCATAGAGACGACCTTGCTCATCCATCATCGGGCGCTGCGAGATTTTTACGAGTACAACGATTTTTTGAGCATTGCCGATGGTTTGCTGATAGATATGAATCTGGAGGGTGTTATTCAAATTGCCAGTTTTCATCCAGAGTACCAGTTTGCAGATACGGAGCCCGACGACGTTCAAAATTATACAAACAGATCTCCCGACCCCATGTTGCATCTCATTCGAGAGGATAGTCTTGAGTGGGCTATCGCGGAGTACCCGGATGTCGGGAAAATTCCGGAACGCAATATTTTGTGCATGAATACAATGGGGGCAAGCAAAATGCGTGCGATCCTGCACAAGTGTTCTGCCGAAGCTATCGGTACAGATAGCTCTGGAGACGCTTAATGAAAGTTGAAATACGTCAATTCCGCGAGAGCGACGCCGCGAATTTTAGAGACGCAGTGTTGGAGTCGGTCGATCATGTATCGCCTTGGTTGCCGTGGTGTATGGCGGAGTATCGGCTCGAAGATGCCCGGGACTGGGTAGTGACTGCGGCGGTGAACTGGCGCGAGGGCACCGATTACAGATTCCTGATCGTGGATGCCGATACCGATTCGATTTTGGGTGGCGTGGGAATCAGTCAAGTCGTACCCCACCACCGAACCGGAAACCTTGGCTACTGGGTCCGTAAAGCAGCACTGGGTCAGGGGGTTTGTACCCGCGCTGCTAAACTGGTAGTTTTTTATGCATTCGACGAGTTACAGTTTCAGCGTATCGAAGTCCACGTCCTCACGGATAATATTGCCAGTAACATAGTGGCTCAAAAATTAGGCGGTGAGTTTGAAGGTGTACAGAGAAACAAGTTAGTTGTTCGTGGCGAGAGTTGCGCCGCTAATTGCTATTCGATTGTCCCGACAGATTACGGACGGCCACTATCTATACCTGCCGATACCTGCTCTAAAGGCTGAGTTGCCGGAGTTCTGGGTCCGCAATACTTTTCTCCCAAAGCAAATCAAATTGCTCGGTAAAACGCTTACAGTATGCTCTGGAATCTGGCTCATAAAACCCTAGACTGCCGGGTTCAGCAGGTTTGTAAATAATGCCATCGAGGTCGCGAACAACGTAGCACTCATCGGTAATTTCAGGGTGGGTACCCAGTTTGTGAATGGTGATGGATGAGGGCAGGCGCCGCGCCAGTCTCAGCAACCTGTGACCGCGCTTTACGATGGGTTGTGAATCTGTGATCAGGATTCTGACCCTGGACTCGCGGCTACTTCGAATCAGGCTGCTGATTGCAGTTGACCAGGCTTCATTGTCAAACACCAGGTGTTCGAGGGTTGGACTGTAAATTCGCAGCTCTCGCCGCGCTGACTCCGCCAACTTTAAGGAGAGTTCGTCGAACGGCTTTGGGTAACTCACCCCTTTGATGAATCCCTGTGTAGCTGTAGTGAGTTTGAGTCGCATGCCCTGGTGCTGGATTCCAGCTTCTTCAAACACTGGCCCCTCTGGTAAAAAGCCAGCCCGCTGATAGAAACTGACCGCCTTTACTTGTGCGTGTAAATGCAGCGACATGTAGTCGTTTTCACGAGCGTAGTTAATAATAAAATCCAGTAGGTCAGCGCCCAACCCGGTGTTTCGGTAGGGTAGCAATACTGCCATGCGTTCAATTTTGCCGTTAGTTTGAAGACGGCCACAACCTATGGGCTGACCCCTATCTTCCAGTACGAAGTGACGGCATAGTTGGTCTTGCCCGTCGGATACAATGTCGGTGGGAACGCCTTGTTCCCTGATGAAAACTAGCTCGCGCACACGGTCGAGCGCAACGTGGTGGGTGCTCCAAGGCACCACTTTTACAATAACCGTGCCTGCTAGGCGCTTGCTTTCAGTCATAGAAAATCACCTCTTCGCACAACAGTATTTTTAGTAACCCGGTCGCGCCGTTGACTGAAAACAGAGAGAGTAGGGTGGATGGATCGAGTTCTATGTTCTTGCAAATATAATCTACAAGCGGTTTAAGCTCCATTGAGCACTTGGTGCTTTGCCCATTGTAGAACAATAATAGACCGTCGCTTGTCTCGATAAAAGCAAGTCTGGCATCTGGCGCGCGTACCAAATTTGGGTTGGTCTTCAGTAACTGAATTACGTCAAAGTCCGGATCGATATCAGGTGCCGCCTCCATGGTCGGGTATTTTTTTTCGGTAACCAGTTCGCCATACCACAGCGCCAGATCTTCTGGATTTTTCACCAGGCGCTGGATCACCTGTTGAACTGCAACCAGGTCCTCTGACTGAATCTGTGCAGCCTGAAGACGCGGCGCTACAATGGGGTCGCGCAGTTGGGCGTCGCTATTGTGACGTTCGATTAGGTGATCACAAAAATGGGAGAGTATTTCGTTCTCCGCAGGGCTGCGAAAGCCAATGGACCATGTGGTGGCAGCACTTACTGATTCGCCCCAGTGTGCCAGGCCCGGCGGAACATAGAGTATGTCGCCGGGCTCGAGGACGTGTTCTTCCGAGCTTTTAAAATCTCGAAGAATTTTCAGCTCGCTATTTTCACTTAACGCTGTGGTTGCGTCGCAGCGCTGGCCAAGGCGCCAGCGTCTGGATCCGGCGCCTTGCAGCAAGAAAACATCGTATTTATCAAAGTGAGGTCCGACGCCACCGCCGATGGGAGCGTAGCTCGCCATCACGTCATCGATTCGCCAGTCTGGTAGAAATTGGAAGTAGCGCAATAGTTCACGCGCTTCGGGACATACCTGGTCACAGGCCTGGACCAGAAGCGTCCACTCGCCATTCAGGTCTTGAAAATCAACTTCCTCGAGTGGGCCGTGCCTGACCTGTAATCTGCCGTTATTGTTGGCGGTGATCAGGCGTGACTCAACGTCGGGTTCCAACGCCAATCCGGCAAGTTCATCAGGTGAAAGCGGATCCTCGAAACCGGCGATAGCCTGTTTGATCAGTAGCGGCCGTCTCTGCCAGTAATTGGCAAGGAAGTCTTGCGCATCGAAGTTCTGTAGCGTAAACGAATTCATTGTACGTATCTGTTAAAACCTAAACTTGAGAAGCCTGTTTTGCGGCATTACCCGTATAGTTGGACGGGGTGAGGGCGAGGAGTTCCGTGCGGGCCGTTTCGGGAATATCCAGAGTGCCGATAAACTGTTGAATGAGTGCCTTGTCTATCACATTGCCACGCGTTAATTCCTTCAATTTCTCGTAGGGCGCCTCGATACCATAGCGTCGCATAACAGTCTGGATGGGTTCGGCGAGAACCTCCCAGCTATTGTCGAGATCCTGAGCCAGCTGTGCGTGGTTAATTTCCAGCTTACCCAGCCCTTTTAAAGTTGCTTGGTAGGCAATCAGACTGTGACCGATGCCGACCCCCAAATTTCGTAAGACGGTTGAGTCTGTCAAATCGCGCTGCCAACGGCTTGCGGGCAACTTGCTTGAAAGGTGCTGCATAATTGCGTTTGCGAGGCCCAGATTTCCCTCGGAATTTTCAAAATCTATCGGGTTTACCTTGTGCGGCATCGTCGATGAGCCGATTTCTCCCGCCACCGTGCGCTGCTTGAAGTAGCCCACGGAGATATACCCCCAGATATCCCGGTCCAGATCGAGGATTATGGTGTTGGCTCTGGCTATCGTGTCATAGATTTCAGCGATATAGTCGTGGGGTTCGATCTGGGTTGTGTAAGGGTTCCAGTCCAGCCCTAAGCCGTTAACGAATGTACTGGCGTGGTTCATCCAGTCTATCTGTGGGTATGCCGCCAGGTGCGCGTTGTAGTTGCCCACGGCGCCGTTGATCTTACCCATTATTTCCACGTTCTCGAGCTGGGCGATTTGGCGTTCCAACCGCGCCACCACGTTGGCAAACTCTTTCCCAACAGTTGTTGGGCTTGCTGTCTGTCCGTGGGTTCTCGACAACATTGCTGTCTCGGCATTGTCCCTGGCCATGTTACGCAGTTGCCCGGCAATTTTTCTAAGGCTGGGAAGTACAACCTGATTGAGGCCGTCTCGTAACATCAGGGCGTGGGACAGATTGTTGATGTCTTCGGAGGTGCAGGCAAAGTGCACAAATTCGCTCGCCGCCGCTAATTCGGGGTTTCCAGCGATGGCATTCTTAATGAAGTATTCGATGGCTTTGACGTCGTGATTGGTAGTGGCTTCGATTTTTTTGACAGCGGCAGCATCATCCAACGAAAACTCGCCCGCCAGTTGATCTAACAGCTGCGAGGCCTCCTCACTCAACGGTGCAACCTCGGTAAGTTCGGGGAGGGCGGCCAGGCTCTGCAGCCACCGTACCTCAACTAATACGCGTCGCTTGATCAGTCCGTACTCGCTGAAAATATCCCGTAGGACTGCTGTTTTTTCACCGTATCGTCCGTCTATGGGTGATACAGCGCTGAGTGCTTCCAATTGCATTTTTTAAGTCTCAAAGAGAGTGTGTGCCGGGTCGGCAATAATACACTATTCGGAAATTTTCAGCAGCCAAACGAATGCAAAGTCATAGCTGCTATTGAGCTAGCAATCTCAAAGCGGCGGCTCGATACCTCGATCGAAACACAATGAGCTTCCATCCCGCGCCGCCTTGTTGATTCCAAAGGTGAAGACTGCGGATGCCTGCGAGTAATAAAGTGCGAATTTTTGCTGAGTTAGCAGGATTCTGCAGATGCTCGAGCTTGCCGGTAACCTGAATCCGGTGGGAAAAGGTGCTGAGCGTATCCTGATAGATTGCAGCGATGCTATCGCAGGTTTGGTCGACGTGATCAGTAAAATGGTTGGCCATCAGGGAAGAGTGTTGTAGCCGTGATCGAATCACCTGAGACATCTCCGGGTGAGAGCGCATTTTTCGTTGTAAATAGCCCATTCCGAACAGATAGCGCAGCAAGTCGCGATGCAACTCTGCACCCGGATTGTCCAGAAGTTCAACCAGTCTGGACAGGCCTGGTCGAATGCCATCGAGACCACCGTAAATTGTCAGTAGTTCCTCGGGGTCGAATTGAAACAAACTTGCTATCAAGGTGTTTAATTCTGCGCTGTCACACCTGTTGGATTGGGCTATATCGCCCACCATGGCGGCCGCTAGAATGGCGCCGCTCAAGCCGATTACCTGAGAGTCGAGGTTAGTGTATTCCTGCATCGCTTATCGCTCGATAACCCCACCGCCGAGGCATAAATCTCCGGTGTAAAAAACTACCGATTGACCGGGAGTGATGGCTCGTTGGGGCTCGACGAAATCAACTCGATATCCACCTTCATCCAGAGCGTGAATGGTACAGTCTTGATCGGGCTGTCGATAACGGGTCTTGGCTGTGCATGTGTAGGGCATGTCGGGAGCTTTTGAAGATATCCAGTCGATGCTGGCTACGCTCAGCGCAGGTTTGAATAGAGCGGGATTGTTGTTGCCCTGCGCCACGAGAAGGACATTGTTGCTCAGGTCTTTGTCGATAACATACCAGGGGTTTTCGCCGCCACCGCTGATGCCGCCAATGCCCAAACCCTGGCGCTGACCAATAGTGTGGTACATCAGGCCCTGGTGGGCCCCGAGGGTCTTGCCTGCTGTGTCCTGGATTTCACCCGGTTGAGCGGGAAGATAGCGCTTGAGGAAATCGCTGAAGCGACGCTCGCCGATAAAGCAGATGCCGGTGCTGTCTTTTTTTGCGAAGGTTGGCAGGCCCCCACGTTTGGCGATGGCCCGAACCTCAGATTTTTCCATTTCGCCCACAGGAAACAGCGAGCTGGCAATCTCTTTATGGCCCACTGCGTGAAGGAAGTAGCTTTGGTCCTTATTTCCATCGAGACCTTTTTTGAGAGTGGCTTGGTCACCGCTGCCACCCCGTCGACAATAGTGACCGGTGGCTATGTAGTCGGCGCCCAATTCGATGGCGTATTCCAGGAACGCCTTAAATTTTATTTCTCGATTGCAGAGAATGTCCGGATTCGGTGTTCTTCCCACTCGATATTCGGCGAGGAAATACTCGAAGACATTATCCCAGTACTCAGCGGCAAAATTGGCCTGATGAAGCTTGAGATTCAGTTTGTTACATACAGCCTGAGCATCCGCTAGATCCTCCTTTGCAGTGCAATACTCGGTGCCGTCGTCTTCCTCCCAGTTTTTCATGAACAGGCCTTCCACCTGGTAGCCCTGCTCAAGCAACAGCAGAGCGGCGACAGACGAGTCGACACCACCGGACATACCGACTATCACACGGGTGTCTTTTATTGGTTTGTGTTCAGCGTCCAATGGCATTGTCCGATTCGAAAAATGCCGGCATTATAACTTCGGGCGACTCCGACGCCTACCACCCCGGGGTTTCTTTGTTGGTTGCGGCATATGTATTTCGATGTCTTGAAACTGTCCCGGTGCAAGTCCGCTCAGATCCCAGTCGCCGATGCGGTGGCGGATCAATCGTAGGGTAGGGTGGCCGACGGCCGCTGTCATGCGGCGAACCTGTCGGTTTCTGCCCTCGGTAATCTGCAGGTTTAGCCAGGATGTGGGCTGAGCTTGCCGCTTGCGGATGGGCGGTTGACGCTCCCATATCCCATCCGGTTCGGGAATCGCTTCCACCAGCGCTGGGAGCGTGGCGCCATCTTTCAAAATAACACCAGTACGCAAATGTTGCTGGGCTTCCTCGTCGGGCACTCCTTCCACCTGCACCCAATACTGCTTGGTCATCTTGTGTTGGGGGTCGCTGATTCGTTGCTGCAGCGGTCCCGAGTCGGTTAACAGCAGCAGTCCCTCAGAATCGAAATCGAGCCTTCCGGCGGGATACATCGATGGGGTATCGATATACTTGGCGAGGGTGGCACGCCCCTCGCTATCGGTAAACTGAGCAAGTACCTGGAAGGGCTTGTTGAAAACTATCAGTCTGGCCAAGGCTTCACCTGTGTTGCTCAGTGGCTAATTTGGCGGGAGTTGCCTCCCATGGGTGGAATCCAGTGATATAATTTTGACACTATTGACCCCGCCGCCCTGCAATGTGGCGAGTGAACTTCAACCAACGGAGCTCAACATGTCTTATCAGCACATCACCTTACCGAATCAAGGCGAGAAAATCACAGTCAACAAAGATTTTACCCTGAATGTACCCGACCAGCCGATTATTCCGTACATTGAGGGGGACGGTATTGGCGTTGATATCACCCCGGTGATGCTCCGAGTGGTCGATGCGGCTGTGGCCAAGGCTTACAAGGGTGTCAAAAAAATCTCCTGGATGGAAATATATACCGGTGAGAAGGCAGCCGAGCTGTATGACGGAGACTGGTTTCCAGCAGAGACACTGGAGGCGATCAAAGAATACTCAGTGGCGATAAAAGGGCCGCTTACGACGCCGGTTGGCGGTGGATTCCGTTCTTTAAACGTTGCGCTTCGGCAGGAGCTGGATTTGTACGTCTGCCTGAGGCCAGTGCGTTGGTTTGAAGGGGTACCTTCTCCGGTCAAAGAGCCCGGTAAGGTCAATATGGTTATTTTCAGGGAGAATTCTGAGGATATCTATGCCGGGATTGAGTGGGAGGCGGGATCTGACGATGCGAAAAAAGTCGTCGATTTTCTGCAAAATGAAATGGGTGTAACCAAAATCCGCTTTCCAGAAAATGTGGGCATTGGTGTTAAGCCCGTCTCCGTAGAGGGAACAACTCGTTTGGTCCGCCGCGCGATACAATATGCGATCGATCACGATCTGCCGTCGGTAACCCTGGTGCATAAGGGTAATATCATGAAGTTTACCGAGGGCGGTTTTCGCGACTGGGGGTACGAACTCGCGCAAACTGAATTCGGAGGTGAAATAATCGGCGAAGGACCCTGGGTCAGTATAAAAAATCCAAAAAATGGCAAGGAAATTGTCGTCAAAGACGTGATAGCAGACGCCATGCTACAACAAATTCTGACCCGCCCTGCCGAGTATGATGTCGTTGCCACGCTGAACCTTAATGGCGATTACCTTTCCGATGCACTTGCCGCACAGGTCGGTGGTATAGGTATTGCACCCGGCGCGAACCTCAGTGACGATATAGCGTTGTTCGAGGCTACCCATGGCACCGCCCCTAAATATGCCGGGCAGGACAAGGTCAACCCTGGTTCATTGATTCTTTCCGCTGAAATGATGTTACGCCATTTGGGTTGGAATGAAGCGGCTGACCTTATTATCAAAGGTATGAATGGCGCTATCCAGGCCCGTACCGTGACCTACGACTTTGAACGGCAGATGGAGGGTGCAACACTCGTCGGCTGTTCTCAATTTGGCGAGGAACTCATCACCCACATGGCGTAAAAATTATGGAGGCATTTTGCCCAACTTATTATGGGTAATTATGGGGACAGTTTACTTAAATAATTATGGGGACAGTTTACTTAATTAGATGAATTTCGCAGGCGTTGAAATTCATCTAATTAAGTAAACTGTCCCCATAATTATTTAAGTAAACTGTCCCCATAATTAGTTCATTGATAGATGAAAATTAATGACAGATGTGGTTAACTTGTGTGGCGTTTACGCGCTGGTTAAATCACCCATGATATCAATGAATTAGCCTTTTATTCTGGCCGATTCCCTACAGGTAACTGCTGTGAAACCGACCGATATAAAGGACCCCGAATATTTTCATAAGGTAGTGGACTGCCAGTACGCCTGTCCTGCTCACACGCCGGTGCCAGAATATATTCGATTGATCGCCGCTGAGCGTTACACCGAGGCCTATATGGTCAACTGGGAATCCAATGTGTTCCCCGGCATTCTTGGTCGCACCTGCGATCGCCCTTGTGAACCGGCTTGCCGACGCGGGCGGATCGACGACGAACCAGTGGCTATTTGTCGTCTTAAGCGGGTTGCAGCAGATAACAAGGGCAGCGTTAGCATTCAAATGCCCAAAATACCTCGTAAAAAGAATGGCAAGCGAATAGCGCTGATTGGCGCGGGGCCCGCCTCGCTTACTGTCGCTCGAGACCTAGCGCCGTTAGGCTATTCCATCGACATCTACGATAACCAGGTCCGTGGTGGCGGCATGATGCGCAGCCAGATTCCCGCGTTTCGACTGCCGGTTAGTGTGCTGGATGAAGAGGTCGGCTTTGTGTTGGACCTTGATGTCATCAGCCATTTTGATACGACGGTTGATAGTCTCAAGTCAATATTAGATCAGGATTACGACGCCGTTTTCGTCGGCACCGGGGCGCCGCGTGGCAAGGATCTAAATCTTGAAGGTCAGGTTGCAGCGGCGGGTCACATTCATATCGGCATCGACTGGCTCGCCAGTGTTGCTTTCGAACACGTCGAAAAGATTGGAAAACGCGTTATCGTCATGGGTGGCGGCAACACGGCGATGGACTGTTGCCGGACTGCCCGCCGCATGGGTGGTGAAGACGTAAAGGTTGTGGTGAGGAGTCCCTTTGCCGATATGAAAGCGTCTCCCTGGGAAAAAGAAGACGCGATGCACGAAGACATCCCGATTTTAGACAATCATGTCCCCAAAGCGTTTGTGGTCGAGGACGGTAAGTTTATTGGAGCATTATTCGAAAAGGTTGACGCGGTTTACGATGAGAATGGCAGGCGCAGTCTGGTGCCTACGGGAGAGGACCCGGTACTATTGGAATGCGACGACGTGTTGATGGCTATCGGCCAAGAAAATACATTTCCGTGGATAGAACGGGATGTCGGGCTCGAGTTCGATCAGTGGGAAATGCCCGTAGTTAACCCACAGACATTTCAGTCCACACGAGCCGATGTGTTTTTTGGTGGTGATGCCGCCTTCGGGCCGGAAAACATCATCACCGCGGTTGCTCATGGTCACCAGGCTGCCGTTTCAATAGATCTGTACTGCCGGGGTGAAGACGTCGCGCAGCGACTTGCACCTGGGGTGAATTTACTTAGCCAGAAAATGGGAATTCACGAGTGGAGTTTCGATAGCGCTGTACCTCCGGATAAACGCTACATTGTGCCTCAGGCAGAAAAAACAGCCACCTTGGGAGATCGTAAACTCGAAGTTGAGTTGGGTTTTGATCGGGAGACGGCGTTCAGGGAAGCGCAGCGCTGCCTCAACTGTGATGTGCAAACCGTTTTCGTGGAGACTCGTTGTATTGAGTGCGATGCGTGTGTCGATATTTGCCCGACCAATTGCATTAACTTTATCGTCAACGACGATGAAACTCCTCTGCGAGCGGCGTTGCTGCAACCGGCAAGCAACCTTACTCAGGATCTGTACGTTTCAGACGTGCTACCCACAGCCCGCGTGATGGTAAAGGATGAGGATGTGTGCTTGCACTGTGGCTTGTGTGCTGAACGTTGTCCCACTACCGCGTGGGATATGCAGAAATTTCTATATAACGTTACCAAAGCGGGATAATCGCAATGAAGTCTATTGAAAGCGTCAATGATTTCGTCATTAAGTTTGCCAATGTTAACGGCACCGGTTCGGCCAGCGCCAACAACCTATTTGCAAAAGCGCTGTTTCGGATGGGTATACCTGTTAGTCCGAAAAATATATTTCCTTCCAATATTCAGGGACTACCTACCTGGTATGTTGTGCGGGCCAGTGAAAAGGGCTATCTGGGACGGCGGGGCGGTGTCGACATTATGCTCAGTGTTAACGGCCAAAGTCTCGCCGCAGACATCAAGGAAGTGCTGCCAGGTGGTTATTTCATTTATGACGGTACCAAAGCGCTGGATCTTCGTCTGATTCGCGATGACATTACGATCATGCCTTTGCCACTGACTAAAATCTGCCTTCGCGAATACTCAGATCCACGTCAACAACAGCTATTTAAGAATGTTATTTATGTGGGAGCGTTGGCTGCGTTGCTTGATATCGATTTCAAAATATTGACTGAATTGGTTGGCGATCAATTTCGTGGTAAGGAAAAATTGATCGCGCCGAACGTTCGGGCACTTGAGCTTGGTTACCAATATGCCAAGGAAACATTTTCTTGCCCTATCAGTATAAGGGTTGAGAAGACCGATAAGGTCGGAGACAAAATTCTGGTGGATGGTAATACGGCACTCGCGCTGGGTGCTGTCTACGGAGGCGCCACTGTAGCTGCCTGGTACCCCATCACGCCGTCAACCTCTGTCGTTGAAGCCTTTGATAAATACTGTAAACGCATGAGGATCGATCCCGGTAGTGGACGCAATAATTTTGCTATCATTCAGGCAGAAGATGAATTGTCGGCAATCGGCATGGCTATCGGAGCAAACTGGAACGGAGCCAGAGCCTTTACCGCAACCAGCGGGCCTGGTATTTCCCTGATGAGTGAATTTTTGGGGCTGGCTTATTTTGCTGAAATTCCGGTTGTACTGGTTAACGTGCAAAGGACAGGCCCCTCGACGGGCATGCCCACACGCACTCAGCAAGCCGATATATTGGCTTGCGCCTACGCCTCTCACGGCGACACGAAACAAGTTTTACTGTTTCCATCTACACCTAGAGAATGTTTTGACTTTGGCGCTCAATCATTTGATCTTGCCGAGCGCTTACAGACGCCCATTATTATCATGACGGATCTCGATCTGGGCATGAACGACAATATGTCCGAACCCATGACCTGGGACGATCAACGCGAGTATGATCGTGGCAAAGTCCTCAATGCGGAGGAACTGGAGGAGGTCGCGCAATTTGGTCGTTACCTGGATGTGGACGGCGATGGAATTTGCTATCGAACCTATCCAGGCACTCATCCCACGAAAGGCGCTTTCTTTACGCGAGGTAGCTCCAGGGACGAGTTCGCGACTTACACCGAAAATGGCAATATCTATGCGGCCAACATGATTCGACTGTTGCGCAAATGGAATACGGCCAAGGGTTATGTGCCCGCACCAGAAATCATTCCCAGTCCCGCAGAGGCTACCCTTGGTGTTATATATTTTGGAACCAGCGAAGCTTCCTCCCGTGAGGCGATCGACCAACTCTATGAAGAGGGTATTAATTTGGATGCGCTTCGCGTGCGGGCCTTTCCCTTCAACGACGAGGTTGAAAATTTTATCTCCGAACACGAGATGACCTTTGTCATCGAGCAAAACCGGGACGCACAAATGCGTAGTTTACTGATGTCAGAGTTTGAGTTTGGGCCCGATAAGCTCAAATCGGTACTCTGTTTCGATGGCGACCCGATTAGTGCGCGAAATATTCGCAAGCAAATTCTGCAACACCTCCCGGGTCATAACGTCACACCAATACGTCGAGAGGCGGAAGGACAAAACTGATATGAGTTACTTTCGACCAGAATTTCGGCACCCCGATCTCGAAGTCAACGATATTGGTTACACGCTGAAGGATTACGAGGGATCTTTGTCGACACTGTGTGCCGGGTGTGGCCACGACTCGATAAACGCCGCTATTGTCAGGGCTTGTCACCAGATATCCATCGAACCACACCGGTTGGCAAAGTTGTCGGGAATTGGCTGTTCTTCGAAATCACCCACCTATTTTCTCCAGCATTCTCACGGGTTTAACTCAGTTCATGGTCGTATGCCGTCGGTCGTAACAGGCGCCGCGATGGCTAACAGAGATCTTATATACCTAGGCGTTTCCGGAGATGGCGATACAGCATCAATCGGTATGGGACAGTTTACTCATGTTATCCGTCGCAACCTGAACATGGTCTACATCGTCATGAACAATGGTTGCTATGGACTAACTAAGGGGCAGGATTCCGCCACTACCGATTATGGCTCTCACAGTAAGAAGGGTGACCCCAGCCCCTACGATGCGATTGACCTCTGCGCACTCGCCCTGCAATTGGGCGCGACCTTTGTCGGACGGAGTTTTTCTGGAGATAAGGACCAGCTGATTCCCTTGATCAAGGCGGCCATGTCCCACAAAGGTTTTGCTTTGATAGACGTGGTTTCGCCTTGTGTAACGTTTAATAATAACGCGGGCTCCACTAAATCCTATGAATTCACGCGAGAGCACATGTCGGCGTCGGGGACTATGGATTTCGTGCCGATGAAAGAGGAGATAGTGGCGAGCTACGAACCCGATAGTACTCAGGAGGTCACGCTGCACGATGGCTCGGTGATACACCTTTATAAGATGGCTGAGGACGTCGATCCCCTGGATCGAGGCAAAGCGCTACAATCCGTTGAACGCTATCGTGCAGCGGGAGAAATACTGACGGGATTGATCTATTTGAATCCCAACTCACAGGAGCTGCATGAGCGGGTGAAGACGGTCTACAAACCGCTTAATAGTCTGACCGAAACCGAGCTGTGTCCGGGAAATAAAGTACTGATGAATATTAACGCAAGTTTGCGCTAATATTTTTGGGGACAGTTTACTTAATTAATCCCCAGTTTGTAGATGGATCCGTGCCAGTGAGCGGGCGCATACTGGCATAGATTTTTCAGTCGCTCCACGTAATTCGCTTCGTGAAAAACCTACACCAATATGAGCCATTGTACCGTGCAACTATCGGCCTTGCTGAGCGCAAAGGGGATGGGTGGGAGACTGCTTTCCGCAAAGCGAATCACGTGGAGCGACCGGAAAGCAGTCTCCCGTCCAGTCCCCGGAGTAACACACGGAAAATCACTCAATTAAGTAAACTGTCCCCAAAACTAATTAAGTAAACTGTCCCCAAAACCCCCAAAACCAAAAACCCCAAAAACCCCAAAACTATTTTACAGTTTGCGTATGATCACTGAACCGATTGAGTAGCCGGCACCGAACGAGCAGATAACACCTATATCACCGGATTCGAAGTCGTCACTGTGCTTGTGAAAAGCGATGATCGAACCCGCTGAGCTGGTATTGGCGTATTCATCCAGGATAGTAGGGGACTCGTGGGCTTCGGCGACGTGCCCCAGCACCTTCTTTGCTATCAGTTGATTCATGCCTATATTGGCCTGATGCAGCCACATTCTTTTCAAGT
>JBLHKV010000009.1:0-32518 GCA_047618115.1 Halieaceae bacterium | reverse complement strand
CACTGAAAACGCCGTTACCGGGAAGAATATTGATGTCACCGGTAAACCGCTGATCCAGCAGGCCATTGACGACATTGAGAGCCACGCCGGTACGCGGGCCAACCGAGGCATAACGTTGGATAACATCCAGCGAGCCGCGCACAAACTGTTTGGTCGCCGCCAAAATGGCATTGGAAAATAAGTTGATAACCTGGGGACGCCCCTGGGTCTCGCGGCCCAGCCCCGGCATCACCTGACTAACAATAAAGTGATTAACCCCGTACATACGCGCCAATCGCTTTGCCGGCAAATCCTGAGAAAAAGAACCATCGATCCAGCGTCGTGACGGTAGATAGGGCTGGATTTCTCCATCGACGTTGCGCGCCTCCAGTTGCACCGCGGGGAAGATACCGGGCAGGGCAGAGCTCGCTAACACTGCCGAGCGTATCGTCACATTGGGCGAGGCAATGTGATTGAGCAGCCGGGAGGTTTGGCGGGGCTCCGAGGGTGATATTGAAATGTTTATGCTACGCCCAGTTTTTTCGTAGGCCTCCTGAAATGTCATATCGGGCACTATTTTGGCAATACCCCGCTTGATTTTTCCCATATCGACCTGGTCGACACTACCAAAACCAATTTTTATATCTCCGCTATCCTCAGTCAGCAATTTGGCGAGCCGATCACCCTTAAACAGATCCAAATATTCTTTGTCGTTGTGAGTACCCACTATCGCCGCCACAAACGAGCCAGCGCTCGCCCCGGAAATCACAACCGGGCATAGCTTCTGCTCAATCAAGGTCTTGACCACGCCCAGGTGAAAATAGCCCAGCGTGCCACCACCGCTTAACATCAGCGCCGAGCGCCCATAGCAATGGCTTGCGCGCTGGAAAAACTCGAGCCGCTCAGACAGAGGAATACCTTTGAATCGCCGCGGTGAAAGGTAGTCCAACGAGTCCCGGATCTCGTTCACGTAGTTTTCTATAAGATATTTGGTGCCGCCCCTCGCCTTTTGGTAGAGCGCAGCACGGCCCATACCTGCCATATTGCCGTGAATCCCTTCATTGAGTGCAAACAGCAGTCCCTTGTCGTCCCGCTTCTTGCGTAACCGGCGTAATTTTTGGAGTCGCGTGTTGATGCTGTAGTGATCGTAGAGTGACGACGCGTCATTCTTGCGCCATAGTTCATTGCCACTGATCTCGTCGTATTGACTAGCCAGCTCCAACCACTCCCGATAGCTGTCGGCACCCTCCATCCTGGTCTGTAGGTTATCGAGGGCTGGTTCTTTACGCGAGCGAGTCTTGCGTGCCATAAATACAAATACCTATGCAGCGGATTATGTGATCCTCGGCCAACACAATTGGCACTGCGATAAATGTATGGGAGCTTCCCGGGCGATGCAACCTGGAGACAGAAATCTGAGCTGAATCTGGTGTTCGAGCCTCCCCAGTTTGCTGTACTGCACCCCAACACGTTTATTCACAACGCCGCTAACACAGCCCTAACCAGAGACGCTGGTCGATATTGTCGACATCCAAGTGAAGAATTTTAGTGGTTGAATACAGATGCCCCGGTCGCGGCACTGCCGGCATTGTTGCGAAACAGCTCGAAAAGCCCACGACCGAGGCTAGTTTCGTTGCAGGATATCTGCACCGCTTCACGTAGCGCCCACTCGGCGTCCGGCACCATAACCTTGAGCGAGCCAGCGCTGGCGTCCAGCTCAAGCACATCGCCGTCACATAGTTTGGCAATGGGACCTCCATGCACGGCCTCCGGGGTGAGGTGAATGGCTGCCGGTACCTTACCGGAGGCTCCCGACATACGTCCATCAGTCACCAACGCAACCTGATAGCCCCGGTCCTGCAGCGTAGCCAGATAGGGAGTCATCTTGTGTAGTTCTGGCATGCCATTGGCAGCGGGCCCCTGAAAACGCACTACCGCGATCAGGTCGCAGTTTAATTCATCCGCTTCAAAGGCCTCGCGAAGCGCGTCCTGGCTATGAAAGATACGGCAGGCAGCCGTAATCTTCCGATGCTCCTCAGCAACCGCCGAAATCTTAATTACGCTCTCACCGAGGTTGCCCGCCAGGCGACGCAGCCCACCTTCGCTTGCAAAGGGCTTATCGATTCCTGTGAGTACGTCTTCCAGCTGCGAAGTCACCACAGCCTGCGTCCACTGCACTCCACTGTCTTCAGATTCGGTGGGCTTGCACTCATACCGATCGAGACCACTTCCGAGAATATTAACCACATCTTCATTCAACAAACCGCCAAGCCTGAGCTCGCGAGTCAGATAGGCCATGCCGCCGGCCTGCTGAAAATGGTTGATATCGGCAGCACCATTGGGATAAACCCGGGCCAGCAATGGCACAATCGACGATAAGGTATCCAGGTCCTGTAATGTCAGTATTATTCCAGCCGCCCTCGCAATAGCGACCATATGCAGCGCATGGTTGGTAGAACCGCCGGTCGACAATAGCGCAACCAGAGCATTGACAATAGACTCTTCGCACACCACTCGTGCCAAGGGCCGGTAGTCACCACCATCAATTGTTGCCGCCATCAATTCCGCGACTGTCCGACGGGTAAGTGCCGGACGCAGCGGGTCGTCGGGGTGCAGAAAGGAACTACCCGGCAGCTGCACGCCGAGCATCTCCATTAGCACCTGATTGGTGTTGGCGGTCCCATAGAATGTGCAGGTACCCGCGCTATGATAGGAAGCCGACTCCACCGCCAATAGCTCAGCGTCGTTGGCTTTACCCTGGGCATGTAGCTGGCGGACTGCCGCTTTCTCCTTATTGGGAATGCCTGATGACATGGGGCCAGACCCAATAAATGCTGTGGGCAGATGCCCAAATTGCAGAGCACCGATCATCATTCCCGGGACAATTTTGTCGCAGATGCCCAGACACAGTACCGCATCAAAAAGATTGTGGCTGAGACCTATGGCAGTCGACATGGCCACCACATCGCGGCTAAACAGGCTAAGATCCATCCCGGGTTGGCCCTGAGTAACCCCATCGCACATCGCCGGAACCCCAGAGGCGACCTGCGCCGTACCACCGAGTTCGCGGGCGAAGGCTTTAACCTGGGCGGGGTATTCAGCGAGTGGATGGTGAGCCGAAAGCATATCGTTGTAAGCATTTATGATACCCACATTCGAGGCTTTCATTCCGGCAATCAGTTTTTTTTCATCTTCACCACAGGCGGCATATCCGTGGGCAATGTTACCGCAGGACAAGCGTTTCTTGGGGGGAAGCTGGTCCTGGGTTCGGTCGCAGTCATCCAGGTAGCGACGCCGACTATCACGGCTACGTTCGCGCAGCGCCTCGGTTATTTCTTCGACAACAATGTGCATAAAATTTACTCGCAGGTGTGTGGGTCGGGCAGCTCAGGGGGCGCAATAAACAGCCATATCTGATCGGCATCGGGCAACAGTACGTATAGGTAACTCTTCGACGGCATCAACCTGTAATGCCTGCACCAACAGCTCCCGTTTGGA
Organism: Halieaceae bacterium; assembly: GCA_047618115.1. Classification (GTDB taxonomy): domain Bacteria; phylum Pseudomonadota; class Gammaproteobacteria; order Pseudomonadales; family Halieaceae; genus CALJGI01. The sequence goes on along the minus strand of JBLHKV010000009.1, from coordinate 29,041 downwards.
AGCTCCGGTGATGTGGAGGTACAGGTGCTCACTGCGCTTAATGACAGCCAGACTCAAGGTCATACGATCGTGGGGTGCCAGCGGCGGCTTGACAGCTACGCAGAGTCGCGAAGATTCCACATCCAACGCTTCCGCCAGCGTCGCCGCACCAGGGAAAAAAGACGCCGTGTGACCGTCGTCCCCCATACCCAGCACCACTACATCTATCCCATTCGCGAAATCTGCCAACTGTCGTTCACAGCCATCCCGCGCGCCAAAAGCGTCTTCTCCAGCGATTTTCATACTTACAAAATTGGCCGCCCGGGCCGCGCCCTGCAACAAGTTATCGCGCACCAGCGCCGCATTTGAGTCTATATGATCCTCAGGCACCCAACGCTCATCGACCAGGGTAACCGAGACGCGGGACCAGTCGATCTCGCGCGTTGACAGCTCCCTGAACAATGGCTTTGGAGTAGACCCGCCGGAGACCGCCAGGGTCGCTATACCGCGCCTCGAAATCGCCACGCTCAAATTTCCGGCAATAACATCGGCAAGCTTAGCTGCAAGCGCTTCTCTGGTCTCAAAGTCATTAAAGTGATCCGTATCTGTCATTACATTCTTCTCTTGAATCAATTTCATTCATGCCAGCGGCGACCGGACCGCGCTACCAGGGCGATCGATCCCGAGGGGCCCCAGGTGCCGGATGTATAAGTTTCCGGGGCATTGCCCTTCCAGGACCAGGCCTCCACTATCTGATCTACCCACTGCCAGGCTTGGTCGACCTCATCGGCGCGAACAAATAACGTGGGATTGCTGCGAATCACATCCAACAGCAATCGTTGATACGCGTCGGGGGTACGACCGTCAGCAGCACCGCCAACGCTCAAATCCAGCGACACCTGCCGCAGCGGCAAGACTGCATCGAGACCGGCGACTTTGTTCATAAGCTCCAGGCGAATTATTTCGTCGGGCTGAAGGCGTATAACCAATCGGTTGGGGGTTCCCTCGGCCAACTGCGCACCAAAGATCGAGTGCGGCACCCGTTTGAACTCAATAACAATTTCGGAACAACGACGCTGCAAGCGCTTGCCGGTACGCAGGTAAAATGGCACGCCGGCCCACCTCCAGTTGTCAATTTCAGCTTTTAGCGCGACGAATGTTTCCGTAGTCGAGCCAGGTACAGCGCCCTCCTCGCCGCCGTAGCCAACCACCGGCTCACCTTCAACCGCACCCTCGGCGTACTGCCCCCTGACTGTGTTCTCCCGCACCATGCGGTCATCCATGGGCCGTAGACAGGACAACACTTTGAGCTTTTCGTTGCGAACATCAGTGGCTGACAAATGCGCCGGTGGCTCCATGGCGACCAGGCATAAAAGCTGCAGCAGGTGGTTCTGCATCATATCGCGCATTGCCCCCGCCTCGTCGTAGAAATCCCAGCGCCCGGATACGCCAATACTCTCGGCAACCGTAATTTGAACGTTATCGATATACTTACTGTTCCATAGCGGCTCCAGAAACGCGTTCGCAAAGCGCAGCGCCAACAGGTTTTGAACCGTTTCCTTACCCAGATAGTGATCTATACGATAAACCTGATCTTCGGTGAAGATTCGGCAAAGTTGGTCATTGATGTCGCGAAACGATTCCCGGTTATGACCCAGCGGTTTTTCAACCACGATGCGCGTAGCTGGCCGCACCAGGCCCGCCATTTCCAGGGCGCCGCATACGGGAGCAAAAATATGAGGTGGGGTGGCAAGGTAGACGACCAGCCCGCGCCCTTGGTCGGGGAAAAATTGATCCCGGGCAAGACTCAGACCATCGCTGGAGGTGGCGTCCGCAGAGAAATAGTGCAGATGCGTCGCAAATGCATCCCAACTCCCGGCGGCCGCGTTTTTACCTGCGCCGCTGGCTTCAAACCAGGTGCGCGCCCGACCCAGGAAAACCTCATCGCCCAGATCCTTGCGTGCCAGCGCCACTATCTTTACGTTTTCATCGAGGCACCCACTGCACCACAGTTCGTGCAGCGCTGGATACAGCTTGCGCAGCGCCAGATCGCCATCACCGCCAATGATTAATAAGTCCGTGCCTGTTTCGTCTACCATGTTTTGCCTCAGATAATTTTTTGGCGCATCTGCCTATCCCGTATTGCGCATGCCGGCTGCAATGCCAGCGATGGTTACCATGACCGCTTCCTCCAACTCGGGCTCTGCGTGGGAGCGCTGGCGGTGCAATAGCTCAGCCTGCAGCACGTTCAGCGGATCGGTGTAAATATTACGCAATTGAATCGATTCTCGTAGCCAATCCTGGTCGGCCAACAGGCCTTCCTTGCCGGTTAGCTGCAGCAGCGTCTGGGTGTCTGCTGCCATTTGACCGCGTAGTTCATCACCGATAAACCGTAATTCCTTCGGCACCAGGCGCTGGTCGTAGTAAGCAGACAGGTTGGCGTCGGCCTTGGCAAATACCATCTCCAGCATCGATAAGCGGGTCGCGAAGAATGGCCAACTCTGCACCATCTCCAGTAGCTGCTCTGTTTTGCCGCTAGCCACCAATTGCTGTAGGGCCTTGCCCGCCCCCAACCACGATGGCAGCATCAATCGATTCTGCATCCACGCAAATATCCACGGAATAGCACGCAGAGTCTCGATACCCCCACTACCGGCCCGTCTGGCGGGCCGCGAGCCCAGTGGCAAACTGCCCAATTCCTGCTCCGGCGTGGCGTGCCTGAAATAGGCGACGAAATCTGGCTGCTCTCGCACTATTTCCCTGTATCCGGCACAGGAGGCTTCTGCCAACTCATCCATGATCTCGCGCCACTCGGTTTTTGCTGCCGGTGGCGCTGTTAAATTTGCCTCGAGAATGGCACTGGTATAAAGCGCGAGTGTTTTTACCGCGAGTGAAGAGAGCCCGAGTTTGGTTCTTATCGTCTCGCCCTGCTCCGTGACACGCAGACCATTTTTCAATGAACCCGGCGCCTGGGATAACAAAGCGGCGTGTGCTGGAGCGCCACCACGGCCTATGGTGCCACCGCGGCCGTGAAATAATACCAGCTCCACCTCATAGCTGGCACAAGTGGCCAGCAGCGTCTCCTGGGCCGTGTACTGTGCCCACGATGCCGCCAGGACTCCGGCATCCTTTGCCGAATCTGAGTAGCCAATCATCACCATCAGCTCGCCATTGATATGGCCACGATACCAGTCAATGTTCAACAGGGTTTCGATTGACTCACGAGCCCGGGCAAGATCATCGAGAGTCTCGAACAAGGGCACCACGGGCAACTTGTACTCACAGCCAGTTTCTTTGAGTAACAGGTGCACAGCCAGTACATCCGAGGGCTGCCTGGCCATGGATATTACATAGGCTCCTAGCGCGTCTTCCGACTGCGCAGCGACAACCCGACAGGTATCGAAGACTTCCTTGGTGTCGGCGCTGGGCTGCCATTGAGCAGACACTAGCGGCCTACGGTTGCCAAGTTCATCTATTAGAAATTTTAGTCTGGTCGGCTCATCCCACTGCTCATAATTGCCAATTCCCAGCCAGGTAGTCAGCTCGGACAGTGCCTGTGTATGCCGAGCGCTGTCCTGCCGAACATCGTGACGCACCAGGTGGACACCAAAGCACTGAACCCGCCGCAGCACATCCAGCAGCGCACCGTTGGCAATGGTCGTCATCCCGCTATTAAGCATGGACTGATAACAACAGTGAAGCGGCTCCCATAATTGCTGGCGATGCATCAGTATATCGTGGTGTTCATGCACTACAGTGGGGTCGCCAAGCGCCTCCAGCTCGCGCTCTAGGGCCCGGAGGGTCCGCTTGAGCATTTCCCGCAGAGGTCGCAGCACAGCTCGATAGGGTTCGTGCGCATCGCCAGTCAGCTCTCGTAAGTTCTCGTCACAGCGGGTCATGGACAATTCGTCGACCAAACCACCCAGATCTTTCAGGTAAAGATCAGCCGCCTGCCAGCGACTGAGCAATAAGACTTCCTCGGTCACTCGTGCGGTAACGTTGGGGTTACCGTCTCGATCACCCCCCATCCAGGACAGAAACTTTACCGGCGCTGCCTCAAGGGGCAGACTCACTCCGCAATTGTCTGCGAGGGCCTTATCCAGGCGGCGAAGAAACTCTGGTACGGCTTTCCACAGCGAATCCTCCACCACCGCCAGACCCCATTTTGCCTCGTCGACGGGGCTGGGGCGGTCTCGTCTGAAATCGTATCCATACCAGATTTGAGCCAGCAATTCGCGGACCCGGGCGTGAATCTGTTGCAACTCCCGCTCTGTTTGTCCGCTTAGCTCCAGTTGTGCCAGACACCGATTAATCTCCCCGTGCTTGTGGATAAGGGTGCGTCGAGTAATTTCTGTGGGGTGCGCGGTTAGCACCAATTCTATACTCAGGGCGTTGACCGTCGCGGTGATATCAGCCGCGCCGATGCCACTGTTTTTTAGCTCTGCCAGTGTCGTCGCCAGTGTTTGCGAAGCAGAGAGAATAGGGTCCATCTCGCGGGACATTGCGTGGTACTGATCGGCAATATTAGCGAGATTGAGAAACTGACTGAAGGCACGCACTACGGGCACCAACTGCGCGGTGTCGAGATTCCGCAAAATTTCCAACAGCGCCTGGCCAGCCTCCTTATCACCTTCCCGCGCGGCCCGGGAGTTCTGGCGAATGCTCTCGATTAACTCGAGAAACTCCTCACCTTCGGCTGCAGCGATTGTCTCGCCCAGGCAGCGCCCGAGAAAACTCACGTTGCGGCGCAACGATGAGTGCGAGGTGTGCTCCTCCTGCTCGGCCATATTCAATTCAATACCCTACCATTTCCCAATTTTGGCCAACAGGTCGCAGACGCGACTGGAATAGCCCCACTCGTTGTCGTACCAGTTCAGGACCCGCAGGTAACGGCCATTGGTAACCGCAGTAAAGCTCGAGTCATAGATAGACGAATGTGAATTACCGATAATATCGGAGGAAACAATAGGCTGATCGGTGTACTGCAGGATTTTCGCCATCGGGCCCTCTGCAGCCTCGCGCACCGCCTGATTCACATCATCGATACTGACCTGTCGACCCAGTTTGGCAAATAAGTCGACCACTGAGCCGTCTGGAACCGGGACCCGAGCTGCTATGCCGTGCAATCGACCTTGCAGTTCCGGTAAGACTTCTCCAACCGCTTTTGCCGCACCGGTGGAGGTGGGAATAATGTTTTCTGCAGCTGCGCGGCTGCGGCGCCAATCCGAGTGAGGTACGTCGGCCAGACGCTGATCGTTGGTATAAGCGTGTACCGTATTGATTACGCCCTCCACGATCCCGAACCGGTCATTCAACACTTTTGCCATGGGCGCCAGGCAGTTGGTCGTACAACTCGCGTTGGAAATAATACGGTGATCCGCATGCAAACCCTCATCGTTGACTCCCAACACCACGGTATAGTCAATCGGCTCAGCGGCAGGCACCGTCAGAATAACGCGCTCTGCACCAGCAGTTATATGCTGCTCCAGCTGTGCGCGCTTACGAAAAGCGCCAGTCGATTCAACCACTGCATCAACACCCAACTCGGTCCAGGGAAGTTCTGCCGGGTTTCTCTCGCTGAGCAATTTGACACGGCCTTTTGGTGTCACGAAATGACCGTCTTCCAAAGACAGACTTTTTGCAAAAGGACCCATCACGGTATCGTAATCAAGCAGGTATCGCAGCGCATCGTGATCAAAGAGATCGTTGATGGCAACTACATCTACGCCCTCTACCTCTTCCAGGATACGAAACACAGACCGCCCTATACGACCAAAACCATTAATTGCGACTCTCATTACGCGACCTCCCGCTGGGCATCAAGCTCTGAATAGAGACGCACCACATCGAGTAAACGAGCGGCGTGACCCAGGTTCTCATACCAGCTCAGCGCCTTAATCGTATTTTCCCCCGCCTTGATGGTGCCCTGGGTATCAAACAGCAGAGACAGTGAACTACCAATCACGTCGGAGGAAACAATCGGATCCTCCACCACGCCGACAATTCCCTTGTGTTTGGCGACACTGGCACGCATCACGTCATTGATTTGCTCCGCCGTAACGCTCGCGTCCTCGACCACCAGATTGACATCGAGTAGACAGCCCTGGTGAATCGGTACATTAAGTGCCGAAGTGAGAACTTTGCCTTCAAACTCAGGCAGGATTCGCCCCAGCCAGGCCCCAGCCTCGTGCGTATTGGGAATGATGTTCTTGGCCGCAGAACGGCTCCTGCGGAAATCGCTTCCGGCGTAATCCTGCAACGCCTGATCACTGGTATAGGAATGTATCGTGGTCATGCTCGCACACTCGATGGCGAACTCGGCAGACAGGATATTAAGCAACAGGCATAGCGCACTAGTGGTGCCAGAGGCTGCAGAAATCATCCGGTCCGTAGCCTGAATACTGTCGCCGTTAAGGCCGGGAATAACAATTCGGTCAATAGAATCAACCGGCAAGGTGCGCAGCAATACGCGTGGAGCACCGTTACTCAGGTGGTCGTTCATGTAGCTTGCCTCCCGATACTTACCGGTGGCATCAATCACAATATCGACACCAAATACGTCCCAGGGCATTTCTGCCGGCCGATCAATTGGTATCAAGCGCGAGCTGAAACGCTCGTTAGTCAGAAAGTTACCTTCCAACCTATGCCTTTGATTGTTCTTGATTTCCGAGCACAGTAGATAGTGCAGGATCTTTGGATCGCCGATGTCGGCAATGGCGACAATTTCGAAATCGTCGCTTCGCGAAGCCAATTCGTATATCTGCCGACCGGTCTGTCCAAAGCCCATGAGGCCCACTCGTATGGGAGCATTAACAGTCATGATAGGTATTCCTCTGTTTTGGCGATCACCTTTGATGGGTGTCGCTGGTTATGCCATGGCCTCCCGGGCCAATCGTTCAATTTCATCCCAGCGACCGCCCTCGATCAACTTATCGTCCACCATCCAGGAACCGCCGCAACAAATCACATTGTCCAGAGCCAGAAAGTCGCGAAAATTAGCCGGGTTAAGACCGCCAGTAGGGCAGAATTTCACGTTTGGAAATGGCCCCCCAATAGACCTCAGCATAGTGATACCGCCGACGGCCACCGCCGGAAATAACTTGAAGCAGTCCAGACCGTACTCCATACCCTGCATCAACTCGGAAGGGGTGGCAACGCCCGGCAGAATATCCACCCCAGCCTCCTTTACGGCGTCCAGCAAACGGGGAGTCAGTCCGGGACTGACGTGGAAGTCGGCACCCGCATCTATAGCGGCAGCGAGTTCGGCTGGATTAGTCACCGTTCCCGCCGCAATACAGGTTCCGGGTATTTCGGCCTTGATAGCCCGAATAGCTTCCAACGCGACTGGGGTTCGCAGCGTCAATTCGATAATTTTCATACCACCGGCCAACAAACTACGGGTCAATGCCAGAGTGCTGCCTACGTCACGAGCGACAACGACAGGTAGTACGCGAGCCTCTTTTAGAAGTGATTGATTCATATTCACAATGTAATTTAATTACAAAAATTAAACATACTCTTACTATTAACTTCTTTCAAGAAAACTCTGGTATTTAGCCAAAATATCTATATTTAATGCGAAATATACGGAGAAGAACGAAAGAAAGAAAAAATACAGCTTGCAACTTTTATGTAATTTAATTAGATTTTGTGCTTGATGAATCAGTACGGAAGCCACCGTGACCCTACTCGCAGATCTAGGCAATAGTGAGGCAAAACGCAGCAAGTCCGCGAAAAAGCTTGCGGAGTACGTAGTGCAATCGCCACAAACCGTCATCTCCATGTCGATAGCTAACCTGGCCACTCAAGTCGGCGTCAGCCAGCCCACAGTGGGCCGTTTCTGTACTGGTCTGGGCCTCAAGGGGTTTCCCGATTTCAAGTTGACCCTGGCCGGAGAGCTCGCTCGCCAACAGCCCGGTATTGCGCGCAACATAGGTGCCAACGACTCAAGCAGTCACGTTATCGCCAAAATATTCGAATCCACCCAGGCCAGCCTGAACAGGGTTCAAAAAGACCTCGATGACAAAGTGGTTGAGGCGGCAGTGGACATACTGGACGGAGCCCGCTCCATCGTCTTGTGCGGGCTGGGTGCCTCGGCCTCAGTCGCGCTGGATGCGCAGCACAAATTGCTTCGATTCGGTACACCGGTCGTTGCTCACTCCGACTTGATCAATCAGCGCTTGGCAGCGGCCAGCCTGAGTCCCGAGGACTGCCTGGTGTGTATCAGCTATACCGGCCGCACCATCGCCATGGTGGAAATAGCCGAGCTAGGCCGGGCCAGTGGAGCGAGAACAATCGGCATCACCGCTCCGCACTCACCGCTGGCCGCTAACTGCGACATCGTACTGCCGGTAGCCAGTGAGGAGGACACCGAATTGTATACTCCGATGACGTCGCGCATTGCCCAACTAGTGCTAGTGGATGTACTGGCGACGCGACTGGCCATAAAAAAAGGTCCCAACTTTTTGAACCACCTGGCGTCGGTCAAAAGCAGTCTGGCAAAAACTCGTCACGACAGGTGAAACTGTCGGCGCCGAGGTAAAGACCTAGAACGTATAAACTAGACTGACGCTGGTGAGGGTATCGGTTTTTTCTACGCCCGCCGGCACCGTGGAAGTATTGCGCGCCTCAAAAGCAACCTTAGTGGCGATGTTGCCGATGATATTTGTCTCGAGACCGAGGACAAATTTGGTGATCGTGGAGTCTTCGCCTACCTCCGAAGTCAGGCTCTGAACCAGCTTCGATGCATCGCTGATATTCCAGCTAAGTTGTTCGCCAAGCGTGAAAATGGCCTCACCTATACTGCCTCCGTTGGTAACTTCATTTTCACGATAACCCGCACCCGCATAGCCCTGGACTTTGAGGTTATCCCGTTGCACCAGATAACGTCCATAACCGGCTGAAACCGAAGTTTGAGAGTCGAAGCCGCTAAATCTGTCGTCAGAATAGGTGATCTTGCCGAACAGGTAGGAATCTCCGTCCAGTCCATAATCGGACTTGTCTTCCAGATAATAACGCTCCGCGTCCGTGTCGCCATCTTTATTGGACCCGAGAGCCTGAAATTTCAGATTGTGAGTCCAACTGGTGGCTCGATAGATAATCAGTGCTTCGGTATTGAAAGTCTCAGTTTCAGTGTTACCGGAAGTACCCACGTAACCCAGCGAAAGGCTGGCATCGTATGCCCGTGTTTCGTCTTCTGCGGCAACTGATCCGGCGGCGGCAAGCATGGCAAGGCTGAAAGAGATTAATGGGAATTTCATGTTGACCACTCGGCTGTCAATAAAAAGTGCGCGCAGTGTACCGATTCTGACAACATTGAGAAACGGTATTTTTACAGGAAAACCGTGGGCCTCTGCGCCTTGAATTAGTCAACGTCGAGGATTCTCGATATCCAGATCGAATGTCTCAAGTAGCCACTCAAAGCAGGGCCCGCTGCCGAGAAACTCGAGGTACAGCTCGCGCACCATCTCAGCTTGTCTTAATCCGAAAACGAAAAAGACAGCAAGAGAAGAGAACTAGGCGGCGAATCACTGCAATTACCATACTTGACTGTTCTTCGGCAAAAGCGGACTATCGAACATAATAAAAAGAAAATGATCACAGCTCCTCACATTCTGAACAGTAAAGCTTACGAGAACGGGCCGGCATTATTTGTTGCATGGAGCATGCTGGCCTGTGATTGCGGGGAAAGGCAACTATTGAAAAAAGACAATTATTTTGCGCCTGCCGCATTAGCCGAGAATCATTTGGTTTCCAGAAGCCAATTTCTGAAAATTCTACATAAATTTACCCACTCACAGACTGGGCTAAATACGGTTGACGAGATTGTTTGGAATATCGCAAAAACAGTAATGGCGGAGCTGGGCTTCGAGGACTGTGTTGTTTATCTGCTCGATGAAGATGGGAAAACCCTGGTGCAGGTCGCAGCGCATGGTAAAAAGAACTTGGTCGCTACAGAGATAATGAATCCCATTACGATAGAATTGGGTTGTGGGATTGTCGGGACTGCCGCTAGGACTGGAGAATTTCAACTCGTTTCAGATACGCGAAAAAATACTCATTATATTGTTGATGACGAGATACGACTTTCGGAGTTGGCTGTGCCCATTGAACATGAAGGTAGGGTCATTGGCGTTCTGGACTCGGAGCATCCGCAAGCAAATTTTTACACAGATGAACACGTGCAATTGTTCACAATCGTAGCTTCACTGGTTTCAGCCCGAATCGGCACGGCGATGGCCCTGGGCGGCTTACGAGCTGCCGAAACGCAGACGAATGAAATACAAAAAGAGCAGGAGAGCGAGCGCAAAGCACTCACTGCCCAAATCATCCATGCATCCAAACTGTCAACACTAGGTGAAATGGCAACCTCAGTCGCACACGAACTGAACCAACCACTAAACATCATTCGCTTGGCGGCGGGGAATAGTCGTCGGAAGATTTCTAACGGCACCGCTGACTCTGACTACCTGAATAATAAATTAGGACGTATTGAGGAGCAGACTGTACGAGCAGCCACAATCATTGATCACATGCGGATGTTCGGGCGTCAGGCGAAGGAGGAGACGGGACCAATTGATCTTCGTCAGATTGTGACGAACGCCCTTGATTTGAGCGGTGAGCAATTGCGATTGACTGGAATCGAGATTGTGACAGAGTTCCCCGAAGATTGTGCATCTGTTCTGGGCCATGCCATTCCAATGGAGCAGGTTATTTTGAACCTTCTCTCCAATGCCAAAGATGCCATGGCTGAAAGCAATGGAAAGTCGAAGATACTATTGCGGGTATTTGAAGACGATGAAGGTGTCCACATTACATCGGAGGATACCGGCGGGGGTATTCCCGAAGATGCTCTGTCTCGCATCTTCGAGCCGTTTTACACGACAAAAGAAATGGGTAAGGGCACTGGCTTAGGATTGTCTCTTAGTTATGGCATTGTCCGTGATATGGGTGGAGTCATCGTCGCTGAAAATATTGAAGATGGTGCCCGGTTCACGATTACTCTGCCGAGTCTCTGAGACTGCTATTCAACCCTAAAGTGCACCTGAATTGATAGTTCAAAATCACCCTGCCCGACCTATGCATATTCTGGCCCATCTTGATCAGACATTCTGGTTTTATTTGATCGCTACCACTGTCGACCCTGCTCAATTGAATCCTCTTTGGGCAGTGCATAGGATAACAAAACGTTGCCCGGCATCTGGCCGAACATCCCGTAACCGGACAACACAAACAAACGACGTCCAGAAACAGTAACACCGCTGAGATCGATGGCACCACCGTGACCCTCAACACCGTTGAGCGACGTATATTTCTGGTTTGTCGAAAACACTCTGAGCAAGTCCCCGGTCGCCGCACTGAGCAGGCGTAATTTGCCATCTAACGCGCCAGCGTAGACCACTCCGTTAGCCAGCACCGCGGCGGCCGATTGGCCATAATAATAAGAACAATCCGGCCAGGGCGAACGGTTGCTGTCGCTCGGCTCCATCATTGCCGCCAAGCCAACTGGAGGCGTTTGTTTCGGGTCAAAGCTACAACCGCGCTCGACGCGATGCTCCCAGAGCAATTTCCCACTGCTGACATCCAGTGCATAAACCCCGGGATTGGGCGTGTATCCAGGGGTATCTCGATCCGGATCGGAAACTGGGACGAATAACCGCTCCCCGTCGCTGGTCACACCCCAATGAATACCGCCATTAGTCGTACCCTGGCTGAGGCGGTGTTGCCAGACAATCCGACCTTCACTCGTCGGATCCAGGGCATAGACAACCCCAGACTTTTGACCAGCCAGCAACAGATCCTTATCGGAGTTTGTGGTGACCAATGCAACAGCGCCACCAAAATCAAAATCGGAGCCCTTCTCGGCTGGACAGTTGGCGCCCCGAAATAGGCAGGCGCTGTTCCATGCATCGCCGGCCAACGCCTGGAATCGCCAACGCACAGCCCCGCTTGCGAGATCGAGAGCGATGATGGCATCACTGGTATCGGTGGCCGGGGAGGAGACGTTTTCACCGGTGCCAATGTACAGCACTTTCCTCTTGGCATCGATTGTTGGCGTGGTCCAGACCGAGGCGCCCGAAGGACCCCACATTTGTACACCATCGCGGTTAACCGTGGTTTTCCTGGCCGTTTCTGTGCTGTGGTACTCCCATAATGTTTTACCGGTGAGCCCATCGACAGCAATAACCCCGCCGTGAGACCGACAGCAGGGATAGCCAGGCACTGCTGCAGTAGCTACTTCATAGGATGAAATTGGCACAAACAACACGCCTTCGTGCCACGCCAGAGAACCGGTTATTATCGAAGTGGGGAACCACTTAAGATTTCGCTTCCAGCGCAGCACACCGGCCGTTGCTTCGACCGAGTACACTGTACCCAGGTCGTCGGCAAAGTAGATTGTCGCCACCCCGTCTGCCCCGCGCTCCAAATTTAACGCCGTACGAATCGAGCTCGCCGCCCTGAAGCGCCACAACACACAGCCGGACTCCTGCTGTAACGCCAGCAGGTTGCCATTTTGGGTGCCCAGGTATAAAACGCCATTGCTCGCCACGGGTTGCGAGCGCATATCGGTGGCGCCAGGTATGGCCAACACCCACTGCAGCTCCAAATCTTCAACATTATTCGGTGCTATCGCTACACCGCTGCCGACATAGCGAGCGTTGCCACGACCCAACCCCCAGTTACCCAGGCCGTCGACCAGCGGCTGACTGCCCCCTTTGGACTCACAACTGTGGTCGTCAACCCAGGAGGAAGAAGCATTATCGATAGCTGTCAAATAGCCTCCCACAGCCTCCCTCTGCGAGGGGCTGAGCACGGACGCCTGCACGGCCATACGGCCAAACTCCATAGCGGTGAGTATCCGCGACAGTGGCATTTGTCCCAGCGTCGCCTTGCTGGGTGCCTTACTCGCGGGCTCTTCATGACAACTGGCACAGTGTTGATCATACAAGGCCGCGGGTGTGGGTTCAGCGGCGAGCAGCGAAGCTGACCAAAATGCCGCGAGACAAAGTGTGAGCACCCCCCATACAACTTTTGTGTCAACCATCACTATATCTCCACACTGCTATTCACGAGACTTGGGCAAGGCAAAAACGCGCAAAATATCACTCCTGCCACGATCGACAAACATATGGTGCCCACCCGCAGCGATAACCACATACTGGCGCCCGTTGCTGATATAGGACATCGGCGTAGCCATACCATCCGCCGGCAGCTTCGCAGACCATAAGACCTCACCCGTATCGACCGCGAACGCGCGAAACATTCGATCTGACGTCGCAGCGATAAATAACAGGCCGCTGGCTGTCGCCAAAGCACCGCCCAGCGTCGGCGTACCCCAGGGAATCTCAAAGGGCGCTGTCACCGGGCCCATGTTGTGAACAGAACCCAGCGCCACATCCCAACGTAATTGACCGGTGCGCAGATCGATCGCGGCCAGTTTACCCCAGGGCGGTGCGGTACAGGGTACACCCAACGGCGACACCAACATGCCGACTTCCATGTCGTAGGGAGTGCCACTCATGCGCATGCTCCAGTTGTATCCCTCTATAGCAACTGCACCAACGGTATCTGCCGCTGCTCTGGGCACAAGTCTGGCGCGGGCAGCGACGGTCGAGTAGTTCACCATCAGCAACTGTCTCACCGGATCCAGTGCGCCTCCACCCCAGTTCGGACCGCCCAGACTGCCGGGCAATAAAAGTGTGTAGTCCTCTGTAATCGGGGTGAACAAACCGTTGTGGTTGGACTCTTCGATTAATTCCCGGCACTTGCCTCTATCCCAAAATGTAAATCCCCATGCGTCATCGGGCGTAAGCGTGGACGGCAGCAACGGAGCGACCACCGTTGGCCAAGGCTGTGTAGGCGAGCGCTGATCGCCGCGCAAATCCGGGCCGGGAGCGCGCCGCTCCTCTATAGGCCAAATAGGTTCGCCGGTATCGCGGTGGAGAGCGAAAACGAAGCCCTGCTTGGTCAGCTGGATGACCGCTGGGACACTCCGCCCCTCCCATTCCAGCTCAGTCAGAATAGGCTGTGCGGGCAGGTCATAATCCCATAGGTCGTGATGAACCGCCTGAAAACTCCAAACCAACTCTCCCGTTGTTGCCCGCAGCGCCAATAGACTGTTAGCGTGCCGGTTATCGCCAGGGCGATCGACGCCGTAGTAGTCCGGCGAGGGGGCACTGGTCGGCAAGAAGACCAGACCTCGACCCTCATCTACCGCCATGGGTGCCCATACATTAGCGGCGCCGCTGCGGGCTCGGTCGGGATTCAACAGTGGCTCAAAAGACCAGAGCAAGGCACCGCTATGCGCATCAAGACCACGAACAACGCCAGAAGGCGCCTTAGCTTTCGCAAAATCCATAACCCCGGAGCCAACCACCACCACACCGTTGACGATGGCTGGGGGCGAGGGCGAGGTAACTTCCGAGCGCGGATGAACCCCGTCTGCAGAGTGAAGGTCTACTTCTCCGCGGTTGCCAAAGCCTGGACACGGCTCCCCTGTCAAACTATCCAACGCTATTAAACGTCTGTCGTAACTGGCCAGATACAGTTTATGTCGACAACTATCTGTCTGGGTAAGCTGCGGATCCTGCCAGTAGCTTACACCTCGGCAAACCACCGGGCGCTCGTCGCCCAGCACAACTTTCGGGTCGTACTGCCAGCGCACTTCTCCGGTGTCGGGGTCGAGGGCGATCACCTTCGACAGAGGCGAGCACAGCACCAGGAATCCGCCGGCAGCCTCCGGCAACTTGATGGGTGTAGCTTGAAAGGAGACCGCCTCGTGTTTGGCAGCATCTAGATTATCGAGATCTCCATGATGGAAATCCCAGGCCAGCGCCAACTTACCGACATTCTGCGGGTTAATCTGTTCGTGAGCTGAGAAATGCCTACCGCCCTCTCCGCCATAGACCTGCTCGGCCGGAGCAGGTGTCGCCAGCACCAGCAGGGCACAACAGAGGGTAAGTGTCCACTGTGCTACAACCACTATAAATCGATCACCGTTCTAATGCCGCGACTGTGGGCGAGATCATCAAAGCCCAGGTTGATATCCTCCAGCGGCAGGCGCCGGGTGATCATGCCCTCCATGTCCAGCTGTCCATCTTTCCATAGCTCGATCAGCCGTGGAATATCGCGTAGAGAATTTGAGCTACCTAATATACAGCCGCAAAGTTTTTTTTCAGATATTGCAAATAAGACCACGTTAGCAATCTGGATACCATCGTCCAACGGCGGCGCTCCGACGCAGACTATCGTTCCGCCCGGGCGCGTAACCAGCAACCCTTCCTCTATTAATTTAGCTACACCCGCCGTCTCGAACGCGTAGTCCATGCCTATGTCGGCAGTAAGTTCCAGGCACCGGGCGTGAAGGTCCTCAGCACCAGGATCAATCACGTGAGTTGCACCAAAGCCCAGTGCGGCTTCTCTACGAGCCGCCACTGGATCTGATACCAGGATAAGCGCCGCTCCCGCGATTCGGGCGCCCTGAGTAGCCGCTATACCAATACCCCCGGCACCCATTATCACCACGGTCGCACCGGGCTCGACCGCCGCGGTGTTCAGTACGGCACCAACACCGGTTTGTAACGCGCAGCCAATAACGCAAACTGTCTCGAGAGGCACGGACTTATCCACTTTGATCGCGCCGGTTTGGGGCACGATGACATATTCTGCAAAAGCTCCCAGCCCGACGCCACGTAATATCGTTTCACCACCGCGGGACAGACCCGTTTCACCGTCACTTAGGGTGTTGGTCCATAGCGACATGCCATTTATACACAAAGAGTACTCTTCTCGAACGCAGTAATAACACGTTCCGCAGGGTGCTATCGGGGTCAGGACAACGTGATCCCCAGCTACCAGATCGGTAACTCCCTCGCCAACGACATCGACGACACCCGACGCCTCGTGACCCAAAATAATAGGCTGGCCCATCTCCGGCATAACGCCATTAACCATGCTGAGATCGGAATGGCAGATACCGCAATGTTTGACTCGCACCCGAACCTCCCCGGCTCGCGGGTCGATAATTTCGATATCATCATAGATCTTCAGACCCTCTCCCGGCCTTTCGAATACAGCGGCTCGCATGGCAATTATCCTTGTGTTGGTGCTCCGGTCGGAAGCTGATAAATATTAAGTTGCGTACTCGCGAAGCAGGTACTCCACGATGTCATCGGACTCAAACATACCGGTATCGGTGTTGGGATCGTACAGGAAGGGAATACCCATCCTCCCCTCTCTACTTTGCAGCTCGCGGCGATTGGCCAGCTGACTCTCGGGCTCGATACCATAACGCTCGCGCAGCTGTGGGGGCAGCCACTCGGAGATTTCACTGCGACCGCAACTTCTTAGCACGTAGCTGAGCTCAAGCTGGCAAAGCAATTCGCGTACCGGTCGCGCGTAGGGGCTCGCTTCAAAGCTGTACAATTCCAACATTTTCGGGGCGTGTTTTGCCGGTAGAGCGGCCATGCCCCGGCTCAAACGAAAAGCGCTGGCCAATGAAGAGCTGACGGTCTGTACCGAGCCCAACCTCCATTTGAAAGGCACTGCTCCGCCACCATAGGTCTGGTAGAGGTAGCGTACAATATCCATAGACTCATACATTGCGACGCCTTGATCTTCATCGATCAAATAGGGAAACTGTGCTTTCCCGCCTATTTCAATCAGCTCTGGTCGATATCGCTCGCCGCCTTTCGGACAGGGACGCATTTCTGCATCCAGGTTCAGCTCTGTGAGCGCTTCCCTCACCAGCCGACAGTAGGGGCAGTTCTCAATGTCGTACAATCGCAAAAGGGTCGCGGGTTGAACGCTTCGAACGCTCGAGCGAATCCCCGACCACCCACGCAGCGAGGAGGTCATCGTAGACGTAAACAAATTCACTGCACTGGGCATTTCACGCCCTCCTGAGACAAATCCAGACCATAATCAACTACTGCGGGGACCACGGCAACTACCTGTACAGAAATGCTTCCAATACACATCCAGGATCGTCGGCAAACTCGCGAGCGAGGCGCAGTTCTACACTTTGTTGTTCCTGTATCCCCGACACAATTGTTGGTAGCATTGTCGCCCCCTGCACACACGGGAGTGAAAATGTGAATCAAAAAGCAGAAAGTCCGACAAAACGATTCGAAAAAGACAGCCAACCCTTTGATGATGAGGGCCTGGCGCAGCACATCAAAAAAGCACTGAGGGTGAAGCCACCTTCGGGCGCCGGCCACGAGTTTGGCTACAAGATCATAAAACGCTTGTTTGACCCCGTGCTGGTGGATACCCAGAATTTGCCGGATACTCCCTGCCTCTTTGTCGCCAATCACTCACTATTCGCCCTGGACGGCATGGTAATGGGGCCCGTCGTATATCACGAAACCGGCCGGTTCCTGCGCGGCCTGGGTGATAGATTCCTGTTCAGCCCGGCTACCGAGGACAAATTGCTGGCTTTTGGAGGCGTGGTAGGCCACCCAAAGGTGTGCAGTGCGCTAATGGAAAACGGCGCCGACCTAATGGTTTTTCCAGGCGGCGCCCACGAGGCAACAAAAACCATGGAGCAGCGCTACACCCTGCAGTGGAAGGAACGCTACGGCTTTGTCCGCCTTGCCGCCCAGCACGGCTATACCATCATGCCCACGGCCATTGTCGGCCCCGACGAATTCTACAGTCACCTGATAGAGGGCGAAGATCTTCCGGACAGCATGCTCGGCAAACTACTTACCCGACTCGGGCTGATCTCCGAGGATACCCGCCCCGACCTACTACCACCCATTCCGATAGGAGCTCTGGGGTCGCTGATGCCAAAACCGCAGCGCTGCTATTATCAATTTGGTGAGCCGGTAAATCTGTCCAATCACAAGGGACAACTCACCACCAAAAAACAATTGACCGACATTCGCAATGAGGTGGCAGAACAGATCGAATCAATGCTCCCGACGCTATTGCACCAGCGTGCGCAACAATCCAAAAATGACGGCTTTCTGCGCCGTCTCCTGACACTATAAGAACGGAGCAAGCACGTCATGCAGCTGCATATAATCACCACCGGTGGCACCATCGATAAAATCTACTTCGATGCCAAGAGCGACTACCAGGTAGGCGATCCGATCATTGGCGAGTTGCTGCGACGCATGAACGCGCAATTCGAATTCACAGAGGAGTCGCTGATGCGCAAGGACAGCCTGGATATGACAGACGCTGACCGACTGCTAATCAGGGAACACACCCTGGCGACCAGCGCAGAGTGTGTGCTGATTACCCACGGTACCGATGGAATGGTCGAAACTGCCAGAGCACTACAAAACATTGAGGATAAACGCATTGTACTGACGGGTGCGCTACAACCAGCTGCCTTCGCCACAACGGACGCCATATTTAACATTGGCTGTGCGATTGGCGCGGTGCAGAGCAAGCCAGTCGGCGTTTACATTGCGATGAACGGCCTGGTGTTCGATGCAAACAGGGTGGTTAAAAATGTCACTGAGAATCGCTTTGAGCCGCTCGCAACAACCCCGGCTTAACACCAGCTCTAAAATCAGGCTTAGCCCGCCAGACCCATCACAAATATAACGGTAATGGCCGCGGGCACCGGCCAGCGGATAAGAAAGCGCCACAACTTAAAGATTCCTTGGCTTGCCATGCCCAACTCGTCACTGGCCGATTCACTGCTAATAAACCAACCGGCAAAGATGGCAATCAACAAACCACCCAGCGGCAGTAATACCTGGTTGGAGAAGAAGTCCAAACTATCGTTAAGATTGTTTCCGGCAATTTTCAATTCAGCAATTTCGTTGTAGCTCAAAATACTCAACAAGCTCAGTAGTCCAATCACCGACAAAACCGCCATCGCGCTCTTATGCCGCTGGAAGCCTTTGTGCTCTTCCAGCCACGCTGTCATCGGCTCAATCAACCCCACCATTGAGGTAATGGCTGCGACCGATAGCAACAAGAAAAACAGGACGCTAAAAATGTGCCCGCCAGGCATCTGCGCGAAGGCTACCGGTAATGTCTGGAAAATGAGCCCCGGCCCACCGCTGGGGTCAAGCCCATAGCTGAATACAGCGGGGAAAATCACCAGTCCGGCGAGCAATGCGACAGCGGTATCTGCGATCACCACAATAACCACAGAAGAGCCTATGGATACGCTTTTAGGCAGGTAGGCGCCATAAATCATCATTCCCGCCATCGCGACGCCAATAGAGAAAAAGGCCTGCCCAACAGCGGCCAACCAGACCCCTGAGTTAATTTTGCTGAAGTCGGGACTGAATAAATACGTGACTGCAGTGCCAAAGCCATCCGATGACATATTGAAAATCACCAGTATCACCATAAGTACAAATAAGGTGGGCATGAGGATGGTCACGGCCCTCTCTATGCCTTTCTCAACGCCGGCGTAAATAATTCCGCCGGTAATCAGCAGCCCCGTCCAGGTCCAAAAAATCATGGTTCCGGTACTACCCAGTATTTCGTCAAAGGCTGCGGTCGCCGAGCCTGCATCCACGCCAACAAAACCGGTCATCACCGCCTTATAAAGATAAAGCAACACCCAACCGGCAATAACGCAGTAGACTATTTCTATCAAAAAGGCCGCAAGTACATTCATTCCGCCCGCCCACTGCCAGCGCGAAGACTCCCCCTCCTGGGTGGCCACTTCGCGCATGGAGCCCGGTGGGGATTTTCCGCCCCTACGTCCGATCATCAACTCGGCCATAAGGATAGGAACACCAATAACGAAGGCGCACAGCAGATACACCAACACAAATGCAGCCCCGCCATTTTCTCCGGTGACATAGGGAAAGCGCCAAATATTACCCAGGCCGACCGCAAAGCCCACCGACGCCATTAAAAATCCGAATCGGGAACTCCAGTGTGCGCTAGCTGAACCGGCCATTTAGTACGCCTTTATTATTAGAATTAGACCAATGAATTTAACCACATCGCGCAAGCAGGTACAAAACAACAATTGATCGCCAACGAAAATTCAGGCGTCCAGCAAGCCTGGCTCGCGCACCCGCAGGGCCGCGAGAATGCCATCGCGCCAGTTCACCTTGCAGGGTCCGGCCATACTTTTACGTCGAGTGTTGTCGAGCACGGTCATGCCCCAGGTCGCAGCGGGCCTGTTTTCGACAATTACACTCAAGCCTGTCAGTGATTCGACGTAGGCGATCATCTCCTCCATAGCGACTATCTCATCGCCACCGAGGTTGACGATCGGCGCCGGCACACTGGCGTGCGCCAGCAGCGCCTGGACCTGCACAACAATGTCATCTTCGTGGATGGGCGTACAGAAACTGTCACCTTTCTCGGCCCGATGGTAAGGAATACCGTGTTTCATAAAGGCAACAATGGCGAGTGGCGCACCGCCGTGACCACAGCTACCGTAGGCCACATCCAGTCGCGCTATGATAGTAGGCAGATCGAGCGCCCTGGCCTGAAAGCGGACGACGGCCTCGGTGGACTGCTTGCTCATGGCATAGTGGGGCGAGTACTCGGCAAAACCACCCAGCTGATCGTCCTCGCTGACCGGCGCACCGGGATCATCTTTCAAGCTATAAATTGATGAAGACGACATGTGGAAAAATGCCTTCGCATTCCGGTAGCGCTGCATCAAAAAACCCGTGCCCTCGGCGTTCTGACTCATACCTTCATCGGGGGTTTTCGGATTGGTGTTACATCCGCAGTGAATTACGTAGTCGACATCGGGCAAGCCCGATAGCTCCTCTTCGCCCATCGAAAAGTACACCGTGTTGATGCCTTGAGCCTCCAGTTCCACTTTCGCCTGAGGATCGGAGAAACGCGCCGCGGCCCAGATCTCGTTGTGCTCATTCAGTTGCTCGGCAATCGGACGCGCCACTTGACCAGTGGCTCCAGTGACCAGTATTTTTTGATTTTTCAGCAAGCTATCTCTCCTTGGTAAACCGAGCTGTCAATACTACCCAATGCAGTGCTACCCAATAAGACCCTGACCACCATCCAAAGCAATACTCTGACCGTTCAGATAGGCAAAGTCCGCTGTACACATACGGGCGACAGCACGGCCGATATCCTCCTCGCAGTCACCAATTCTTTTCATCGGGATACCGGCAACAAAAGCAGCCGCCTCATCGGGAAATTCGTTAACCCACCATTTCAGGCCCGGCGAGGTAGCGTGGGGCAGAATCACATTGGTGCGAATATTGTCCTGGCCCCACTCGCAGGCAGCGGCCCTGGTCAGTACCCGAATAGCCTCTTTAACGGCACCGTAAGCGCCGAAATTGGCTATGTCCGCCCTACGTCCAGCCGTGCTCGCGAGGTTAATGATATTGCCGTCGCCCTTGAGGTATGGATAACAGAGCTTCATCATGCGGTGAGTCGCCAGAGGACCGGATGTAAAGCCTCGAGTGAAGGCCTCGTCGGTGACGTCGTTCAAAGCTCCCAGTGGAACTTCCTGGGCATTGTTTACCAGGATATTGATGCCACCGAATTTTTCAATGGTTTTGGCCACACAGTTCTGCAAGCTTGCCAGGTCGTTGACATCGCACTCGACCGCCAGACCCTGCCCTCCTCGCCGTACAACTTCGGCAACCGTGTTCTCGACCTTGGCGAGGGTGCGCCCAGCCGCCACGACAGTTGCACCCAGGTCGCACAAACCATAGGCAATGCCCTGCCCGACGCCCTGACCAGCACCTGTGATAATGGCAACTTTAGATTCGAGTTCTTGCATTGTGTCCCCTCATTTTTGGTCCGGAAGTTTATTGGCGACCACTATACCTGAAGGCGCCATCCGACCTGCATCCAGGGGTACTGAAAAGGTGGGATTGAAAAAATACTTGAACTAATCTTATATTTCTATATTATTGGAAATATGGAAACAATAGCACTTCAAGCAGATCGCATGGCGGCCCTCGGCAACGAGGCGCGCTTGAGTATCATCAAGCTACTGCTCTCCGCGCTGCCGGGGGAATTGGCGGCCGGCGATATTGGACGCAAAACCGGCATCCCTAATTCTACGCTGTCGCATCACCTGGACCGCCTGAAAAGGGAGGCGTTAGTGCAGTCGCGCAAAGACAAACAATGGATATTGTATCGCGCCAACACCGCGACGTTGTCCGATCTAATTAATTTTCTCTATCACGACTGCTGCGCAGGCAGTGGCGTAGAGATTGAACTCAATAAATAGTCCGGAAATTTTTTCTTCTAGATTTCGAATTTTCTAGAAATATAGTAACTATAGCAAAGAGGAACCAGCCATGAGCAGACTACACCTTGCACTTAACACTCACTACTTTGACGATTCTGTCCATTTTTACCAAACTTTATTTGGACGCGAACCGGCAAAACTGAAGCCGGGGTATGCGAAATTTGATGTGTCAGATCCAGCGCTCAACCTGACCCTGACGGCCAGCCCAGAAACGATCAATCGCGAGGCGATCAATCACCTGGGAGTCGAGGTCATAAACAGCGAGGCGGTGCACGCGGCAGACGAACGACTGCGCGCCGAGGGTCTGCCAACATTCTTTCAGGATACTGTCGACTGCTGCTACTCGGTTCAGGACAAAACCTGGGTCACAGATCCTAATGGCCACAACTGGGAGTTCTTTGTAGTTAAAGATTAACCGGATGCCAAGCCAGCGCGCTGCTAAGACTTAAGCTTCGGCCAGGGTCATCAGGGAGGCGTTTCCGCCTGCGGCAGTGGTATCGATTGAAACGGTTTTCTCCACGACAAGGCGTTCCAATAGATCGGCGCCGGCGAGTTCAGTCAGCAACGGTACTATGCCACTTTGACGCTGGGCCAAAAGCTGCTGTATTGGTTTTGCGCGCGCAGAGCTCGGATCGACAAGCACCGCCGTCTGCCGTTCGTCAGAGAGCACAACTTTGGCGCTGGCGGACGCGACCACCGTTAGCACGTGCGGAGGTAAACCCGCCCGCTCGCACCTACCGGAATAGTCACGGAAGGCGGCCTCACGATCCGGCTCAACAAGCGCCAGAACCCCATTTCCAGCCAGCAGCGCGGCGAGAATCTTTGCCAGCTCCCCCGCTTCCGTCGAGAGCCCATCGACTACAACAGATACCAGGCCGCGCGGCTCCAGCAGCAATATATTACTCTCGCCGGTTGGGCCGGGAAGGCTCAACTCTCGATCGAGCACGTCGCTGGCACACGCTATCAGGACCTCTGCCATGGCGCTAAGCTCGGGATCGACACTGCCACCAATTTCGGCCGCCAGGTCTGCACAAAAGCGCCGCACAAAGGCAATCCGGTCGGGAATAAGCGTCGATGACCACTGCAGCTGAGCCAATGCAGCGCCCGTGAGAGCCTCGGCGGGCGGCATGTCACTTCCCAGGGGCTCCGGCGGCACCGCGGTTGGCGAATGCTCACTCCCACTTGACGACCCAAGCAGTCGGCTCAGATAGCGGGGCCCACCCGCCTTCGGACCGGTGCCCGACAGGCCTCGGCCTCCGAAAGGTTGAACCCCGACTACGGCACCAATCATATTGCGATTAATATAAACGTTTCCTACCCGCGCCCGGCTCGCAATACGCGCGGCTATTGTCTGGATACGGCTGTGAACGCCCAGGGTCAGACCGAAGCCGGCGGAGTTAATCTGATCGACTATCCGATCCAGTTCGTAGGCCTTGTATTTTACGACGTGGACCACCGGCCCAAAAACCTCGCCACGAAGCAACGATATATCATTTATTTCAAACAGGTGAGGCGCAAAAAAAGTTCCCTTCGCACAGCATTCGGACAATTCACAGCGATACAGCAAGCGAGCCTCGCCGACCCGGTCGAGATAGTCGACGTGTTCCTCGAGTCTGGCGAGCGCTGCTGCATCTATAACCGGCCCAACATCGGTCGCCAGGTTAGCGGGGTCGCCTATGGTCAGTTCCGCCATCGCTCCTGCGATCATGGTACAAACCTGATCGGCGATATCTTCTTGCAGAAAAAGTACCCGCAAAGCAGAACAACGCTGCCCCGCACTGTGAAAACCCGAGCGAACAACATCGTCTACCACTTGTTCCGGGAGAGCAGTTGAATCAACGATCATGGCATTCTGACCGCCAGTTTCAGCAACCAGTGGAATATCGAGCTCGTCCCGGTCAGCCAAAACTCGGGCCATCAGCTGACCCGTGGCAGTTGAACCGGTGAACATCACTGCGCGGATGCGCGGGTCCGGTAACATCACCTCACCCACCGGCCGACCCGGGCCCTGCACCAGCTCAATTACCCCCTCTGGAAAGCCGCACTCGCTTATCAGTGCCATCACGCGTTGGGCAATCAGGGTGGTCTGTTCTGCCGGCTTGGCGACAACGGTATTACCAGCGACAAGCGCCGCACTGATTTGTCCGAGAAAAATAGCCAGGGGGAAATTCCAGGGGCTCACGCAAAACACAACTCCCCGGCCGGGAAGTTCTCCCTGGGACTGAGCGAGATCTGCGTAATATCGGCAGAAATCGACCGCTTCACGCAACTCGGCCACCGCGTCGAGGAGCGTCTTGCCCGCCTCCTTTACGCACAAGCCCATCAATTCATAGCGATGATCTTCCAGACTATCGGCCAACTTGCGCAGCAGCGCCGCTCGCGCAACCACACTCATTGCGTTCCAGCCAGGCCAGGCGGCATGGACCCGCTCCAGTTTTTGCTCCATTGAATGGCTATCATCGATTACTAACGCGCCCAAGAACTCGTTGCGTACAGCGGGGTTTGTTACTGCCTCGACGGCGCTCGCACCCTCGGGGAGACTACGCAGCTGGGAGGACCACCAAGCCTGCATCTCGCGTGCAATGACCTCCAGTTCCAAAGGGTCTGTCAACTCTACACCCACGGCGTTGCGACGCGTTCCAGACTCGCCGCTCGCTCCCATGAATAGGTCCGGCGGAAGTGGTATTGCAGTATTTCGCCGCTGCATCCAGCCGCGCACGGTCACCACCGGGTCTTCGAGCAAAGACGCTACCGGCACCGACTCGTCAACTATGTTATTGACAAAAGAGGTATTAGCGCCATTTTCCAACAAACGGCGCACCAGGTAAGCCAGCAGATCAGCGTGTTCCCCCACCGGCGCGTAAATACGACAGGCAACGTATTCGGCCTTCAGCACCTGGTCATACAGGGCCTCGCCCATACCGTGCAAACGCTGAAACTCGTAACCCTGCCGAGGCTTCCCGACCGCTTCCCGATCCAGCTCCAATATAGTCGCCACTGTGTAGGCATTGTGGGTGGCAAACTGAGGGTAAAGCGCATCCCGTGCCGCCAACAGGCTTCGCGCGCAGGCCTGATAACACAAATCGGTCGACGGCTTCCGGGTAAACACCGGATAATCGCTATAGCCTTCGATTTGGGACCACTTGATTTCAGAATCCCAGTAGGCACCCTTCACCAAGCGCACCATGATTTTCCGACCAACGCGTCTAGCGAGCGCAACCGCCCAGTCAATCACAAATGGCGCGCGCTTTTGATAGGCCTGCACAGCCAGTCCAAACCCCTCCCAACCGCTGAGTTGAGAATCGCTGTAGACCGCTTCAATCACATCGAGAGAGAGGTCTAGCCGATCCGCTTCCTCTGCGTCTACGGTGAAGCCTATATCCTGAGCTCGCGCTGCCAGCGCCAGAGTCTTCAGGCGCGGAACCAGTTCAGCCATAACACGATCGCGATGGGAGTATTCATAACGTGGATGAATAGCCGACAATTTGACGGATATACCGGGACTTTCGAGCGGTCCGCGACCGGCCGCAGCGCTACCGATCGCGATAATCGCATTTAGGTAACTCTGAAAATATCGGTCGGCATCGGCGAGGGTACGAGCTCCCTCGCCAAGCATGTCGTAGGAATAGCGATAGCCTCGCTCTTCCTGCTTTCGCGCGCGGTCGATAGCACTGCCAATATTCCTCCCCATGACGAACTGGGTGCCCATCACCTGCATTGCGTAGCGTACAGCCGTGCGAATCACCGGCTCACCCAGGCGGTTAAGCGTTTTCTTGAGCAGACCAATTTGCTGACTGTGTTTTTGTACCCGGTCCTCCTCACGGTAGCTCACTACCTTTCCAGTGAGAAGCAGGCCCCAGGCCGAGGCATTCACAAACAGGGAGTCGCTGTTACCCAGGTGAGCACCCCAGTCGCCAGACAACAGTTTGTCGCGGATAAGTCGGTCGATAGTCAACTTGTCGGGCACCCTGAGCAGCGCCTCGGCCAGGCACATTAGAACAACGCCCTCTTCACTGGAAAGTGCAAACTCGTTGAGCAGCGCGTCAACGCCCCCCGCTCCTACCTGGGCGGCTCGAATACCGTCGACCAGACTGTGTGCGGAATGCCATACTCGGGCACGGCCATCCGCCCCAAAATCGGCGCGGTGAAGGAGTTCCTCCACAACGCGATCCTCGGGCATGCGATAAAACTGCGCCATCGCGTCGCGAATTGGATCACTTACTGGACGATCTGGCAGCGTTAACACGTGACTATCCTCTTTTGCTCAACCATGATGAATAAAACGACGCAGTCGAGGTTTACGCGGCGAGATGACCGACGTGGAACTTTATATGTTCTTCAATAAAGGTCGATATAAAGAAAAAGCTATGGTCGTAACCAGCCTGCATTCGAATCTCCATAGGGAAATCAACGTCGCGACAGGCCGCCATCAACATCTGTGTTTTCAATTGCTCTTCAAGGAAATTATCGGCGTCTCCCTGATCGACCAGAACAGGCAGACGATGCTTGGCCGACCGGACCAGCGCCACGGCATCGTGATCCAACCAGCGCTGACGGTCACCACCAAGATAGGCGCCAAGCGCCTTCTGGCCCCAGGGGCATTCACTGGGCGCGCAAATCGGTGCAAAAGCCGAGCAGGACCGATATTTACCGGGGTTGCGCAGTGCAATCGTCAGGGCGCCGTGCCCACCCATGGAGTGTCCCCAGATGGATACGCGATCGGATGCCACTGGACAGTTGCTGTTGATTAAACTAGGCAGCTCATCCACTACATAAGAATACATCTGGTAGTGATCGGCCCAGGGGCTCTCGGTTGCGTTGACATAAAACCCGGCACCGAGGCCAAAATCGTACGCTCCGTCGGCGTCGTCGACCACGCTCTCACCACGTGGACTGGTGTCGGGACAGACAATTGCCACGCCGTTTTCCGCAGCGTAGCGTTGAGCCCCACCTTTAATAACAAAATTTTCGTCGGTACACGTCAGTCCGGACAGCCAATATAAAGCCGGCACCGCCGTGTTCTCAGCCTCCGGTGGCAAATAAACCGAAAATTTCATCTCACAATTCAACGCCTCCGAATGATGCGAATAGCGTAACTGCCGGCCGCCAAAACATCTGGCATCACCTATCAGTTGCAGTGCCATTAATACAGCACCACAGATCGGATGCTTTCTCCCGAATGCATCAAATCAAAGGCTGAGTTAATGTCTTCCAACGGCATTGTGTGAGTAATTAATTCATCGATATTGATCTTTCCATCCATATACCAGTCGACGATGCGAGGAACATCGGTGCGCCCCCGCGCGCCACCGAAGGCAGTGCCACGCCACGATCGGCCGGTGACCAGCTGGAACGGCCGCGTCGATATTTCCTGGCCGGCGCCGGCGACTCCAACAATGCAACTTTCACCCCAACCCTTATGGGTGCACTCAAGTGCCTGCCGCATCACATTAACATTGCCGATACACTCGAAGCTGTAATCGACGCCCCCACCGGTTATTTCGACAAGGTGGCCTACCAGGTCATCCACTTCGGAAGGATTAATAAATTCAGTCATACCGAACTTGGTGGCCAACGGCACCCTGGCCGGGTTGAGATCGATACCGATAATTCGCGACGCACCTACCATTCTCGCGCCCTGTACAACGTTGAGGCCGATGCCTCCAAGGCCAAACACGGCAACGGTAGAGCCAGGCTCGACACCCATGGTAAAAGCAACTGCGCCAATACCGGTAGTGACGCCACAGCCTATATAACAAATCTTGTCGAAGGGCGCGTCCTCGCGCACCTTCGCCAGGGAGATTTCGGGCAAAACCGTGTAATTTGAAAAAGTAGAGCAGCCCATGTAGTGCAATAACGGCTTCCCGTCGATGGAGAACCGACTAGTGCCGTCGGGCATCAGGCCCTGTCCCTGGGTGGCACGCACAGCCTGGCAGAGGTTGGTCTTGGGGTTGAGGCAGTATTCGCACTCCCGGCACTCCGCCGTATAGAGTGGGATAACGTGATCGCCAGGTTTCAAGCTGGTGACACCAGGCCCGACCTCGACCACGACACCAGCGCCCTCGTGTCCGAGAATGGCTGGGAACGCACCCTCCGGATCATCCCCCGATAGCGTAAACGCATCGGTATGGCATACGCCGGTGGCCTTGATCTCAACCAACACCTCACCGGCGCGAGGGCCTTCAAGGTCTACTTCAACAATCTCCAAAGGCTTGCCGGCCTCAAACGCTACAGCTGCTCGAGTTTTCATTTTTAAACCTCTTATTTGCCCGACATACACATCGTTGACGGTTCTTTGTAAGTCCGCGATTATAAGCCCATGACCCCGTACTGTAGCAAGCCAGGATCGGATAAGGTATCTATATAGATAGTCGAAAAAACAGACGAAGAAGACTTATGAGCAAACAACGCATGAAGTGCCTTGAATTTCCGTTGGTCGTGACCATCGCGCTACTATGCCAATCGGTGCTGAGTAACCCCACTGCTGATGACCTGAGCAACGAGCGCCTGCCATCTACCACAAGCCAGCGAGAACAACACTGGCAGATCGATTGCACTGTGCTACGCCGTTACCTACTGAACTATCCTGGCGGATCCATGAAGATCAAGACTCTCGCTCCCCAGCTGGTAACGATAAAAAAATGCGCCATGATCCATAACGTGCCGGGCACGCCAAGAGAGCATAGCTGTCCAAATTACGCACGCGTCCACAAGATCGCCAGCACAGCCCTGGCTAATGGCGCGAAGCGAATTAAGCGTTCAGAAATATCGGCCCCGCTGACTTGTACCTGATAGTTTTGGGGACAGTTTACTTAAATAGTTTTGGGGACAGTTTACTTAATTATTTGAATTTTGCAGGCCTTGAAATTCAAATAATTAAGTAAACTGTCCCCA
>JBLHKV010000008.1:0-32526 GCA_047618115.1 Halieaceae bacterium | reverse complement strand
GCATTTTTTTAGAGGCAGGTACGGGCACTGCATTAACATCGCCGCCGGCCACCATGATGGACAAAACACCGCTTTCGATAGCAGCCTCAAACGGCGGCACGTGGGTTTCCAGAATGGATCGCTCAGACAGATCTGCCTGAGTTCTATCCATGCCATTGCTCGACTCACCGTAGCCGACAAAGTGCTTTGCACAGGCCGCCAGGTAACCACTGACTTGCGTTCCCTGCACCAGCGCCTCGCTAAACCTGGAAGCAAGATAAGGATCCTCTCCCATAGACTCGTATACCCTGCCCCAGCGCTGATCTCGGGCAACGTCAATGGTCGGCGCAAAATTACAGTTGAACCCAATCGCCATCAGCTCCGCCCCCACCAGGCTGGCGTAGTCTTTCGCGAGGTCCGGATTCCAGGTCGCCGCCACACCCAGGTTGTGGGAGTATATGGTTGAACCCTTCATGAAATTGACGCCGTGCACGGCATCGATGCCGTAGATCATTGGGATCTTAAGCCGGGTTTTCGTCACATGTTCCTCGACCTTCGAGATGTACTCGGCCCACGCCTCGGGTGAGCCATCTCCAACCCGCGATACACCACCGAACAGAAATGATCCAATGCCGTACTCATCAAGCAGTTTGGCTAGATAGGCCGGATCCAGTATCCCGTCATAGCTTTCGCCAAACTCTTCGCCGACTCTTTCTTCCAGGCAAAAGCAGGGCTCGATCATCACGCACTGGCCCAATTTTTCACGGAGCGTCATGTCAGCTAACAGGTCTTTAATTTGCTTTTCGTAGTGGGCGTTCAACTCACTGCAAATAGTATCCACGTTCACATCTCACCGCATTAATTGTCAGGTAGAAAAGTATAGGGAATCGCGGAGTAGCGCGGAATCTACAAACGTCCGTTTGAGCGCAAGTCTGGTCCTGCTCGGCCTATTTACGTTGCCCTACATTGCATATGCTCTGAAAATTCACCTATTACTAACGTTAATCACATCACACACAAACCACCTACTCCAAAACGGAGGTTATTAACATGCCCAGTTATTACAACCACAGAATGTCCATGGCTGGACTCGATATTTCCAGTCTTTCCATCGAAGAACTGAAATCAATTTTTGGAAAACTCCTCAAGGGCAAGATCCACGGAATTTCCTTCAGCCCGTATATTGCAGGACAGGGTCCCGGCACCATCCTCAGCGAGGATCAAATCCGCGAACGGTTAAGCATTATCCAGCCCTACGTTAACTGGGTGCGTTCCTTTTCCTGTACCGAAGGCAATGAACTAATTCCCGCCATTGCCCATGAAAACGGCTTGAAGACCATGGTCGGACTCTGGCTGGGTGACGATCTGGAAAAAAACGAAGAAGAGATGGCTAACGGCATAGCGATCGCACAAGCAGGTCATGCCAATATACTGGGCGTCGGCAATGAAGTACTGCTGCGCGGGGACCTCACCGAGGACCAACTGATCGATTACATTAATCGCGCCAAGGCGGCGTGCCCGGGCGTGGAAGTCGGTTATGTCGATGCCTATTTTGAGTTCGTTGACCACCCGCGGATAAGCGACGCCTGCGATGTCATTCTCGCCAATTGCTACCCCTTCTGGGAGGGTTGCCCCGCCGACTATGCGCTGCCCTATATGAAGGAGATGTATCGCCAGGCCATTGCAGCAGGCAATGGCAAAAGGGTTATCGTCAGCGAGACCGGTTGGCCAAACATGGGTACTGCGTTCGAGGGATCTGAACCTTCGTATGCAAACGCCCTGCGTTACTTTATCAATAGCTACAAGTGGGCCGAGGAAGACGATATCGAAGTATTCTACTTTTCGTCGTTTGATGAAGACTGGAAAATCGAAAAAGAAGGCGACGTCGGTGCCTATTGGGGACTTTGGGACAAAGACGGTGAGCTTAAGTATGTTTGATGTGGAACACGGCAACGCGATTTGCTATTCCGGCTATCGAGAGGGTCAAAGCCCCAGGGATGGGATCTACCCCAGCTACGAGGAGGTCAGGGAAGATCTGCTGATTCTGGCCAAAAACTGGAAGTTAATCAGACTGTACGATTGCAGCCCCCACGCTGAAATCGTACTCAGTGTAATCACTGGCGAAACCCTGGATTGTAAAGTCATGCTGGGTATTGATCTGGCCGCTGAAATGAGCAACCCGCACTGTCCCTGGGGCGCAGATTACGAGGAGGACGCGCTAGCCGCGAATCGGCAGTTCAATGCTGAACAATTGGAACAACTGATAGCGCTGTCAAACCGCTACCCCGACACCGTGTTCTCTGCATCGATTGGCAACGAGGCCAGCGTCGAATGGACCGACCACTTGGTGCCGGTAGAAAACCTGGTCGCCTATGCACACAAATTAAAAAGTGCGATCACACAACCGATCACCTTTTGCGAGAACTATGTTCCGTGGACCTCCAAGCTGGAACCGCTGGCGGCAGAGCTGGATTTTATCTCCGTCCACACCTACCCCGCCTGGGAGTATCGAACTCTGGAAGACGCGCTGGATTACACCAAGCAAAACTATCGCGACGTTGCAAATCACTACCCCGATAAGCCCGTGGTTATTACCGAGGCCGGTTGGACAACAGCCTCTAACGGACGCGGAATCGAACCAGACAACGCCTCGGAAGAACTGCAGGCGAAATACTACGAACAGCTACTCGAATGGACAACACAGGAAGGAATACTTACGTTTGTGTTCGAAGCGTTTGATGAACCCTGGAAAGGCTCACCCGACCCAATGGAACCAGAGAAGCACTGGGGGTTGTTTAAAGTCGACCGGACGCCAAAATTAGTGATGTACGCGCTCTATTGAGCAATTCGGTCCAACGATTTATCGCCAGGCTTCGTGCTTGACCCAGTCGACTTCCATAACCCATTCACCGACCGTCATCGGCGAATCATTGATCTTGGCAAAATTGAGGATAGCGAACAAAGGCTCGGGAAATAGATCACCCTGATCAGGGCCGCGGTATAGCTCTACATCATCCAGGCGAAAGATGAGATCCTTCCCCACCCACTCGACTGAAAACTCGTGGTACTCATCCAGGGTAGCCTCTTGCACAAGCATGAGCGCCTGCCAATCCCCACCACCACAATAACCCAGACTCTTGATGGCTCTTGCCGCGTAATGATCCGGTCCGCCATCGGAGTGATGCTCAAAGATATCTATTTCGCCGGAGCCAGTCATAGGCCAGCACACAGTTTCATCGGGTTCGTCAACCGGCGCTTCATTATTCAGGGCGCCCAGCAACCACCACGCTGGGAACATTCCGGGTTGACCGCTATTTTCTACTTTTAAGCGGGCCGTCCATTTACCTTTGACAAACTCCTTGCGGTTTTTGGAGGCGATCCGCCCTGCCACATATTGGGTGTCCGGGTGTTGCTTGCCAGTTTTGTCCAGGTTGGTACAGGGACGTTTTTCGCCGAGGTCAACCAGTCGTATCTTTAAGGTGCCGTTGCTGACCTCCCGGGTATTGAACTGGTTATCCGGTACGTAGCAATGGTGCTCTTCATTAACCCAAATCATCTGGTCTTGCCAATTGTCGGTGTTGAACGTGTCGAAGTCATCGAAAAAATCGGTGTTCCAACCCGGGGACTTGGCTGCCTTTTGCTGATTATCGACGCCGGAACATCCGAGCAAAACCAGCGTTGATGCCATGGCCAGGCTAACTACAATAGATTTCATATGAGGTCCCGTGTATTCATATTGTCTATTCAACCAGTTCCAGCGTTCCAAACAGCCCGGCGTCTATCCAACCCCGGTCTTTAGCGTCGCCGGCGGCGAATTCAGAACCCATGAAGTTTTCCCGCAATTCACTGCCATCGTTATCGCAATAGGCCACCAAAAACCCCAGCACTTTTCCGGCCTTGAGTTTCTGTGCTTGATTATCTGCAGCGCCGTCGCGATACGCATCGCTATAAATATCAAAGCTAACTTCCCAGACCAGCTTGTCACCGCGTTGCTGCCAACGGCTCTCAACATGGTGGGTATAGCTGTGGGGTAGCTTGTCAGTGCCTATATCTATTGCCTGGTTGTCCAGCGACAGGTGATAGGCAAAGGCATTGTGATTGAATTGGTGGTTGCCGCCGGAATGATCTTCGTCTATAAAAACTTCCAAAGTGTCGTCATCCCAATACTGCTCCAGAGGATCACGGTGGGTATCTATCAGCACATCATCGACAATCTCGGCCAGCAGATACACTTTGTCTTCGGTCCACACCACTTTGTAGCGACCCTGGAAATCCTCCTCCGACACTTCGGGTCCCAACCAACGGTGATTCAGCTCGCGCCATTCGGCTTTTTGCCAAATAGATTCATCGGCGACGCCGTCTACTTGTGGGGCCTGTTGCGCTCTTGGTGCGGCGTAATAGGATCGGCCGTCGTCGTGGCTGGGCGCGGCGCAGGAAGGCACGGCGGCAGCCAATAGCACCGCACATGACACGGACAAGAATGCTGTATTTCCCATATTGATCATCGGTATCGTCACCTGTTTACATTGAGGCCAAGCAGTGAAGCCCGAACATCAGGGTACAGAGCGCCACAGCGAAGAAAATAGAAATGCGCCAAGCCGGACTAGGGCTGAGATAAGCAATAGCTTGCTTAAGCCAAAATTCTGGAGGAATGATAAGGTGGCACAACAGCTTTGGAACACAACAGCGAAGAAGTGAAAATCAAATCAAACAGAGCAACAAGAACATGACCCGCGTGCGCTGGGGCGTGATCGGCCTGGGTCGCATCGCGCACTCCTTTGCCAGCGACATCGCCAGCGTGGCCAACGCCGAGCTCGTTGGTGTTGCGGCCCGCAATGGCGATCGGGCCGAGAAATTTGCCCGGCGATATAACGTGCCCAAAGCCTACGCCGGTTACGAGGACCTGTACTCGGACCCCGACATTGATGCCGTCTACGTGGCGACGCCGCACAATCATCATCTGCAAAATTGCAGCGATATCCTACGCGCGGGCAAAGCGGTACTGTGCGAAAAACCACTGGTACTCACGCCCACAGAATGCCAGCAACTGATGGCCATCGCCGAAGCGACCGGGGGCTACCTCATGGAAGGTATGTGGACGTGGTACTTGCCGGCCATTCGCCGGGCGCTAGGTTGGGTGGAAGCCGGTCGCATTGGTGATATTTTGCATATCAAAGCGGATTTTGGTTATCCGTTTACCTACAGCGAGGAGTTGCGAGAGTACGATGCAAGCCTGGGCGCTAGCGTAACGCTTGAAATGGGCATCTACCCGATTGCCATTGCCCGTCTGTTTATGGGCCGTTCGCCAACGTCCATTCAGGTCAGTGGGCGCCGTGCACCCAACGGCGTGGAGGACGACCTCACGGCGATTCTGGACTACGGCGATGCGATGGCGACCCTGGGCACGAGCTTTCGGTGCAAGCTACAAAACTGCGCCTATATAATCGGAACCGAGGGTTATATCGCCATACCGGACTTCTGGGGCGCCAGTGAGTGTGGCCTGTATGCAGTGGATACCCGCATCGATCACTTCAGCGAAAGCCGCGGCAGCTTCGGTTACAACTACCAGATAGGCGAAGTTAGCGCCGATATTATCGCCGGGCGCACCCAATCACCGGTGATACCGCTGGCGACCAGCCTGGCATTGCAGGAAGACATGCTGGCTATTCGCGATGCTGTGCCTCGTCTGGTACAAGCATAGCTTCGGCTCTTCGCCAGATCGAACGAAGCTTTCTGCGGGAAACTGCGGCCAGGCTATGGCCACTCAGGTAAGCACAGGGCACCATAATCAGTGTGACCGCCGAGGAGAACAGAATTCCAAAGGACAGGGAAATCGCCATGGGTATCAGAAACCTCGCCTGGGTACTTTGCTCAAACAAAACGGGTAAGAGGCCAAAAAAGGTGGTCATGGAAGTCAGAACAATAGGTCGAAAGCGATCGACCCCGGCCTTGGTAATGGCCTCCATAACATCGGCCCCCTGGCCTCGCAGATGTCTCACTCGATCCAGCAATACCAGGTTATCGTTAACCACAACACCCGAGCAGGCCAAAAAGCCAATAAACGACATCATGCTAATCGGGTGACCCAACAATAAATGACCAATAATAGCGCCCATAAAACCAAAAGGTACGGCGAGCAACACCAGGAAAGGTTCAAAAAGCGACTTGAAGGCTATGGCGAAAAGCGCCAGCGCCACCAGAAATGCAAGCAGGAAATTCACATTAAAATTATCCCCAAATTCTGCTTGTGTCCGTAGCTTGCCCGCAGTGGACAGGCTAAAGCCGGCATACTTTTGCTGCCACTGCTCGGTATAGGTCTCCTGCATCTGCTGGACAATCCGACTGGCATCCTGACCGTCCAGTACATCTGCCGTAATGGTGATATTACGGTAGCGATCCGTACGTTTGATGGTACTGGCCCCAGGCACCAACTCAATATTGGCCACCGATGTTAGTGGCACTTCGCTTCGATTATGCGTACGGATACGCATGGTATCCAACGTGTCCAGCGTACGACGCTCACTTTCGGAGTATCGCAGCATCACTTTTACATCCTCCTTCGACCGCGGAATACGCTGCACCTCATCGCCGTAAAAGGCCTGACGCATCTGGGTGGCGATATCTGCCATGGAGAGCCCCAGCGTCTCCGCGTAAGGCTTGAGGCTGACTTCAACTTCCAGACGGCCCGTATCAAGGTCACTGCGCACATTGCTTACCCCGGCGTAGGCGGAGAGAACGTTCTGGATATCTGCAACCGCCCCTCGCTGAACCTGGCCAAGGTTAGATGTCAGCCGCAGGTCCAGTTGAATGTCTGGCGAGTTATCCCCAAAAGAAAAATCCAGCGAATAGCTTTTTGCCTCGGGAATCGGGCCAATCAACTCACGTAATTTCTCAGTGACTTCTTCGGTACCGACATTGCGATCTTCAATATCGGTGAGCCCCACAAACATGCCGGCGGAGTTGGAGTCCGCGGTAGTGTTTATTTCGAAAATGAACGGTTTCCCCTTGTTCTTCGCCAACAGGTCGGGATCATTTTTTACCGCCTCCGCCTGAATCTTCATATGCTTCACCAGGTCGGTGGTGAACTTATAGGGCGAGCCTTCCGGAAAAGTGACATTTACATTGACATAGGGTTGAGGAACCTGGGGGAAGAAAGCACTGCCAACCCACCCACTTACCAAAAGGGAAACGGAGGCAAAAAACAGCATGAAAAAAATCAAAATGGCGCTCTGAGGGCGCCGCAGAGCTTTATTCAACAGAGGCCGGTAAGTATTACTGGCAAAGTTTTCCATCCCATTTGAAAACAGGTGACGCACATTCGACAACTGACGCAAAAGTGGAATCCGACTGGGCACCTCCGGCTTCATATGTGACAGGTGGGAAGGCAATATAAAAAGGGATTCAACCAGTGAAAATATCAGGCAGAAAAAAACAACGAGGAATATCGGCAGAACACTCGACCGGACATAATCGGGCACATCCAGTATCGGCAAGAAAAAGATGATTGTACTGATCACCGCCAATAAAACCGGCATAAGCACGGACACGGTTCCCTCTATTGCCACTGCTTGTTGATCTACCCCTTCACGCTGGCGGCGGAAAATACTTTCACCCACGATGATGGCGTCATCCACGACAATACCCAGCACCAACAGAAAAGCAAAAATGGAATTCATGTTGAGTGAAACATCGAAATATCGCATCAATCCCATCGCGCCTAAAAACGCCGTGGCGATTCCGGCGACAACCCAAAAGGCCAGTAGTGGACGCAGGAAGAGCATCAGTATGATAAATACCAGCACCAGGCCGGCGAGGGCATTATTTTTCAACAAATTGAAACGGCTGTCGAATATCGATTTGCTTTCGTAGCCTACTTTCAAAACCAACCCTTCAGGAAGAGTTTTCTTCATCTCCTCCAGATAGGCTCGCGCGTTTATTGTGCCGTTAATCAGGTCTGGATCATCACTTATCTTGACCTCAAAATTCAGGGCGGTTTTGTCGTTGAGAATGAACTCAAAGTCCTGTTCGGCATAGCCGTCTTTGATTGTCGCAACGTCCTGGAGTAATAGCTGACTGCCATTTTTTAAACTGCGAACAACGATATTGGCAAAATCATCGCCGACATAGGCCTGTTCGCGAGTTTGGATTTGAACATTCCCCAGCGGCGACTTAACGGTACCTGCCGGTACATTGATCGAAGATTGACGAATGGCATCGGCGATATCTGTGAACGTCAGATTAAAGCGGCGCAAATTCTCTTCTGAAATTTCTATAGCGACTTCGTCGATGAACATCCCGACGACCCTTACCTCGGAAATGCCCTCAAGAAGTGGCATTTCGTCGCGAATTTGGTAACCAATCTCCTTCAAAGTCGTCATATCCGCGTTACCGGATATGGAGAACCACATCAAGGTGTCGCGAAAAACCAATTGTTGAATAATGGGTCGTTCCGAGGCGACTGGAAAAGTGATAATGGCATCGACACGGGTTTTGACGGCGTTTAGTACCTCCTGAACGTCGTATCCCTCGGTGACTTCAACACTGACAAGACCGACTCCCTCACGCGATTCCGAGCCGATCCGGAAAATCCCCGGTACGTCCGATATAGCCTCTTCGATACGGACAACAATCTGTTGTTCTACCTCCGAGGGAGCGGCCCCCGGATAGTTCATGGCCAACTGAATAACGTTGACGTCTGTTCGCGGGAAGACCTCCCGCTTCAGCTCCCCATAGCTGGCGATCCCGCTAAACAACAGAACTAACATCAGGATATTTGCAGCAATGGGATTGCCGACGAACCACCGCACCAGGCTACGCATGGCTAGTCTTCGACTGCAGTATTGTTTGCGCCGGAGCCGGAGCCGGCCACCTCCGTAACAGGATCTACGGCAGTGCCAGGTGAGAGTAGCGCATGCTTTTCTATTACGATGAGTGTTGCCTCTTCGATGTCCGCCTGCAGCCAGACCTGGTCCAGGTCTTTTTTCAATACGGTCACTGGATGTACAGTAATCGTGTCGCTGTCGTCCAGTGTATAAATGTACTCTCGCCTGACCAGTGATTCTCGCGGTAATACCAATACGCCTTCAATATTCTTGCCGGCTATTTCAGCGCTTACGAACAAGCCCGGCATCAAAGGCGCCTGACTGTTTTCCTGGTTCCCCGCTTCCACTCGAAACGGCTTATCGACTTCTACGATCGCGTAATACAGCCGCGATTGTGTATCTATCGAAGCCTCGGTGCGGGTGATGAGCCCTTGCCATTGATGGGTCCTGCCTGCAATCGTGGCAGATAATTTCACCCCCGGCCCATCTTCGGCGGTCAGACCAAGTGGGATATCCAGCATGGCGAGTTGGCGATCTGAAAGCGGCAACCGGACCTCTGCCGTAGCGATGTCGTAGACTTTCGCCAGCGGTGTGCCAATCGTGACATATTGACCAAGGTCTACCCGGGTTTCATTTATCCGGCCGTTGAAAGGAGCACGAATACGGGTTCGCTCCAGATTGAGTTCTGCGGTTTGTAGTTGCGCCTCCACAGAGGCCAGGTTTGCTGTGGCCTCGATCAGTTGTGGCTTGCGCAGAAATAAGTCATTGGCTTTACTCGCGCCGAGATCCCGCCATTCCCGCTCCGCCTGGCTGGCCCTGCCCTCTTCTTCTGCCAGCACGCGTTCCGCCTGTGCAACGCGAGCCCAGGCACCTTGATAAGCGGCCTGGTAATCCCTGTCGTCGATCTCGATTAATAAGGAACCGGTATCGAAAAATGCGCCCTCCTCGAACTGCTGTTCCACCGCTATGATCGTCCCCGCCACCTGCGAAACCAGCTCAATTTCACGTTTTGGGGTGACACTGCCCTGGCTGAAAGCGGACAAAGTGACAACTTCACGGCGTGCCGGTATAACGAGAACTTTCGGCCTGGGCACTTCCCCAAGCTGGTCCTGATCGGCTGAAGGTTCGGGCTTTGAAACTGAAATCAGACCAATGACCGAAAGCCCAACGGCAATAATGACCGCTGGTAGAACCATTTTTTTCAAAGTACTCATCCCATGTCCCTTGGAGTATTACCTACATCCTGATGTGTAGCAGCGATGCTTTCAGTAACCTGCACCGTACGCGCAACGAGCGCATCTATGTGTAGCTCGGCGACACCTGCCAACGTAACCGCAACGCTTCCCTGCCACGGATCGGTCCATTGCGATGGCACCGGCTTGCCCTGCAAACCCCACAGGCCGCCCACCGTTGCACCGTTACAGTCGGTGTCCAATCCCGCTTCAACTACACTACCGATAGCCGCTGAGTAGTCGTCGCGATGCGTCAGCAAAGCCCAAACTACGAGCGCTAGATTATTAACCGTATGTACGGGGTTTAGCGCCTTGTAGCGCTCGTGAATGATGTCGACAGCATCTGCCATGCCCTGAAGCGAGCTGGCAAACACGACGGCCTGTGCCGCTTTGGAGTCTCTCGGAATTTCCTGCAAAGCCCGCTCCAGCGCCTCTTCCATTGTGCTCGCACCCACCAGTGCCGCGCCGAACGCAGCAACGAAAACGGCGCCGTAGACGCCGTCTCCACGGTGGGATAGAGAGGCATCTTCACGTGCAAGCCGGGCTGCTAATACGGGTCTACCAGGGCAGACCCAGCCGTATAGGTCGGCACGAATTTGAGCGCCGATCCAGTCATTGAATTCGTTGTCAGCGCACTCGGCCAGATCAAAACCTGCGGCCTCACCAAAGGCAAAGGCCGGGCTGCACTTATCGAGGATTAGCGAGTAAGCCGCACGCTCAGCTGTAAATGTCATGCCGCCGGGTAAATATTTCAGCCAGCCCCGGGCTACATCTTCTGTGCACAGCGCCAGACCACTGCCCTCGAGCATCATCAGCGCCAGCACGGTGTAGTTGATATCATCGTCGGGCTCAGCCCGGGTAATAAAACCCCGGCAACAGTCTTTAAACACATTAACCGAGGACTCTGGATCAGCGGGAATGTAATCCCTAAGAGGCAGAGCTTCCACTTGCTTAAGGTAATCCGTAACACCCACGCGCCCCTTTGTGAAAGACAGCGTTTCAACCGGCTTACCCAGCAGGCAACCACTGACCCGGCCCAGCCAGGCGTTTCTGATCAAATCTTCTTTTACCGGTGTTTGCGTCATCGTGTAAGCATACTAGCGGTCGCCATCCAGACAATAAAAACAGGCTCAATAGGACCCACTCTGCGACGAAATGGACAGCGGGATGTAAAAAATATTTGACATTATCGACGTGTCAAATATAATTGACACCATGTCTAGATAACTTGTCACTGAAACTTGCCACAATAACTAAGCAATATGACCCATGAACACCACATATGAACAGCGCAGCGTACTCGTACAACTGATCAGCCTGGTGCTGGTCCTGGGGGGCTACTTAGCCATGGCGGGGCTAATGATGACCGGCGAAGCCCCGCCACCGCTGATTGCATACCTACCCCTATTCGCCGGGGCGGTTGCACTGCTGGTTATCGTACTGGTTGCAGGGCACCTCGCAGCACTCTTCTTTGGCATGCCCGAGAACCACGACGAGCGGGGCAGGCTCATAAACTGGCGATCCAACAGCAACGCCTCCTACGTCCTTGCAGGAGGCGTGTTAATTGGGATCGCCGGCATGATGTTCGGAGTGGGTGATGTCTGGGTGGCCCACTTCCTGCTGCTCTCGCTGCTATTACAGGAGATCCTCAAGGCTGCCATGCAACTGTTCTACTACGCCCGGGGAGTATGAAATGGGCAAGGACAAAACGCAGATTCAAAACCGCATCCGGACATTACGATTTGAGCACGGCGAAATGACACAGCAGGCACTGGCAGAGCGAATTGGCGTAACCCGACAGACGGTAAACGCTATCGAGGGCGAGAAGTACTCACCTTCTCTGGAGGTGGCATTCCAGATAGCCGATGTTTTTGGCCGACCGCTGGAGGAGGTGTTTATCTGGGGAGCATAAGGTCCAGAACCCATCAACCACAGGCATCGGTCCGCCTTAGCGTGCCGCATGTCCCCCTTATCGCAAAGTCATTGAGCCTTCCCCGTGGCGGCGTTACTGTCTGACTGTACGATATTGGGCGAAGTGGCTGCACCACAGTGAACGCCCGAAAAAATTCAATAAACGTATATCGATGGGGTAGCGATAATGGCATTTAAAAGAAACCTGATCTCCAGTGGAGTCGCAGCGGCTTTGATGGTCAACACCGTGCCAGTAATGGCGCAGGTACTCGAAGAGGTTGTAATTACCGGCATCAGGTCCAGCCTGAAGGCAGCAATGGACACCAAGCGGGACTCTGCAGGTGTTGTCGACGCGATCACTTCCGAGGACATCGGTAAGTTCCCGGACACCAACCTGGCTGAATCTCTACAGCGCATCACCGGTGTGTCAATCGATAGAGACCGTGGTGAAGGATCCAAGGTCACCGTGCGCGGCTTCGGTGCCGACTTCAACCTGATAACCCTCAACGGACGCCAGATGCCCACCCACAGCGGCACCGGCCGTGCATTTGATTTTGGCGACATCGCCTCCGAAAGCGTATCCAGCGTTGAGGTATACAAAACAGGACGTGCCAGCGTCGCCACCGGCGGCATCGGTGCGACCATCAACGTAAAAACCTTGAAGCCACTGGACAAGCCCGGCACGACGCTGAGCTTTGGCACCAAAGCAGTGCAGGATGAATCTACCGCCGATGGCGATAAGTACACCCCGGAAATTTCCGGCTTATGGAGCCAAACATTTCTTGACGACACCGTGGGTATTGCCATTGCCGGTACGTTCCAGGAACGGAATAACGGACAAGCCGGATCGTCTAATACACAATGGTTTGAGCGCGACGGCACAGGAATTGCAGACAATGGCCAACAAAACAACCTTCCCAGCGCGGGCGACATCGTCGGTCTGCCACAGCAGATCGTCTATACAGTAGACGAGTGGGAACGCGAGCGTATCAATGGCCAGATCACGTTACAGTGGCGGCCCATAGAGACCGTGACTGCAACCCTGGATTACACCTACGCCGAACTCGAACTCGATCACCGCTCCAACAATATGTCGATCTGGTTCAGCCCTACCGCAGAGGCGGTGACCTGGTCCGACGGCCCCGTCGTCAGCCCTCTTCTTTACAGTGAAACCAATAACAACATCGACTTTCCGATGGGCGCAGCTGTTGACGCCTCCAGGAACGAACGCAACTCAGTGGGTTTCAACCTTCAGTGGGACGCTACCGAGCGCCTCAGCTTTGAGCTCGATTACCACGATTCCAAGGCCGAGCGCGAGCCTAATAGCAAATACGGTAGCAGTGCGGTGATCTCGATAGCCAGTTTTGAGCGTCAGGCCGCAACCGTTGATTACTCCAGTGAGATTCCTGTCACCACCACCGTTACCAACGATCCGCTCACCCCGGATGACATGCAAATCGCTGGTAGTGTGTTTACCAACGAATGGGCGGAGATGAATATTGAGCAGACCCAGTTGAAAGCTCGCTTTGACTGGACTGACGACACCTCGATTGACTTCGGTGTGGGGCTCAGCGATCTGGATAATTTTGACTCCAAAAGCGGAATCCAGCGCGATAATTGGGGTCAAAACCAGGCATCTGCCTACGGTTCTATTGCCGACCTTCTTGTCCCCGCCTCGCTGTCGGGAATTTACGATGAGCTGAGTGGTGGCGACCAGATAAATAATAATTTTTTCCTATTCGATATGGCCGCAATAGCTGAACGTGGAGAACTGCTGGAGCAACTGCCGGTGGGAGATTCATGGCACTTGCCAGTCGGAACCAGAAACGCTGTGGGCGATTGCGGCACCGGCTTTTGTGCCGATTCCAATCCCGGCTTTGGTAATCAGTTGAACGAGGAAACCGTGTCAGTTTATTTTCAGGTGAACCACGCAGGGATAATGTTCGATAGGGATTACAACATCGTCGCTGGCTACCGTTACGAAAAAACCGACGTGACAGCGAGTGCCGAATCAGAAAATTACGAGCGCATCGAGTGGTCGTCGGTGAACGAATTCAACGCCATCGCCTCTGACACACTGACC
Source organism: Halieaceae bacterium (assembly GCA_047618115.1). Classification (GTDB taxonomy): domain Bacteria; phylum Pseudomonadota; class Gammaproteobacteria; order Pseudomonadales; family Halieaceae; genus CALJGI01. Next base: position 18,499 of record JBLHKV010000008.1, on the reverse strand, counting down.
TCATCATCATTGGAAGATAGTTACTCGGTAGGCTTACCCAGCATCGATTTTGATATTGATATCACCGATGACATCAAGCTCCGGGCCTCCTACAGTGAGACTATCGCCCGCTCCAGCTTTGAGGATCTGCGCGGTAATTTGACTATTGGACAGATTCTTCGAGTTGTACAGGGGCAGCACACGGCGGATGGAACCCTGGGTAACCCCGGGCTGAAGCCACATGAGTCAGAGAACTGGGACGTATCGGCTGAGTGGTATTACGGCGAAACAAGTTATGTCTCTGTCGGCTACTTCGACAAGAGCGTGGACAACTTCGTCACCAATGTCGAGGGGGAAGATGTCATTCTATACCCCGGCCTGGCTCACCCAGCGCTTGGTCCTTTGTATCAGGACGCCATTGGATCCCTGGGAATTACGGCTACCAATAGCCAGATACGTGACTACATCTTCACAAATTCCGCCAATGAGCCAGGCGTCGATGTGGCCAACCTGCGTATAACCGGCGTTCCGGGGCGCGATGGTGATGCCTTCTTTGACGTCGACACCAAGATTAACTCCGCTGAAACGGCCGAAATCGATGGTTGGGAAGTGGCATGGCAACACGACTTTGGTGCATCTGGTTTTGGTTTTATTGCGAACGCGACCTTTGTCGATGGCAGCGCCGTGTTCAACAACCTGTCGGATGAACCGCAGTTTGCGCTGCCGGGCCTGAGTGACACGCGTAACTTTATCGGCTACTACGATAAAAATGGTATCCAGGTGCGACTAGCGTATAACTGGCGCGATGAGTTTTTCACCGGCGGCGTGACACAACCCAGCTATACTGAAGAGTACGAACAGTGGGATGCGAACGCGAGCTACGAGGTCACCGATCAGCTGACGGTGTTTGTCGAGGGCATCAATCTTACAAATGAAACCCAACGGACCCACGCCAGAAGTGCAAACCAGGTCAACGGAGTGAACCAGTCCGGACCCAGGTACGCTTTCGGCGCGCGGTACACCTACTGAACACTTCGTTTAACTCCTTAAAGCCCAATCGGAGAGAAGTCGCTAGAAATAGCGGCTTCTTTTTTTTTGTGGGTACGGTTAGCATGGTGGATTCTAATCGGGGGGACTGTTCCGCTCACCTATGTTGAAACCAATAGAACACATTGTCGTGGTCGGTGGTGGTACCGCCGGCTGGCTGACAGCCGCTACCATTGCCGCTGAATACCGAAACGATCCAGGTGGCGTATCCATCACCCTGGTGGAGTCCGATGAAACCGGGCCCATCGGCGTGGGCGAGGGCACCTGGCCATCCATGCGCACCACGCTGCAGAAGATAGGGATCTCAGAAACCGATTTCTTTCGCGAGTGCGACGTCTCGTTCAAACAGGGCTCGAAGTTTACGGGATGGCTGGATGGGGGTACCGAGAGTTATTATCACCCTTTCACCCTGCCCCAGGGCTACCGGGAAATAAACCTGGCGGATTTCTGGTTCCCCCATCGGGATAAGATCAGCTTTGCAGAAGCCGTCTGCCCCCAGATTCCGGTCTGTGAACGCCATGCTGCACCCAAGCAAATATCAACCCCCGACTATGCCGCCGCATTGAACTACGGCTACCACCTTGATGCTACCCAGTTCGCTGTGCTGCTCCGCAAACATGCGACAGAGAAGCTGGGCGTTAAACACATCGTCGATCACGTAGTGAAAGTAAACGCCAGCACCGATGGCGACATCGCCTCGATCCAGGGTAAAAATCAGGGTGATATAAGCGGCGACCTGTTTATTGACTGTAGCGGCTTCGTGTCACTGCTGTTGGGCAAGCACTACGGTATCCCCATGGTGAACAAGTCTGAAATTCTGTTCAACGATCGCGCCCTGGCCGTGCAGGTACCCTATACCTCTGAAAACGACCCCATAGCCTCCGCGACGCTGGCCACAGCCCAGGACGCCGGTTGGATATGGGATATCGGCTTGCCGACCCGACGAGGCACCGGATACGTTTTTTCGAGCCGCTACACCAGCGAGGATGAAGCGCTCCATGTGCTTCGCAGCTACATCAAAACCACCGGGTCGGGAGTCCCTCCTGATGAGCTGAAGGCCCGCTTGATTAACATCGACCCCGGCCACCGCAAAGTGTTCTGGCACAAAAACTGTGTAGCAGTCGGCCTTGCCTCTGGCTTTATTGAACCCTTGGAGGCGTCGGCGTTGGTGTTGGTTGAATTGGCCGCCCGGATGCTCGCCGAACAACTCCCCGCCAACCGCCAGATAATGGATATCGTCGCGCGCAAGTTCAATGAGAAATTCACCTACCGCTGGCAGCAGGTTATCGGTTTTCTGAAATTACACTATGTGATCTCTCGCCGCACGGACACGCCGTATTGGGTTGATAATCGCTCACCTGAGTCGATACCCCCGGAACTGACAGAACAACTGGCTTTATGGCGAAGTCGCAGCCCCTGGTTCCGCGATGAAAGCCACGTGGACGAGATGTTTCCCTCGGCGAGCTACCAGTATGTGTTGTACGGTATGCAGTTCGATAGCGCGTCTCACAATGATCGACGTCGTGCGATGGCGTCGGAGCAGCAACGGTCGAGGGAGCTGTTCGAAACCAACAGTAAAAGTGTCGAAAAACTGCTGGCCAATCTGCCCACCAATCGCGACCTGATCGGACAGATAAAAACACAAGGCTTCAGTAAAATCTGAAACGGACACCAAAACAGGGCAACAGCATGACCAACTTCCAGGTATTGAACAACGTCGAACACGCCAAGATGCGAGTCATCACTGATCGCGGAGCTAAGTACGGTGACAGCGTCATGTTCGCGATGACCTTCCCCTTCGAAATGCGGAGCGTGCAGGCCTGCTACCCAATACTCATCCAGAAAGATCCGGACAGCGGAAAATTTTATCCAGTGGCCCTATTCGGATTTGAGCAAGGCGAAAATCTATTCCTTAACGGTGCAGGATGGGATGCATCCTATGTGCCGGCCATGATCCGACGCCAGCCATTCCTGATTGGCTTTCAGAAGTCGAATGCTGCAGCCGAGAAACAGCGGGTAGTAACCGTGGACGTGGATCACCCTCGCGTAGGTGAGTCCGATGGTATAGCCATGTTCCAAACCCATGGAGGCAACAGTGATTATCTTGAAGCAGTTGCCGACACCCTGGAGTCGATCCACAGCGGCAACGAACAGAATGAGGCATTTATCGACGCCTTGCTGAAACTGGACCTGGTGGAATCGGTAACATTGGATATCACCCTCGACGATGCATCCAATAATAAACTTGAGGGGTTTTACATCCTCGACGATGAAAAACTGCAAGCCCTCGAAGAGCCGGCACTCATCGACCTGCATCAGCAGGGCTTTCTTATGCCTGCTTACATGATGGTTGCATCGCAGTCGCAAATGCGCGGCCTGATTGATCGCCGCAACGCGCGGCTCGCGAGGTAGCCACCGCAGTGGAAGAAGTTAACGGCTGTAGTGGGCGCAGTCTGCCCGACGAGGTACTGACTTCCAGCCAGCCGTTAATCCTGCGCGGGTTGGTGGCGGATTGGCCACTCGTAAAAAGTGCCAAAAAGGGACCGCATGAGGCGCTCGCCGACATCGGCAAATACTACCAGGGAAAACGTGTGTCGCTGTTCCTGGGAGAACCTGAAATAAAGGGTCGATTCTTCTATAACGAAGAGATGACCGGTTTCAATTTTCTACAAATGGAAGCTGACCTCAACGATGTGTTACGCAAGTTAAAAGAATTCGAAAACGACGACCAGGCCCCCGCTTTTTACGTGGGCTCGACCGCCGTGGATCGCTGGCTGCCTGGCTTTAGAAACGAAAACGATATCGACCTCGGCGACCGTGACCCGCTACACAGCATTTGGATAGGAAACCGAAGCCGGGTCGCCGCGCACTTCGACTTTCCCAACAATATCGCGTGCTGCGTGCTCGGCAGAAGACGCTTTACCGTTTTTCCTCCAGAGCAACTCCCAAATTTGTACGTTGGTCCAATGGACTTGACGCCCGCGGGTCAGCAAATCAGCCTGGTTGATTTTTCTGCACCGGATCTCAAAAAATTTCCGAAATTTTCTGAAGCCTTGGCCTCGGCACAAACCGCCGAGCTAAACCCAGGCGATGCACTTTACTTGCCAGGCATGTGGTGGCATCACGTGGAAGCGCTTGATCCTATCAATGTATTGGTCAATTACTGGTGGACCCCCTCGCCAGAATATCTAGGCTCGCCGGCAACCGCGTTAACACACGCATTGCTAGCCATTAAAGAACTGACACCGGAACAGCGGCAAGCCTGGCACGCATTATTTCGCTATTATGCGTTTGAACAACCGCAGGATTCCCTGGCGCATATACCGACCTCGGCCAGGGGCAGACTTGGCGAAATAGACGAGACCACAGCCAGGAGGCTACGCGCCGAGCTGCTTAACAGGTTAAAGCAGTAACTCACTATCACTGTTGGGAGTAACCGCAGTTGCACACTCAAGAAATCAAGAAAGTCGTCATCGCCGGCGGCGGTACGGCAGGATGGATGGCAGCTGCCAGCCTCTCCAAACTTATCGGGAAAAATCTGGATATCTCCCTGATCGAGTCGGATGACATTCCCACGGTGGGTGTGGGCGAAGCCACAATTCCCAGCCTCCTCACCATAAACCGCTTATTAAAGATCCCAGAGCCCGATTTCCTGAAAGCTGCTCAGGGCACATTCAAACTGGGTATCGCCTTTGAGAACTGGCGGCGCCCGGGCCACCGCTACATCCACTCCTTCGGAGATACCGGCAAGGGCTGCTGGGCCGGAGGATTCCATAACTTCTGGTTGAAGGGGCTTTCAAAGGGAATGAGCAGACCCTACGGCGAATATTGCGCCGAATTGATGGCGGCCGAGGAAAATCGTTTTGCAGTGTTATCCCAACAAAAACTGAATTACGCCTACCACATCGATGCCGGATTATACGGCGGCTTTCTCCGCCAGATTGCTGAAAAGCACGGCGTGCTCCGTATCGAGGGGAAGATCGAACATGTGAAGTGCCGGGAGTCCGACGGCTATATTGAAAGCCTTAAACTTCAGTCAGGGCAGGTAGTTGATGGCGACCTCTTTATTGACTGCACAGGGTTCAGAGGTCTTCTTATCGAACAGGCGCTGAACACTGGCTTTGATGACTGGTCACAGTGGCTACCCTGCGACAGCGCTCAGGCGGTTCAGACCGAATCTGTCGGGCCTCCCATTCCCTACACCCGGTCTATCGCCCGTTCTGCCGGCTGGCAATGGCGGATCCCTCTTCAGCACCGCGTCGGCAACGGCATGGTTTACTGCTCTCAGTACATGTCTGACGACGAGGCCGCCCAGACCCTCCTCGACAATGTCGTGGGCGCCACTATTACAGAACCGCGCGTAATCAAGTACCAGACCGGGCAGAGGAAACAGTACTGGAATAAAAACTGCATCGCGATGGGCCTGGCCAGCGGCTTCGTAGAACCCCTGGAATCAACCAGTATTCACATGATCCAAAACGCGATACTTTGGCTGATGCTGATGTTTCCCCATCAAGGTATTACCCCGTCGATCGTTGAGGAGTACAACGCAAAACTGAAAGATGAGGCGCACCACATCCGCGACTTCATCATCATGCATTACCACGTCACCGAAAGGGATGACTCTGAATTTTGGAATTACTGCCGCACTATGTCCATCCCCGATAGTTTGCAACATCGGCTGGACCTCTTTCGCGAGACAGGAAAGGTATTCAAACCCCAGGACGATGTGTTTGCGGAAAATTCCTGGGTGCAAGTGATGATGGGTCAGGGCATTGTACCGGAGCAGTATCACCCTATCGTTGACATGATGAGCGACAATGAATTAGCCGCCTTCCTCGATGGAATCGAGGGCGAAGTTAAGCAAGTCGTGTCGAATTTACCGCGGCACGAGGAGTTCATTTCGCGCTACTGTAAAGCGACGTAAAAACAATTCTGGTCAGTGCAAACAGTAAACTGCGCGCAAATCCTTTTGGCTCGAACATGGGCGAGATCCTTTCCAGGTATCCGATCTCGCTTGGCCGATTAGGTCGTTGCTGAGGCCAACATGATATTATTTTTTGGTTTCAATCCAGGCATTTATCTGAGCGCTTCATTTCTAGGGTTGTTCGCCGCCAATTGGTGAACATTTCACCTCTCCAGTCAACTCGAGACGCGTGGCAACAATGTTGGGAATCACGTCGCCGTAATTCAGGCACCGCATATTCTGTTCCGAGAATGTCATCATCATATTCGAAATCTCACCGTCGGCTGAAAGACTGATGCTGGCGAAAAAACACGGCGTGCAAGAGAAAAGATGCCACCTTTAATGGAGCCGATAGCGGTGATTCTCCTACCTGAGACCTCTGGCAAACCCTCAATAGCCACAACCAACTTTGGTTCGCGTGTCTTTTCTTTGGAGGATTTAGCTTGAGCATTAGTTACCGGGATTCTGTGGCAGGTTGGCTTGCATCATCTTGACCGCACGCGCCAACCATCACTGCCAACTATCACTGCCAACTATCACCGCCAACAAGCCGCAAATAGTTATTCTTTTCATGTAAATATCCCGAATAGATATTTTCAGTATAGGTCAGCTACCTGTACTTGCTAACCTTTGTGACTATGTTTGGATCGTAGGGCTCAAACGCCACTCAATTACGATGACTTTGTCGTCGAGACAGCTGTTAGGAGGCACGCAATCTTGTGGATTAAAATAAACCGAGCTCTACTCATACTGAAAAATGAACAGAAAAAGACAAAAACTCGTTTACTTTAAGAGATAATAAATTGTAAATCTAAGCAATGGAGATTAGTTCAATTACACCTTCGGAGTCGAGCTGGAAAGGCCTTCGCAATAATTTGACGACCCGCCTCGCATAATGTCCTAGTACGTTATTTTTCAGCTTTCTTTGTTTTTTTTGCCGCTTTCTTTTCCTTTGCGGTTAAAAGCGGTTTCTTTTTTCATTTTGTTACTGTCTTGTCCTTTGCTCATCATATTTACCCATAGCTATAAGTGAATTAACCTAAAGTCAGTTTGAGTCAAAATGTAAATTGCGATGTCGGTGCGCAGAATCACCAGTATGGAGCTAATGAAGAATAACTGACAGGAGTTATTCTTCTCTGCATTGGGTGACAGACTAACCATAGTGCTACACTACTGACGAAAATTTTGTGGCAAAAAATCGATGAAAATCTTCGATAGAGTTCCATGTTTTATTGGTAACTCAAGCATTACGCTAGGTGTTTTTGGCGTCTGTCTCGCTTTTGGCAGCACGAGTCTTTATACCGAATCTCGAAGCTGCTTCGATGAGGTCAACCTCGAGGCAAGCTTCATTGCTTTTACTACAAATGAGCACAGCAAACTTGCTGACTGGTATAAACGCGTATTTGGTCTTGAAACAGCTAAAGAGTTTTCATTTCCCGATGGGAATGTCATTGGTATCTTGAAGCAATGTTTAGTAGATCAAGGGGTGAAAGCTGGTCGCATATTCAATGACAAGAATTTGGGTATTGACCTGCTTCAGGTCGTCGACCCCGAGTTGAACGTACTTGAAATCATCAGCTGCTCATGGGGCCCGGTTGCTGAAGAGTCATAGCTTACATTTGTGAGCTCCGGTAGGCCTTTACCTAATACCCCTATCCATTGTGGTAATCATCTCAGGGTGGTCTACACTATGGCTGGCAAGCACCTCTGTATTTAGTTCTGCCATTTGGCATGGAGAGAAAACGATGAGCAACAACACTGAAACCGCTAGACAATTTTTTGAGGCCTGTGACACAGGAAAAGGTTGGGAGGGTTGTAGTTCATTCTGTCACCCCAATGCGACCTTCTCTTCACAAACTGGAGCCCTGGCTGACATATCCACAACAGAGGGTTACTGCGAGTGGATGAAAAACCTTCTCACCCCAATTCCCGATGGCCACTACGAGCTCAAGTTCATGGGAGAAGACGAATCTAATAACTCAGTAGCCGTTTTTGCTGTTTTTCATGGGACCCAAACTGGACCTGGTGGCCCGGTACCGCCTACCGGCAACTCCCTTGCCGCAGACTATGTTTACCACTTGGTCTTTGACGGGGACACTATCAGCCACATGACGAAGATATGGCATGATTCGATCAGTTTGCAGCAACTTGGATGGAGCTGAGGCCAGTCGCGCAGTAGAGCTCGGATCAAAGATAGCTTAGCCACCAATTTTTGCGTCGAGCTTTAACCTCGGCCATCCACTTACACAGCGAGTACAGAGCCACGACCACAGCAAGCCAGATTACATAAACCCATGGCAGGGAAACCCCATAGTCTCTGGGAAAAAGAAAAACAAGTTCATCATCTCATCGGTACTGTGACCTTGATACTTCCCTGCATCCGATCTGCGTAGCCACACAGAATCGCCATTGGCCCGAGCGTAATGAGCAGAAATAGCAAACTCGGCGGATATTTGGACACGTTCATAAAATCAAACAGCGTGGCAACTGCCCCATCGTCTTACATTTCCCAGGGGTTGGGGTCGCCGTAAACCCTACAGCCCGGATAAGTGCAAAAGCCAATATCATGAAGATACCCGCCTTAATGAGGTACGCGTCTCGCCTCATCGACTCCTTCTGAAAAATATACGCCGTGCCGTAGCCGAGCAACATGACTCCTTTCCAAGCTAGCAAAGGATAGGCAATAAGCAGGTTTATTTTTCCAACGCTGGTGGAAGACTGAGCATGCAATCCGTACCAAAGGGGATCTGTCCCTGCAAGAAGATTACCCGCCGGCCATACACCATCAAGCAGATTGTGCCCAAGGATAAAGGCCGCGCCTATCATCAAACAAGTCGCGGCACCAAGGTACTGAAAGCCCGCCAGAATAATCATCGATGCGCCATTGGCCCATATTACCTGCAGGACAATAGCTACTTGCCCGCCCATTTGGGGAACACCGTCGAACGGGGCAAATGAACACGCCATGGAGATAACAGTTAGCTCGATAAAAATAAGCCAGAGACATCTTTTAAACAGGAAAGCACCCAGTTCATTTTTGGACTATCTCGGCGCCATGAGCCCCGCAGAGGTGCCAGAAAGGAATACGAAGGCCGGTGCACAAAAGTGAGTAATCCCGCGCCATGATGACAATGACCAGACCGTGCACAATGTCTATATTGGTCAGCCGGTAGGAACGAACATTCGCTGTTGTGCCTCGAGTGTTCATATACCCATGCTCCTTGCTGTAAGTAGATCGTCCACGTTGAGATCTTAACCGACAACCGTGCCGCGCCCAAATCTAGTGCTACACTATCACTCTTCACTGAATTTTCTGAAGGTGGATACAGGTAGGCGGCAATCAAAAGTGGCAACAAGAAATAATCCTACGACGAGTTACCCTGCACGTTAGAAACGAGAACTGGTTTGCGGTTGTGAGGTGCTCCAGGTTTATCTCAGCGACCTGTACGCATCGGTGACCCGACCACTAAAATTGTTAAAAGCCTTTGCGCGAGTTGAGCTTGCACCCGGTGAGTTCTGGTTGGAGGCATGACAGAGCAGTTTAGGTTAGTCGAATAAATTCGACCCTACATCCGGGTTTCATTCCCCAATAGACCATCATTTTGCTGTAGTGCGGAATTCATTGCGCCAAAACCTTTCCGATTGGGTACTAGCCAGGCTCCAGATAGCTAACGTCACGTATTCAAAAAGAACAGGGTGACGCGTCCAGTAGAAAGCCGGTCACTACATTCAACTTTTCGAGATTCGCGTCTTCAAATAAAGACAGGTCATATTCAATAGTTTCCCAATCGTCAGTCAACTCGAGTTGAACGTCGGCCCGGCTACCATCGTCGGCATCCTTCACATCTTTGAGGATCAATCGCAGGTTCTCGCAGCCTGCGTGCCGCTTTAGTTCACGTTGAATTCGATCAAACCTGGAATAATCAAGCGTCCGCTTCTCGACCAATATCTCGATGGAACCCACGAGGGCGTAGAGGAGAGCCCAGTCGTCACCGCCCCGATAATTTACGCGCAGATTGTCGTTTTCCATGCGTATGTCCTGGACGACAGTCCCGAATGAACCTTGACTAGGGAGGGGCATGAAACAGACCCAGGGAATGCGCTGCGAAGCGGCCACGCACAAACACATCGCTGGGGCCGATACCCGCTCCAGCGTCATGTAGCTCGCCAGCCACACGTATTTTTTGATTGTCGTTGATGTAAGCATTAATTTGAGGGACCAATAGCTTACCGAGTGACAACAAGTGTTCGTATTCCTTCACCAATGTGTGGTTTCTGATTGAACGATTCAAGGTCTGCTTCACAGCGTCCTGTAGCAGTTCAAGGTAGGATGACTGAAAATTGACACTGGATTCTTCTTCAGTATCGCCATAGTCCCATGCCAGCAAAGGCTCCAGCAGGAATGGTTTGTACAGTCCCTGGGTCGTATTGGTCTGATATTTGAGTGTGACCTCTCGAACAAAGCTGTTCATTTCGCGTTCGGAGAAGATAATTCGTTCGACGGTGGCGTAATAATCGTGGAGATTACTTTTGAGACTATATGATTTGCATAGGCCGCGGACGCGAATTCTCGATACGCTCCGGAATTTGCCGCAAAGTAGACCGTCTGCTGACTGGCGCGATTACCGTGCTCGCAAATTGAACGAGCTCCCGTGTATACCAGATATGCGCGTATTTGGCCTCCCCTAACAGATCTGTCAATCGGTTGGACGCAAAAATCGCGTCGGTCCTGTACCGTTTGAGGCGGGTAATACTGATAATATCCTGTGAAATGTTCTCCGCCACAGTGTGCAATCGGGCGCTCAGATCATCCCTGATCTTTTGGTCTTCGTGCCACGCTCCGATTTGTAGCACGATCACAATGCCAACGATGACGAGCAATACCTCTCCCACCGCATAACTCAGGTACCTTCTGATGTATCCATTCATAAAGTGGCTACGTTTGTACCAGCGAGTCATTAGCATGGCATTAATTATAGATTACAGCGCCAAAAAAAAACGCTATCCAGGCTCGAAACCCAAATAGCGCTCAACAGCTTTGAAACTGTGACCGCCGTATCCATCGGTCACAGTTTGTTCAACTGCTAGTTTTTCACCAGCTTGTAAGTCCAGTGCACGCCCGCGCCTGCCTCAATGCCGACGATGATAGTACTGCTATCCTCGAAGGTGACATTATAGGAAACGAAAGTCGGTGTATCGTCCGGACTGCTCAGCTCTCCACCATTATTTGCTTTCGGCAGTCCAATGTAAGCCCCGGTACCCACCAGGGTGACGGTTCCGGCGCCTTCATCATAGTCCCAGCTCGCGGAGTTCGAGCCATCGTGCGGCGCTACCGGCGCGCCACAACTTTCAGAACCACCCTGCCAGGGCTCTACCCAGGTATCGCCACCCTGGAAATTAGTGAACGAGCCGTCGGCGCTAAAGATATACTCGTCATCGATGAAACAGGCCCTGTCGCTAATACCGGCGGCATCAATAGTCCACCAGGCACTCGAACCTGCTTCCGGTCCTACAGCCAGTGAACCGGCCTCGGAAGCCACACTCCAGGAACCCACAAGGGGTGCCGGCGGAGCAGCCTCAACCTTGACCAGCTTGTAGGTCCAGTGCACGCCCGCACCTGCTTCGATACCCACGATCATCGTGCTATCGTCCTCAAAGGTGACGTTGTAGGAAACGAAAGTCGGTGCATCGGCCGGATTGCTCAGCTCACCAGCATTATTCGCTTTCGCCAGCCCGATATAAGCCCCGGTACCCACGAGGGTGAGGCTTCCCGCACCTTCATCGTAGTCCCAGGTCGCGGAGTTCGAACCATCGTGAGGTGCTACCGGCGCTCCACAACTTTCAGAACCACCCTGCCAGGGCTCGATCCAGGTCTCGCTACCCTGCACATTGCTGAAGGAACCATTGGCAGCAAAGACATACTCGTCATCGATGAAACAGGCCCTGTCGCCAATAGCAGCATCATCGATAGCCCACCAGGCACTCGAGCCGACTTCCGGTCCTACAGCCAACGAACCGGCCTCGGAAGCCACTCTCCATGTCCCTTCAATGGGTGGCGGGGCAGCCGGCTCAGCCACCTTGACCAGTGTGTAAGTCCAGAACACACCCGCACCTGCTTCGATGCCGATGATTGCCGTCGCGCTATCCACGAGGGTGGCAGTGTAGGCAATGAAACCCGGTGCATCGTCCGGACTGGTGAGCTCACCAGCATTATTCGCTTTCGCTAGCCCGATATATGCCCCGGTACCAGTGAGGGTGAGGGATCCTGCACCTTCGTCAAACTCCCAGGTCGCGGGGTTGGAACCATCGTGCGGTGACACCGGCGGACCACAGTTTTCAGCGCCGCCCTGCCAGGGCTCAATCCAGGTATCAGCACCCAGCACGTTAGTAAAGGAACCATCGGTACCAAAGACGAACTGGTCATCGAAGAAGCAGGCCCTGTCGCTAACACCGGCGGCATCAATAGCCCACCAGGCGCTGGAGCCAGCTTCAGGTCCTACCGCCAGCGAACCCGCACTGCCAGCCACTTCCCAGGTACCATCAAATCTGGGGGCAGCAGGAGTAACAGGGCCACCAGGAACTTCAGCCACCTTAACCAGCTTGTAACTCCAGAAAACACCGTCGCCAGCTTCAATGCCCACGCTTACGGTAATAGCATCTTCAAAGGTGACGTTGTAGGCAATGAAGTTTGGTGCATCGTTGGGACTGCTCAGCTCACCGGCGTTGTTAGCTTTCGCCAGCCCGATATATGCCCCGGTACCAGTAAGAGTGAGAGTACTTCCATCATGCTCCCAGATCGCAGGGTTCGAGCCATCGTGTGGGAACACCGGCGGGCCACAATTTTCGGCACCGCCCTGCCAGGGCTCGATCCAGGTCTCACCGTCCAGTACATTCATGAAGGATCCATCGGCACCAAAGACGTACTGGTCATCGAAGAAACAAGCCCTGTCCTCCACACCAGCGGCGTCAATCGCAAACCACGCGGCGGAGCCAGCCTCAGGTCCGACTGCCAACGCACCCGCCTGAGCAGCAATTTGCCACGTGCCGGCAAAAGTTCGAGGTCCGTTCGGATCAAGCCCACTGTCCTCTACCGGAGCCAAAACACCACAGCCACTTTTCCCCGGATGGCCACAGGCCAGCTGTACATTATCCAACTGGACGTGGGCACTACTGGTGAATTCGAGTACGAGGAAGCTGTTGATAGCGCTGAGGTTAAGGGACTGCTCGCCAGGGTTTTCTAGCAGCGCTCTAATTGGAATGCTCATCGACGTCCATTGGTCCATGGGCAGATTGGCCACACTCTCTTCTACAAAGCCGAGCGCCGGCCAGCCGCTGTCCATCTTGATCAGTATCGAGCCCTCTGGATCGGTTCCCGCGCTGTCAATGTAGAGATCAAGCTTAAGTTCGCCCGCAATGTCCATACCGAAAAGGGTCGTGGGGTCGCCATCTACCGCATTGATCGAGATATTTCCCGCGTTGGAAGTTTGTACGTCAATTACAGTGCCATGACTGGCATCGTCCGCCCCTACTTCGGAGAAGGTGAGTGAGCCATCGTTATCCCAGAAGGAATTGACCGCGAGCTCGCGCTCGATACTCTCTCCGTTAATTCTCCACGTGAATGAAGATGCGGCGTCAACATAGAGGTCGAAGCTGTCTTCGAAAGGCTGCTGGGCCTCAGGTACTTCCAGGGCACGGTCAGCGTTAGAATTACAGCCACCGCCATCTGCACGGCCGAAACTACAGTTGTACACGCGGACATAGTCCACAACCATCTCTGAAGGTATATCACCGTCCTCGACACTGCCGGGGAGGTTTCCGCCAACAGCGAGATTAAGCAAGAGGTGGAAGTCGACATCAAACGGGGCAACTCCCGCACCAGCGGTATAGCCGTCTTGCGTGTTGGCGTAGTAATAGCTATACCAGTGATCGGACGTCACGGTCATGATATGTTCGTCGTCCACATACCAGCGAATCTCATCTTCTTCCCACTCGATCGCATATAGGGTGAAGTTATCTGAGGAGTTAGTAATTTCTACATCGGTACCAGACTGCTGATTCCCCGGCCAAGGAAAGCCGTGGTGGAGCGTTTGAAATGCTCTCTCGTCGGCGGTGTCGGCGTTGACCACCTCCATGATGTCAATTTCACCACTGGAAGCCCAGCCGCCGTAAGGCGAGTTCGTTGGCAGCATCCAAAAGGCTGACCACAATCCCTTACCGGGAGCTGCTTTGATACTCGCTTCGACACGGCCATACTTGAAGTCAAACTTGCCTGAGGTCCTTATGCGGCCCGAGGTGTAGGGAAAGCCGTCTACCAACTCTTCGCTTCGGGCGGTGATGGTCAGCGCACCGTCGGCAACGGTTAGGTTGTCCGGCGCATACCACTGTTGTTCGTTATTACCCCAGCGACTAAGGCCAACTTCTGCGCCCTCGCCTTCCTGGATATCCCAGTTGGAAGCACTTAGGGTGCTGCCGTCGAATTCATCGCTCCAGACCAGCTGCCATTCGTCTTCCGGAGCAGGATAGAATGCTTCAGTCTCGGGTGAGTCAGCCCCACCACCGCCACCGCAGCCGGCAATCAACAATGCCAGCGCCAGTGAAGCGAGAAGGGATTTTGAAAAGTCTGCACGCTCGAATATTTTGGGCATGGCGCGGGTGTCTCCGTTTGGATGTATGGAATTTAGGACCAGTGAACCATTACACAAGCGGGCTACGTAGCCTATAGCAATGCGGTAAGAAGGACTTCTGGCAAGATTAGCAGGACCGGAGGTTGGTAGCAGCGTGCCCGAAGCGGATATCTTTAGGTTTGTGCGAGGTAATTCTTGATGGCGTCGCGGTAATTGCGACTAACCTTGAGCCGTTCATCACAGTCGAGCTCCAGCATATACTCGCCTTTGCTCAGCGAGGTGACCGTCGCAACGCGTTCCAGATTAACCAGCGTCGAGCGATGGATGCGCTTAAATTTGTCGGGGTCCAATCGCGCCATCAGGTCTTTAATGGTACTGCGCAGCACGTGTGTAACCCCGTTCTCGTGAATGCACATGTAATCGCCGGCGGCATCCACCCAGTCTATGTCATCGATATCGACCAGGGTGACCTTGTCACCCTCCTTAACCGATATTTTGCGCTCGGTGACAGGTGGTTGAACCTCGGGCGACGCCGCGCGCATCTCACCGCGGCCACTGACGCGCTTGGCTATTTCATCGATCGCACCTATCAGTGCATGTTTGCTGTTACCGCTGGCCTGCTCGTCATGAAACCTCAGCGCTGCGCGCTGTAGGGCTCGATCCAGGCGTTTTCCGTCAATCGGTTTAAGGAGATAATCAACTGCGTGGAGATCGAAGGCATCTAGCGCGTAACGCTGGTAGGCGGTGCAGAACACAACCATGGGCAAAAGATCAGCCTGTACTGACCTGATAACATCAAAACCAGTGATGCCCGGCATTTTGATGTCCAGTAGCAGCAGATCTGGCGTCAGATCCTGAATGGCTTTTATGGCCTCCTTACCATTCTTACACTCCGCAACTACTTCGATATTTTCGTGCTCAGCGAGCAAAGCCCCTAACAGCTTACGGGCCAGGGGTTCGTCATCGACGATAACCGCTCGCATGATAAAGCGCTCAGTTACCACGCCGGGATCAACTCCAAAGTTTCAAACGGTACGGTTATGGTGACCGTAAAACCTCTGGTGCCGGCTGCGCTCGTGTCAAACGAAAAATTGTCGTAATAGGTGGTTTCGAGTCGCTGCACCGTATTGCAGAGCCCCACACCCCGGCTTTCAACATCGTCGGCTGCGCATACCTCCGCCAACGTTCCATTACCGATATCTGGGCCGCTGTCACTGACTTCCAGAACCAATTTGTTTTCTCGTTTTTTTGCGCAAATACGGATCGAACCCCCGGTTTCACTGGCCGCCACGGCATACTTGATGGCATTTTCCACCAGGGGCTGCAAAATAAGCCCAGGCACCAGGGCCTGAGCCGTTTCAGGCCCCACATCGTAATGAAGTACCAGGCGATCTTCAAACCGCGCTTTTTCGATCTCCAGATAAAGTTTGAGGGCCTCTATTTCCCTCTCCACAGTCACTTTCTCTATGGAATCATTGTCCAGTGAATGGCGCAAAAATGCACTCAGGTGCTGAATCATGTCCAGAGCTTTTGGCTTTTCTTCAAGATTCACCAGGGCGTTGATGGAGTTGAGCGTATTAAACAAAAAATGCGGATTGAGTTGGTAGCGCAACATCTGTAACTGGGCATCCCGAGCGGTAGATTCTGCATGCAGGCGCCTGACGTGCTCCTGCTGCTTGAGAGCAGATTCCTGCACCAACTGCCGGTGCTCGTCCTCGGCCTGCAGGTAGTATTGGATGCCGAAATAAAAGGACGTCCAGCTGCTGAACACAAACATCGAGCCAAAAAACCAGTAGTTAAATTCAAGCCACAGATCTCCATGACCCAGGATCCAGGCAAAGGTCTGAAGACGCAGTGCGGTCCAGATCAGGCTGGCAATGACAATCACCACACCGCTCCAAATCACCTGCTCCAACAGGCGCATTTCGAATATCCGGGCATACACAGGACGTAGCGGCCAGGAGCAGAGAATACCGAGCACGGCCTGAACGAGAATATGGCCAACGTGTGGCCAGGATACGTTGTCGTCCCAGACCGTCAGGGCGAAGAAAGTAACCAGTGAGTAACCCGCCCAACCCAACAGCTGGAATATCCAGAACTGCCAGTCACGGTCTTCGCGGAACCGGTCCACCCAAAGCTGTCTGTCATTCAATTGCATGGGCGCATCATACGCCACCTCTTTGGGTTAGCCCATGAAAGTTGGAGGAAGTCCCGATTACCGCAACGATGGTCCGCTTGAGCCTTTTTTTGTGGTCCAAGGTAGATCAATAACCGAATATAGCAGCTATATGATAGCCTCAAACTAAGCTCTGGTTACTAATGCCAGTGTACACACAAGCTCTCCAACAGGTCGGGTCACCACCCCCCTATGAAGTTCGTTGTGTGTGACGGGGAGCAGGAAACAAAAGGATCATCGATGAAACCTACGTCCAATTTATCACTGGTGCCGCAGGACCGGGACGACCACACCGTGCGGGCGCTCGATCTGCTTGCCACCATGACCCTGGCCGAAAAAATAGGCCAGATGAGTCAGTTAAACGGCGGCGGTGATCATCTTTTCCATGCTGTGCGCGAGGGCCGTTTGGGCTCGATCCTCAATGAGGTCAATGTCGACACCCTCAACGAACTACAGCGCGTGGCGGTGGAAGAGAGCCGTTTAGGCATCCCGTTACTGATTGGACGCGATGTCATCCATGGCTTCAAGACCATCTTCCCCATTCCTCTGGGCCAGGCTGCCAGCTGGAACCCTGAAATCGTAGAGCACGGAGCGAGGATTTCTGCCATTGAGGCCCGGTCCTCAGGGGTCAACTGGACCTTCGCGCCGATGATCGATATCACCCGCGATCCACGCTGGGGCCGCATCGCCGAAAGCCTCGGTGAAGATCCTTACCTGTGCAGTGAACTGGGTGCTGCTATGGTGAAAGGCTTTCAGGGTAATAGTCTCGATGAGCCGGGCTCCATCGCTGCCTGTGCCAAGCATTTCGCCGGTTACGGCGCGGTTGAAAGCGGGCTCGATTACAACACTACCAACATTCCCGAGAATGAGTTGCGTAATGTCTACCTGCGGCCATTCAAGGCAGCTAAAGATGCGGGCGTAGCTACCTTTATGTCGTCCTTCAGCGATTTGAATGGTATTCCGGCGACGGGTAACGAGTTTTTGATGAAGCAGGTGCTTCGAGAAGAATGGAACTTTGAAGGTTTTGTCGTCAGCGACTGGGACGCAATTAAAGAACTCACCGTTCACGGCCTCACCGCCAATGACCGGGACGCCGCAGCCGAGGCACTCAATGCTGGCGTCGATATGGAAATGGCCAGCACCCTTTACGCTGAGAATATCGAGTGCCTGATCGAAGAAGGCAGAGTCAGCGAGGAACATATCAACACGATGGTGTGTAATATATTGCGGGTTAAGCTCCAACTGGGCCTGTTCGAAAATCCCTACACCGATCCGACTGAATTTCCCAAGCTGGTTAATGATGCGCACCTCGAAGCTGCGCGGGAAGCCGCGCAACAGAGCTGTGTACTGCTAAAAAATGATAATCAAACCCTGCCACTATCCCAGCACAACCTGACTTCGCTGGCGGTTATTGGGCCCCTGGCCGACGATGGCTATGAACAGCTGGGAACCTGGGTGTTCGATGGTGAATCACACGATAGCCGGACCTGCCTCCAGGCAATACACGCCATGGTCGGAGACGACGTAGACGTGCGCTGGGCACTGGGTATGCAATCGGCGCGTTGCAGGGAACACGGTGGTTTTGATGAGGCCGTGGAACTGGCTCAAAACTCTGACGCGGTAGTGATGGTCATGGGAGAAGAGTCCATACTCTCCGGTGAAGCGCACTGCCGAGCCGAAATCGACCTGCCCGGCAGCCAGGAAAAA